>NZ_JBNDJH010000011.1:0-216604 GCF_050434865.1 Pseudomonas silensiensis
CCCAACTGGGGGGCACACAGATTCAGGGGATTCCCCTTGAACGAAAGCAATCGCTGGAGCAACTGGTTAATAACACCATACTCCATGCGCAAAAAGGTAAAGTAGGGAAAAATAGTCCGGCGGTAAATCAACGATTTAAAGAGGGTGTCGCAGCGATCAATGCCCAGCCCGGAAAGACACCCATTGATCAACAAGCGGCCGCTGCTTTCTACGCGAATGCCTCCGCTGGAGTTACGCCATATCCAAAAGTATTATCTGAGAAATTCAGCGCGAGCAAAGACAAACTCGCGAAGACCAGGCTCGGTCCCAACGCCACCGTCGCCGATTACGAGCGCGCGAACAAAGACAAACTCGCGAAGGCCAGGCTCGGTCCCGAGGCCACCGCCGCCGATTACTCCCGCGCGAAAAGCGAAAAACGCGCGAAGGCCATGTTCGGTCCCGACGCCACCGCCGCCGATTACGCCCGGGCGACCAAAGACAAACTCGCGAAGGCCATGTTCGGTCCCGACGCCACCCCCGCCGATTACTCTCGCGCGAAAAAAGACGAACTCGCGAAGGCCAGGCTCGGTCCCGACGCCACCGTCGCCGATTACGACCGCGCGAACAAAGACAAACTCGCGAAGGCCAGGCTCGGTCCCGACGCCACCGTCGCCGATTACGACCGCGCGAACAGAGACAAACTCGCGAAGTCCAGGCTCGGTCCCGACGCCACCGTCGCCGATTACGACCGTGCGAACAAAGACAAACTCGCGAAGGCCAGGCTCGGTCCCGACGCCACCGCCAAGGATTACTCCCGCACGAACAAAGAAAAACTCGCGAAGGCCAGGTTCGGTCCCGACGCCACCGCCAGGGATTACGACCGCGCGAACAAAGACAAACTCGCGCAGGCCAGGTCCGGTCCCGACGCCACCGCCAACGATTACTCTCGCGCGAACAAAGACAAACTCGCGAAGGCCATGTTCGGTCCCGACGCCAGCGCCACGGATTACAACCGCGCAATGATAGCCGCCCAAGTCGTTCGGGAATTAGGTCCGACGGCCACGGCTGCTGATCTTGCAACGCTTCAGGCTCAGGAACTAGCTTTGGCGGCGCAGCTAGGTGTCCGTGTCGAGGAGATTCGCAGTGCAAGAAAGCAAGGGCCTGCTTCTGGGGAACCCTCTTTTCCCGGGCCAAACCAGTGATAGCACACACAAGGTCATGGCGCGGGCGATATGACCCAGCGCCTTCGGTTCGAAGAATGAGGACGGCATTCCTAAACTAAAAGACAGGAAGGCAACGTCGCCAAAAGAGGGCGGCAAGCCCGCCCTTGTTTCGTTTCCCACTCGCCAATCAGGCCAAGTCATCGGTACCGCACGACATCAGTGTTAGTCGCCATCTGACCTGGGGCGCTACCTGTAGCGGCTCGCGTTTGAAAACACGCTGGCTCGCATTCATCGGCATTTCTGGCTCACATTAACTGCAACCAGCGAAAGCCGCCGGCTCACATTAATTGCAAATGAGCTCGCATTCGACGGCGCGGGCTCGCATTTCATTGCGACGGGCTCACGCTATCTGCAAATGGCGGATGGCGGTTTTGCCTAACAGTGGAATGCCGGCCAGCGTGTTTTCAAACGCGAGCCGCTAGAGGTAGGCAGTCTCCTGCCAAGACTTTTTACAAAAAACTAATTACATTCTCTCGATTCCGGACAACTCAATTATTGTATTTTCGTGTCCGGAACTCGAATCGCTCTCAGACCACTCAATACTCTCGACACAAGGCCGTGAGTCAACTCACGGACTCTCCCAAGCTCGGTGTGCCTGGCCGTCCGCTGTACCGTAAGGACTCTATAACCGATGCGTATTTCCTCAGCCAGCCCGCCGCCACACGCGGTTGTGCCAGACCAGCCACCCTCGGCAGTCGCCCCCATTTCAACTTCGACTTCAACGACAGCGCCACCAGAGCCACCAGAGCCACAACGCGCGGCACGTACGGATGCGACAGGCGCACTGATCAAACCGGGCAATCCCTCACAAAAAACGTCGTTGTCCCAGGCTGCCCTTGATCCATCGTCTACGGGGCTACGCTTCTCAGTGAGGCGGCAGCCAATTATTGAGACATCCGACAATGTGCTGAGGCCTACTGTTAACGGCAACTTTATTAACTACGAGCCTGCCCTATTGGTCCAACCAAACCCCCACTCATGGCCCCTACAACGACACCCACAAAATCCTGTTCTTTCCACTGACCCCACTGACCCTTACTGTCGTAAGATAAATGAAATGGCACAGCAGGAAAGTGATGGAGAGAACAGTTTAAATAGCAAGTTCAATGGTTATAAGTATCAATCGTCTGACCTACGAGATGGAATTAACAACTTTAGATCGATTCCTGGTGTGGAATCAAACCCTAACCGCCCTTACTCTCTAGATCCAACATTTCAGGAGAAGGCACAAGTCAGCCACTATAGTGGCAGTTCTAATAATTTGGAGGCAGGGGAAGTTGCCGTTGGAGAACATGGGCATGTCAGTTTAGACGATTTTCCCGATCCCGAAAAGCGGTCCGGGCGCACCTTGGGGCACAGCCATCCACCCGGCCCGCATACAGCATGGGAACCATCCCTTAGGGATCAAGCGACAGCTCGACAGCTGCCGCATCTTCAAAGTTTTGTAAAGGTCCCTGACGTGGCAGGAAAGCCTGAGATGGACATTCTGCAGTTCAACGGTGCTTTCCCGCCACGCCACTATATTGCGCTACCCAACCCTCACGGGCATCCGGTGCCTCCCGACTCCCCGGACATCCCATCGTCTCCTGAGGGCACTTTTCAATATCCACCATTTAAAAATCCGCCTGCTACCTATCAAGGGCCGCCCGTCGCATCTCCAGGGCCTGACGGGTATGATTCCCGGTCTCCCTCACCAGATGATGAGCAAGGGAATCGATAATTGTAGCGACCTGCATTCATAAACACGCCGACCTGCAATTAGCGCGTTTTTCGACCGGAATTAATTGCGCCTATCCGGCCTGCGAACCGGGGTTAATGGCGAATGAACTTGCATTTATCCGCTTCGACCTGCAATCCAACACGGCCGACCAAGACTAATTGCAAGTGAGCGGCCGCCTGTACTGTTCCATATGGGTACACCCCAGATTGACAGTCAGCCACACTGGCAAATAACGCCAATTTAAGGTGGGTATCTCTATTGATTGACACGGATGGAGCAGGGTCTAAGATGTCAACTTGACAAAGTTGAGGTAAGAGAAAGATGCAAGGGCAACGCGTCGGCTACATTCGGGTCAGTACGTTAGAGCAGAATACTCAACGTCAGCTGGAGCATGTTCAGGTTGATCGTACTTTCATCGACAAGGCGTCGGGTAAGGATATCCAGCGGCTCCAACTCGACGCATTACTCGCATTTGTCCGCGAGGGCGATACCGTAGTCGTGCACAGCATGGATCGTTTGGCGCGTAACCTCGACGACTTGCGCGGTATTGTCCAAAAGTTGGTCAAGCGCGGAATTCGCATCGAGTTTGTTAAAGAAGCATTGACGTTTATTGGCGATGATTCGCCAATGGCCACGCTGATGCTTTCTGTGATGGGAGCCTTCGCAGAATTCGAGCGAGCTTTGATCCGCGAGCGACAGCGTGAAGGCATAGCGCTAGCTAAGCAGCGCGGTGTCTACCGGGGCCGGAAGAAATCACTATCCCCGGAGCGGATCGCGGAACTGCGTCAGCGGGTAGCCTCCGGAGAAACTAAGGTGCAGGTTGCACGCGATTTTGGCATTAGCCGCGAGACGCTGTACAACTACCTCGCGAAGGCTGATAGCGATGCCGTTCGCGCGGCATAAGCAAATCCCCACAGATTCGCTGTTGCAACTGCGACAGCGGCTTGATCGTTTGCCACGCAAAAGCCCTGAGCGCGCCAGGCAGGTACAGGCCGTTGCCGAACTATACGGTGTGTCGTCCACCACTGTTTATCGCGCATTATATGCCTTCAAAAAACCACACTCGGTACACCGCGCTGACCACGGCAAACCGCGCGTACTTCCACAAGCCGAATTAGAGCGTTACTGCGATCTAGTCGCGGCCTTGAAACTGCGCACCACCAACAAGAACAATCGCCACCTTTCCACACCCAACGCGATCAAGTTGCTGGAGAATTTTGGCGTCGAGACGAAACAAGGCTTAATAAAGGCGCCCAAGGGGCTGTTGACCAAGCCGACCGTCAATCGTTATCTCGACCGCTGGCACTTGGACCATTCACATTTGACGCGCGAGCCCGCTGCCGTGCGTTTCCAAGCTGAGCATAGCAACGATTGCTGGCAGTTCGACATATCTCCGTCCGACCTCAAACGCATCGACAAGCCAAACTGGATCGACCCCAGCAAGGGCGAGCCTACACTGGCGATTTTCAGTGTGGTTGATGACCGAAGTGGTACCGCTTACCAGGAGTACCACTGCATCTACGGTGAAGATGCGGAAACAGCACTGCGTTTCCTGTTCAATGCCATGACCCCCCAAGGCCGACGCGCAGAACCCGTTTTAGGGTCGACCTAACATGATCTATCTAGACAATGGCCCTGTCGCTACATCCCGCGTTTTCCAGAACGTGATGCAAGCACTCGCGATTGAATGGCAGACACATCTTCCTGCCGGCAAGGACGGCACGCGAACAACGGCTCGATCCAAGGGCAAGGTCGAACGTCCGTTTCGCACGGTCAAGGAAGCCCACGAGACTCTGTACCACTTTCACAAGCCGGAAACTGAGCAGCAGGCGAACGAATGGCTGTCGCACTATCTGGTGCATACCTACAATCAGCAGCGTCATCGTTCAGAGTCGCGCACTCGCATGGCGGACTGGCTCGCTATGCTGCCAGACGATGGCTTGCGCGAGATGTGTACTTGGGAGCAATTTTGTCGCTTCGCGCGCGAGCTTGAGCGGCGCAAGGTCGGTATCGATGCACGTATCACCATCGATGGTACGCAATATGAGCTTGATCCGGGCATGGCCGGCGACCATGCGATTCTGCTGTGGGGCCTGTTCGACAATGAGTTGTACGCCGAGTATGAGGGCGAGCGCTTCGGCCCCTACTATCCGGTAAACGGCCCTATTCCGCTGCGCCGCTATCGGGCCGTCAAACGAACCAAGGCGGATGAGCGCGCAGACCGTATTCGCTTGCTGGCTGACCAACTTGGACTGCCGATTGCCGCCCTATCAGGCACCGACGTGCGCTTGACGGATGCTCCCACATCGGCGGCAAGTATTCCTCGTCAGCCGTTCGACCCGCACGCACACGAGTATCACTATCCGACGGTGATCGCGGCCAAATTAGCCATCGCCGAAGAGTTGGCTAAACCACTGGCCAAGCTTACGGTTGAAGACAAAACATTCATCGACCAGATGCTGGCCGAAACGCTGACGCGCAGCCTTGTTCTAGCGCGCGTGCGTGAGAACTTCCGACATAAAAATAAAAAGGGGTCTCAACATGCGAGCTGAGGTGATGCAGCATTTCGGGTTGGCGGTGCCATTCAAGCAGTCAGGTTACTACGAGACGGAGCACCACAAGGATCTGATCAAGGACGTTCGCGGTGCCGTAATGGAAGGTCGCCTGGTCGCTATTTGTGGTGTGATCGGTAGCGGTAAGACTGTGCTGTTACGCAGGTTGACCAAAATGCTGCAAGACGACAAGAAAGTGATCGTCTCCAAGTCTGTCGCCGTGGATAAGCACAATATCAAGCTGGCCACGTTGATCGAGGCCCTTTATTACGACTTATCGTCTGAAAAACAGGTGCAGATACCTAAGAAGATCGAGCGCCGCGACCGACAGCTTCAAGAGATGATTTTGAAGGGAAAGAAACCCATCGTCATGTTCGTCGATGAAGCGCATGACTTGAACGGACGTACACTCACTAGCTATACATCCTCGCGGCTATGCCACAGCAGCAAGCTAATTCATCGGTGCGCATGGACGGAACAGGGTCTAAGACTTCAAGTTGACAGTTCAGTTGAAACAATAATGACCATTCGCCATTTGCAGACAGTGTGGGCCCGTCGCGATGAGCGCGAGCCGCTACCCATATGTCCCCCATGATTTCACTATAGATCGACCATGACGTCATCGCCCGGCAGGACAGTGAGTCGTATCTCTACTACGACTTGGGCAATTCCTATAGCACGAAACCTTTCTCAAGCGCCTGCGCGCATTGCAAGGCCTGCATTTGCTTTGGCTTCAATCTGCCTAAGGAGATAGGCATACGGATCATGACCATTCAGCCGCGCAGACTGGATCAAGCTCATGATCGCGGCCGCCCGTTTGCCGCTGCGCAGCGAACCTGCGAAGAGCCAGTTCTTGCACCCTGGTGTCCACGGGCGGATCTGGTTGTCGCACTCATTATTATCAATTGGTATGGCCCCGTCATCGAGGTAGCGCGACCGCGCTGCCCAGAGTTAAGCTGTAATCCAGCGCTCTGCCAATAGTCGAGCACGCACAAGATCGCCTTGGCGATCATTCAGGCGTGTAGGGTCTTCATCACCGGAACCGCTTTTTCTTGCCGTATTCAGCCGCGTAAATGGATCAGCGTTTCGCAGTCATCACCGACCCATTTGCCCCCGACATGACGTTCGATACTAAACACGCCGGGCGAATAGTCCAGCTTCTCGCTGACGTTGAGTGCGCAGCCACCTGGGCAGTGAGTGTTGTCCCGGTTGTGATGGATCAACGTGCGTGGAAACTCTGCTGACAACGCATTGCGTTTAGGCTTTTGCTTTTTCTCGGTCGGTGGCGGAGGGGTTTGTAAGGGGTGAAGCTCATCTTCAATCGCGGCGATATCGGTCTCGATCAGGTCATCGAGCAAGCTGGCCTACTGCGGATTCAACTGCTCGCTGCGCTTGGCAAACTTCAAGCGCAGCGAGCCGCGAGACTCGTGGGTCAGGTTTTCGATAAGCCTGGAAGCCGCCTGCCAGAGTGCGCTGGCACTGAGCGCATGCAGTTAAAAAGCCTCGAATCGATCCTGTGCCAAGGCTTGGAGCCTGGCGCGGGCCCCAGCAAAACTTACCTTTCTGCCTGACGAACACATCACCACTTTGGGCCAGCGGCCAACATCCCCGCTTGACTCTTTAACGCAAGCACTTCCATGAATTTATCTGTGAACTTGTTTTTCCGGCGATGCCGTAGAAAAACGCTCAACGTTGGGGTATTCACATTCAGTCTCGACAGATTAAACCGCTGGTGCGGGACTGTTGAGCAGCGAACGCATAGTGGCAGGCGTATTTCCAATTGATGCCGAAATAAATGCCCAGTGGAGGGAACCGAAGTGCCCGAAGGGGTCACTCACCTTTACTAGGCATTAACGCTTAGTATCAAAATATGGAGAGTTAATATGTTTCCTTTGATAGCTGCAGCGGTCACTAGATTACCTCAGGTACTTAAGGCTGCTGACACTGCCGCCAATGTGCTGCAAGGCGCTAGCGCGGCGAGTGATCTGGCAAAACTCAAACCACCAAAGCCGCTGGATCCAACAGACGTTGCCACCGCTGGCGGTGGGGACTCCAAAATCAATTACTAGTGTTCTGTCGCAAAATAAACTCTCCGAAAATCGGCTGTGCTTTCTCGGTGATCACAGCCTGGGAGGCGAACAAATGTTGATCTGGAGAAGTTCTTCGACCGGGTCGATCACGATATTTTGGTTGATCGCTTACGCAGGCGGATTGTGGATCGGGCGGTTATCCGGCTGCTTCGGACGTATCTGGATGCGGGAACGCTGATCAATGGCGTGGTCGAGGAGAGCGGCTGCGGGGCGCCGAAAGGCGGCCCGCTTACGGCGCGTACGATCTTGCATACGTTTTTCTCTTCTGTCTGGTTCAGTTGAACTCTCGCTGGCGTTAAAACCGAGATCCGGATCAACGAGGGCACCCAACTTGCGTTCATATTCACTCTTTAGCCTTACCGGGTGGGCAAGCAGTTCAACAACTTGCTGCCACACAAGTGCATCTAGACGGTCATTTATATCTGCTGATTCACACAGACATGTGCGCCTTCAAAGCGGTAGGCATCGGTTCCAATGCGATGATAATAGGCATAGTCCCGAAGCTGACTTTTGCCCGATGCCTTTTTGGATTTTTTGCCGTAATAGACCTAGTGACAATGGTCGCAAACATTCAGGTCCTGAAGCAGGTAAACAGAACCATGACGGCGCTAACGAGTCGCTCTGCGATAAAGGCTCCATAGCTACAACAAATACTTGTCGCCAATAGCTATGGAGCAAAAAGCGGCATACACACCGTAACCGGTGTCCGGATTTACTTGAACAGTTCAACACTGCGGTCTCCCCTCAAAAGTCACACTACGTATTCAATCTCGCGATTACGGATGATCTAGAGGCATTTCTCGCGCCTAGGCTTGACGAGGCTGTGTCTCGGGAGAGGCTGGGTATTCGATTTGCCTTTCTTCAAACCAACAGTTTGCTATGGAAAAATGCTTTTAACGATCCGGCGAAGGACTTGGTCATCTGCAGTGAACCTATGGCGATATCACTATTTTCTGCTTTGATTTTGCGAGGGCGGCGTCGGGGTTACATTTGCACTCGGCGCCCGGCCGGTCTCCAGATGCTCTGCTAGTTGTTGCCGGAGGCCGTTGTCGACAACCCTTCCAGCTCGCCGATTCGGCAGCGTTGGAGCCTGGTTAGTTGCAGAAGATGCCAAATCCTGATCCAGACGCTTTTGCAACTCTGCCTTTATATAGTCACCAGTGAATTGTCCGCGTCGCAGTTCTAACTGCGGTGAAATACCCGAATTTGGCGGGTTTACAACTTTATCCTCCTTGGAAGAAGAGGCGTTCTTTTTCTTCCGGACGGCCTCGACTTGCCGAGTGTTTTTCGGATCCATGAGCCAATGGTCCTCGAAAAAGTCGGCGAATTCTTGATGGCTGAATTGATACTGCGGACCACGGAGCGGGATAAGCGCGGAAGTAGCAGATGTCTTCGCCGACATAGTGGTCCGCTGTGGTTGTAATGCAGCGCTCTTGCCGAACATCTGCCGTAACTTGCCTTTTACGAGATAGGCATGGGCGGTGGGCAGCGCAGTCAGACGGCTACTGGAACGTCCGTCATTGACACGCCTATCCGCAAGCATACTTGCCATTTTCCGATGCATAGTCTGGCCATTAACGCGCTGGAGTTCTTTATGTATCGCCTTCCGTTCAGCGGCGATATCGCCCTGTGGCGTCTGCTCCGAATTTGCTGGCATTGGAGTGACCGTAGATTGGCTGGGATGTTTGTCGACTTCAACTTCTGGCAACTCTCGCGCATGCTCCAGCATCACCTTTTCCATACTGATAGATTCACTATCGAAAATGCGCTCTGCGCGAAAGGCTAACGCCTCAAGCTCAAATTTGTCGTCATGCGGCATGAAGTTGGCTAGCAAAATACCTATGCACCCATCAAGGCTCATCCCGACACCGAACTGGGACACTGGTTTATCCCGAGCCGGATTAGCCATGAATAGGTCGTTCATTAATCCAAAGGAGGCAGATTTGGCTAGTAACCGCTGCGTCGGAGTGCCATGCATTTGCAGACGTAAGAGATAATCCTCGGTACGCGGCGTGAGGCGATTTTTTAAGCTGGCCCTCGGAGGGACTGCTGCCTCAGTCGTGCTTGAGGCTGCAGCGGTATGAGTGGCAACGGAGGGGGGGGGAGTATCAATGGCTGGTGGACGATTAATCTGCATGAGGAGGACCCAATGTGGATAGTCGCACCCTGAGTGGTCAAAGGCTGAATGGGGTTCCTGAGACTTTTAGACGAGGAGATATCACAAAAGGCGATCGAGAAAAAAGGTGTTGTTATGCTCCCCTTTATGGGGAGGGGTTGTACATAGGTTTCATTCACGAACGGGGGGAGCACCGGTCGCTTTCTCTTTTTCATCCGCTCGCGAGATCAAATTTACCCACAGCAATGCAATGCAATGAACGAGCGGTGGAAGGTGAACGCTTCCTTGTTCTTTTGCGATATCGCGGCCATCGGAGCCGAGCTGAAGGCGGTCAGTCCGACCATCTATGCCTCTGCGGCTTAGGTGGCTTTTCACCGTTCTTGCTCTAATCTGGTGCGATCAGTCCAGCTCTACTGATAACAATCCAGAGCCCCATTTCCAATGCCGGCGGCCCAACCCAAGTAAGGGCGTGTTGTGGCTCCGAGTCCCTCGTTTCAACCTTCGCATTTTATTTTCTGGTGATTCCGTTTGATTTTCTAATGACCATTGAAGGAAAGGTAGGTAGTAAATGCAATAGGCCGTCTAAGCCACAAGTTTATAGTGGCGTCTATGGAAACCTTCAGCAGTATCGAATGCGTTGTGCGCAGCGCCGGAGTCGGCAGCTTCTCCGAGGTCGTTCAATGTTTGAGAGATACTAGCTGGGGAGCCAAGAGTATTGCCAAGTAGGAGGTGTGCTTCGGAGTGGGGCTGTTCAGCGCCGCACCGCGGAAATTCTTCTAGCAACGGCCCGACTTCACGACATAAAACCTTTCACAAACGGCGCCCATGTTGGCGTTCAAGGTTTTCGCGACACGGCTGGCTGTGGTTGGCTGGTTCCATTCTTAATGAAAAGAATTCCAATCGAAGTGAAAACTCATGACACCCGTGGTCACCCGGACATGGCTGCGTTCACCGCCGATCACGGTGAATACGCCAAACCCGGTCAGGCATTCCGTTACTCCAGCGGTGATAGCAATCTGTTGTCCGCCGCGCTGAAAAACATCGTCGGCCCGACCCGCTATCCGGACTATCCATGGACTGCTCTGTTCGAACCCTTGGGGATTCGCCACGCCGTCTGGGAAAGCGATTCCACAGGAACCTTCGTCGCTTCGTCCTATGCCTACCTCACCGCCCGGGACCTCGCGCGAGTCGGTCTGTTGATGGCCCGCGACGGCCGTTGGGGCGAGCGGCAATTGCTGCCTAAAGACTGGGTTGCCTTCAACCGCGAACCGTTCGCCCGCTATCAAGCCAATCAGGACGACGCCGTGCCCGGCGGCCATTGGTGGCTTAACCGCGCGGTGGAAGGCGCGGCAAAACCCTGGCCCGCTGCCCCCGACGATACCTTCGCCGCGCTGGGTCATTGGGGGCAGGCGATGTACGTAATTCCCAGCGAAAGCCTGGTGATCGTGCGCTACGGCGATGACCGTGACGGCAGCTACCGGCACAACGATTTGCTCAAACTCGCGCTCAAGGCATTTGCCGCGAAGGGGCAGCCATGAACCGTCGCAGCTTTGTTCGTCGCCGACCGTTCAGCACGCTGTTGTTGATCCTGCTGGTCGCCTTGCTCGGCTGGATCTGGCAGGAGCGCGTGGCGCTGTGGGCGTTCCCGGACATCATCAGCAGCTATACCGCCAAGGAATATTGTTCGTGCCGTTACGTGATGAACAACCCGGCCGAGTATTGCCACGGCTATGTGAAGCAGTGGCTGCCGACCAGTGGCTTTACTGATGACGCCGCCAGCAAGCGCGTTACCGTCAGCGGCATGGGCCGCAGCAACAGCGCGCAATGGATCGGCGAACGCCAAGGCTGCCGACTGAATCCCTGAACACCACTGTCCTTGTAGCAGCTGGCGAAGCCTGCGTTCGGCTGCGAAGCAGTCGCCAATCCTGCCACCTCGTTTTTACTGAAACACCGCGGTGCCCGGTTTTACGACTGCTTCGCAGCCGAACGCAGGCTTCGCCAGCTGCTACACAAGTTTGCAATTGGCTCAGGGGCGGTTTAGGTTCGTGCAGGTTTATCTGCCCCACGAGTCTCTATGTTCAACCGCTTCCTCTGCAAAACCCTCGCCTTCCTGCTGCTGGCCAGTGCCACGCTGTCGGCCCACGCCGATTGGTATCTGGATGGTGAGTCCTCGCGGCTGTCGTTCATCAGCACCAAAAACACCAATATCTCCGAAGTGCAGCGCTTTCTGGTGTTGCACGGCAAGGTCGATCCCAAAGGCCTGGCCGAGGTGGAAGTCGAGATGGACTCGGTCAACAGTGGCATCCCGCTGCGCGATGAACGCATGCGCAAGGAGCTGTTTGAAATCCAGACTTTCCCCGAAGCACTGATCACCGCGCAGATTGATCTACGCCCGATCAACGATCTGGCGCCCGGCGCGCAACTTGAATTGCGCCTGCCGCTGACCGTCAACCTCCATGGCAAACAACATGAATACAACGCCGAACTGCTGGCAACCCGTCTCGATGACCGACGCTTCCAGGTGGTGACCCTCGAACCGCTGATCATCAATGCCGCGGATTTCGACTTGACCCCCGGCCTGGACAGTTTGCGCAAGGTCGCCGGTTTGTCGGCTATCAGTCTGTCGGTGCCGGTGGGTGCGGTACTGATTTTCACGGCGCGCTGACATGGCCGGCGCGATTTTCCCCTGGCGTGAAGGCAACCGTTTTGAACTGTTGATCGACGGTCCGCAGTTCTTCCCCCGCATGTTGGTCGCGATTGCTCGCGCCGAAGAGCAGGTCGAACTGGAGTTGTACCTGGTGGAGGCGGGTGCCTGTGCCGAAGCGATGGTTCAGGCGTTGGTCCTGGCTGCCGAACGTGGGGTGCGCGTGCGCTGCCTGTTCGATGATTACGGCAGCCTCGCGTTCACTCTGACTTTGCGTCAGCGTTTGATGGCCGCGGGTGTGGAGCTGCGTTTCTACAATCGCCTGAGCTGGCGGCGTTGGGTGGGCAACTTCTACCGCGATCACCGCAAGCTGTTGCTGGTCGATCAGAGCTTGGCCGTGGTGGGCGGCACCGGGGTGACCGATGAATTCTGGACACCGGGCGAAGACACCAGCGAATGGCACGAAGTGATGGTGGAAATCACCGGTCCCTTGGTCATCGACTGGCAGTTGCTGTTCGACCGCCAATGGATCGCCAACCGCCATCGGCGCGCCTGGAAACCCGCTTCGCATTTCGGCTTGCCGCGTCTGCCACGCGTGCCGTCCACGGGCGAGGGCATGGGCCGGGTGGCGTACGCCGACGCCCGTCAGCACCGGGACATTCTGCAATCGCTGGTCCGTGCGCTGAACAGCGGGCAGCAACGGATCTGGCTGGCGACGCCGTATTTCCTGCCGACCTGGAAAGTCCGTCGCTCACTGCGCCGGGCAGCCGTCCGAGGTGTCGATGTGCGCCTGCTGCTGACCGGGCCACGCACCGATCACCCGTCGGTGCGCTACGCCGGGCACCGCTATTACCCGCGATTGCTCAAGGCCGGGGTGCAGATCTTCGAATACCAGCCGTGTTTCCTGCATTTGAAAATGGTCCTGATCGACGACTGGGTGAGCATCGGTTCGTGCAATTTCGATCACTGGAATCTGCGCTTCAACCTGGAAGCCAACCTAGAGGCGTTGGACCCGGGGCTGACGCGTGCGGTGGCGGCAAGTTTCGAGAGGGACTTTGCGCAGAGCCAGGAAGTCAGCCTGGAGGCATGGCAACGCCGGCCGCTGTGGCGGCGGGTGAAGCAAAGGATTTGGGGATGGGTGGATCGGCTGGTGGTGAATCTGCTGGATCGACGGGGATAGTCGTCACACCCAAAACAAAATGTAGGAGTGAGCCTGCTCGCGATGGCGTCATGTCATTCAGCATTGATCTAGCTGATAGACCGCTATCGCGAGCAGGCTCACTCCTACAGGGTTTTATGTGTTGCCTGAAAATTACAGCAATTCAAAGCTCTGCTGCGTCACGTCCTGGGAATCCAGGCCGATCTCCACGTTGAACTTGCCCGGTTCTGCCGCGTACTTGAGCTGGGTGTTGAAGAACTTCAGGTCATCCTCGGTGATGGTGAAGTGCACGACTTTCTGTTCGCCGGCCTTCAGCGTGATTTTCTGGAAGTTCTTCAGTTCCTTGAGCGGACGGATCATCGAGCCGGTCACGTCCTGGATGTACAACTGCACCACGGTTTCGCCGTCACGCTTGCCGGTGTTTTTCACCATGACGCTGGCGTCGAGCTTGCCGGTTTTGTTCAGTGTGGTCGACGACAGTGCCATGTCGCTCAGACTGAAATCGGTGTAGCTCAGGCCGAAACCGAACGGGAACAGAGGACCTGTGGTGTCATCGAAATACTGCGAGGTGTAGTTGCCCGGTTTGCCCGGCGTGAATGGCCGGCCAATGCTCAGGTGGTTGTAGTAGGTCGGAATCTGGCCTACCGAGCGCGGGAAGGTGATCGGCAATTTGCCCGACGGATTGTAGTCGCCGAACAGCACATCGGCGATGGCGTTGCCGCCTTCGGTGCCGCTGAACCAGGTTTCCAGAATCGCGTCGGCCTGTTCCTTCTCTTCGAGAATCGTCAGGGGACGGCCGTTCATCATCACCAGCACCAGCGGTTTGCCGGTGGCTTTCAGGGCCTTGATCAAATCGCGCTGGTTGGCCGGGATGTTCAGGTCGGTGCGGCTCGACGATTCGTGGGACATGCCACGGGACTCGCCCACCGCTGCCACCACCACATCGGCATCCTTGGCGGCTTTCACGGCTTCGTCGATCAGCTCTTGGGCCGAACGCGGATCATCCACCACTTCCGGTGCGTCGAAGTTGAGGAAGTTCAGGTAATCCAGGACCTTCTTGTCGCTGGTGATGTTAGCGCCACGGGCGTAGATCAGCGTCGATTGCGCGCCCAGTGCAGTGGTCATGCCGTCGAACAGGGTCACCGATTGCGCGGGTTTGCCGGCGGCGGCCCAGCTGCCCATCATGTCGATCGGTGCCTTGGCCAGCGGACCAACCAAGGCGATTTTCGCGGTTTTCTTCAGCGGCAGGGTTTCGCCCTGGTTCTTCAGCAAAACCATGCTGCGGCGCGCAACATCGCGGGCCTCGGCGCGGTGCAGGCGATTTTCGGCGTAGGTGTCGGCCGGATCATCCTCAGCCTTGCCGATGCGCAGGTACGGGTCCTTGAACAGGCCCATGTCGTACTTGGCGGCGAGCACTTCACGCACGGCGTTGTCGATGTCGCTTTGCTGGATCTCACCTGCCTTCAACAGCCCCGGCAGCTCTTTGCCGTACAGGGTGTCGTTCATGCTCATGTCGATGCCGGCCTTGATCGCCAGCTTCGCGGCTTCGCGACCGTCACGGGCGACGCCGTGTTTGATCAGCTCGAAAATCGCCCCGTGGTCGCTGACGGCCAGGCCTTTGAAGCCCCATTGCTTGCGCAACAGGTCGTTCATCAGCCAAGTGTTCGCGGTGGCCGGCACGCCGTTGATCGAGTTCAGCGCGACCATTACCCCGCCAGCACCGGCGTCGATGGCGGCGCGGTACGGTGGCAGGTAGTCCTGGAACATCTTGACCGGGCTCATGTCGACGACGTTGTAGTCGCGACCGCCCTCGACTGCGCCGTACAGGGCAAAGTGCTTGACGCTGGCCATGATGCTGTCGGCCGCGTTCGCGCCCGTGCCCTGGAAGGCTTTGACCATCACGCCGGCGATGCGCGACACCAGGTACGTGTCTTCACCGAAGCCTTCGGACGTCCGGCCCCAGCGCGGGTCGCGGGAGATGTCGACCATCGGTGCGAAGGTGATGTCGAGGCTGTCCGCCGCGGCTTCCTTGGCGGCGATGCGCCCGGACAGGCCGATGGCGTCCATGTCCCAGCTCGAAGCCAGGGCAATAGGGATCGGGAAGATGGTGCGGTGGCCGTGGATCACGTCATAGGCGAAGAACATCGGGATCTTCAGCCGGCTGCGCATGGCCGCGTCCTGCATCGGACGGTTTTCCGGGCGGGTGATCGAGTTGAACGTGCCACCGATGTTGCCGGCGGCGATTTCCTTGCGGATCAGCTCCCGCGGCATTTCCGGGCCGATGCTGATCAGGCGCAATTGGCCAATCTTTTCATCGAGGGTCATCTGCTTCATCAGGTTGCTGATGAACGCGTCCTTGTTTTCCAAAGGTGCGGGCGTCGTGGCGGCCAATACGTTATGACTGGCCAGGCTGACGAACAGGCCCAGCAAACACAGCTTCTTCATGAATTGTTTTCTCAAAAGCCTAAACGGCAGTGAATACGCGCCGGTCAGCCAAAATTTAGGGAGCGACTATTGTTGTTCAGGTAAATGCAGCACACTTCTGCGTGTTTTCGCGCTGGGGCATCTTTTAGCCCATTGGCTCGATGCAATCCAGTGGTGGCCGCAGATTATGCCCCAAGAGCCGGGTTCAAAGTTCGAAGGTTGTTTTTCAACGGAATGTGCAAGGGAGCGTCAACCAGATGAATGTACGACACCACTATCGGTCGAGCCTGCAGGTTGCAGCCTTGATGTTGTTGACCACGCTGCTGGCTGGCTGCGGCATCAACACGATCCCGACCCTCGACGAACAGGCCAAGGCTGCCTGGGGCCAGGTGCAGAACCAGTACCAGCGCCGCGCCGACCTGATTCCCAACCTGGTGGAAACCGTCAAGGGCTACGCCAAGCACGAAGAAGAAACCCTGACCGCCGTAATTGAAGCCCGGGCCAAGGCCACTTCGATCCAGGTCGATGCCAAAACCCTGGATAACCCGGAAAAACTCAAGCAATTCCAGCAGGCCCAGGATCAGTTGACCGGTGCCTTGAGCCGTTTGATGGTGGTGTCCGAGCGTTACCCGGACCTCAAGGCCAACCAGAACTTCCTGGCGTTGCAGTCGCAACTTGAAGGCACCGAGAACCGCATTGCCGTGGCGCGTCGCGACTTCATCCTCGCCGTGCAGAAATACAACACGGAAATCCGTACGTTCCCCGGTCGCCTGTGGCACAGCGTGATGTACAGCGATTTGCCGATCCGCGAAACCTTCGAGGCTACCAGCCCCGATGCGGAAAAAGCGCCTCAAGTGAAGTTCCAGTAAGCGCCGCGAGGGGCTTGAAGCATCACCAAGGATGAGGTTGCCAATGCGTGTGTTGAAAGTTGGCCTGGTGCTGTTGCTCTGGGTGTTTACCCTGACGGCCCAGGCTGCGTTGAAGTTTCCGGAACTGACCGGACGGGTGGTCGATAACGCCCAGATGATCGAGCCAGCAGTGCGTGAGCAGTTGACGCAACAGCTTCAGGCCCATGAAAAAGCCACTGGCGAGCAGTTGGTGGTGGTCACGTTGCCGAATTTACAGGGCACCGACATTGCGGACTTCGGTTATCAACTGGGGCGCTACTGGGGCATCGGCCAGAAGGACAAGAACACTGGCGCCTTGCTGATCGTGGCGCGTGACGATCGCAAGCTGCGGATTGAAGTCGGTTATGGCCTGGAAGACCGGCTGACCGATGCGCAGAGCTCGGTGATCATCAATCAGGTGATCACCCCGGCGTTCAAGACCGGCAACTTCAGCAAGGGCATCAGCGACGGGGTCGCGGCAATGCTTGTGGTGCTGGGCGGCAATCCGCTGGATGAGCCGTCCACGGTGTATGACTCGGGCGGCAATCAGGAAAGCGACTTCGTCTCACGGCATCCGGGGATCTTCGTGTTTCTGGTGATGCTGTTCATCCTGACGATGTTTGTCTGCCAGATGCTCGGGATTCTGCCCAGCGGCGGCGGTCGAGGCGGTTCGAGCGGCGGGTTCGGCGGTGGAGGTTTTGGTGGCGGCGGTGGCGGCGGGGGCTTCAGCGGCGGCGGGGGCAGTTTCGGGGGAGGCGGTTCCTCGGGCGGCTGGTGATCACACAACAATAGCGAGCGGGCATTCTTAAACATGGCATTACTGACTGAACACGAACAACGCAAAGTTGCCGAGGCGATTGCCCGGGTCGAGCGTGACACCGACGCCGAACTGGTGACCGTGCTCGCGGCCCGCGCCGACGACTACGCGTACATCCCGCTGCTCTGGGCCAGCCTGCTGGCGCTGGTCGTGCCGGGAATCGTGCATTACCTGACCGGCTGGCTGACCCTGCACAGCTTGCTGCTGGTGCAATGGATCTCGTTCATCGTGCTGTGCCTGGTGTTCCGGATTCCGAAAATCACCACGCACCTGATCCCGCGCTCGGTGCGTCATTGGCGCGCCTCGAACCTGGCGCGCCGGCAGTTTCTGGAGCAGAACCTGCACCACACGGTGGGCAGCACCGGCATGCTGATCTTTGTCTGTGAGGCTGAACGCTATGTGGAAATTCTGGTGGATGAAGGGATTTCGAAACGGCTGGACAACAAGAACTGGGATGGAATTGTTGCGGCGTTTACCCAACAGGTGAAGCAGGGGCAGACGTTGCAGGGGTTTGTGACGTGTGTGGAGGCGTGTGGCGAGTTGCTCAAGGTGCATGTGCCGGTGACGCATGTGAGGAATGAGTTGCCGAATCGGTTGGTGGTGTTGGGGTAGGCTTCTGGATTCTTGTTCGACTTGAGATCCACCCCTCACCCCAGCCCTCTCCCCAGGGGGTAGAGGGAGCCTACCGAGTTGGATGTTCGAGATACTGCGACCTGAAAATTTTGAGTCGAACTCAGGTTTTGAAAAGCCCCCGATCGGCTCCCTTTCCCCTCTCCCCCCTGGGGAGAGGGCTGGGGTGAGGGGTGGTTTTCAAACCGTTCGGTAAATAACTGCGTGTCCCCAACCCCCATCCCCCCTAAAATACCCGCCATTCCCCGATCCGCACCGCCCGAGGCCGTTTTTCCCATGTCTGTCACCGCCACTCCCGCCAGCCTCGCGCCGGATCACCACGCCCAGTTCATCGACTTGCTGCAAACCAGCCTCGACGATAACGCCTTCATCAAACTGGTGCTGGCCAAGTACGTCGGCACTGAAGTGGATTTGCAGCGGCTGATCATCAAACAGCTGACGGTCAAGGATCAGCCCTGCCTGTCCTTCGTCTACCGCTACAAGACGCGCGACATCACCAAGAATTTGCCGATTGCCGAGGGCGTAGCGACCATCGCCGCACTCTTGCCGGCATCGTTCAAAAATGCGCATTTGCTGTCGCTGACGGATGAAGCTCAGCTGGAATACAGCAAAAAGGGCAAGTCTTCGCTGTTCAAGAGCAAACCTCAGCAATTGCGTGAAGTGCCATCCGCCGAGCACAACCGCGAGAAGAACCGCTTTCTCGACCTGAGCCGGCCGTTCCTTGCCGACCTTGGTGTGACGAACAGCAAGCACGAGCTGATCCCGGCGATGTCGCGCAAGTGGAAGCAGATCAACAAGTTCATCGAAGTCTTCAGCCACGCGCTGACCACGTCACCACTGGCGCTGGACAAACCGGTTCAGGTGGCGGACTTCGGCTCGGGCAAGGGTTACCTGACATTCGCGATCCATGACTACCTGCGCAACACCCTGAAGGCCGAAGGCATTGTGACCGGCGTCGAACTGCGCGAAGAGATGGTGGATTTGTGCAACGCCGCAGCCGCAAAGCTCGAACATCCGGGGCTGGTGTTCAAGTGCGGTGATGTGCGCAGCGTGGCGCCGAGCGAGCTGGACGTGATGATCGCGCTGCATGCCTGTGACATCGCCACCGACTACGCGATCCACACCGGTATTCGTTCCGGCGCCTCGATCATCATGTGCTCGCCGTGCTGCCACAAGCAGATCCGCCTGCAGATCCAGAGCCCGGCGCTGCTCAAGCCGATGCTGCAATACGGTCTGCATTTGGGCCAGCAAGCGGAAATGGTCACCGACAGTTTGCGTGCGTTGTTCCTGGAAGCCTGCGGTTACGAGACCAAGGTGTTCGAGTTCATCTCACTGGACCACACCAACAAGAACAAGATGATCCTGGCGGTCAAGCGTGCCGAGCCGGTCGATCCGGCCCAGCTGTTGGTGAAGATTCAGGAACTGAAGGATTTCTACCACATCAGCGAACATTGCCTCGAAACCCTGCTGCGGGCCGATGGGTTGCTGGTTGCTAAGGCTTGACCTGAATCCCTGCCGGTAACGTGCCCGGTTGCGCCGGGCGCACGGCGGTCTTGCGTCCCAACATCACGGTCACGATCACCCCGGCGGCAAACAGCCAGGTGATCGGCTCGATGTGTTCGCCGAAGAACAGCGCCGAAAAGGCGATGGTGAAGAAGATCTGCAACAGCTGGATCTGACTGACCCGGGCAATGCCGCCCATCGCCAGCCCGGCGTACCAGGCAAAGAAACCGATGAACTGCGAGAACAGCGAGACGTAACCGAAGGCCCACCAGGTCTTGGCCGAAATCTCGCCCTGATGTTGCAGTGCCAGGTACATCACCGGCCCGATCAGCAATGGCGTCGACAGCACCAGCGCCCAGCAGATCACTTGCCAACCGCCCATCTCCTTGGCCAATCGGCCGCCCTCGGCGTACCCCAAACCGCCCACGGCAATCGCCCCGAGCATCAGCAAATCACCGGCCTGAATGCTGCCGGCACCGCTGATCAACGCATACCCCAGCACCAGCGCACTGCCCAGCGCGGCGCAAGCCCAGAAGGCTTTCGACGGTCGTTCGTGGGACAACCACGCCGCGTACAGCGCCACGCACAACGGCTGTAAGCCGTTGACCAGTGCACCGTGGGACGCCGGCAAGGTTTGCATGGCCCAGGCCGACAACACCGGGAAACCGAGGATCACCCCGGCAATCACCAGGGTCAGGCCTTTGACCTGTTTCCACGTCGGCCACTTCTCCCGACGCCATAGCAACAGCAGCGCCGCCGGAACCGCCGCGAACAGCGCACGGCCCAGGCCGTTGAGCAGCGGATGGAGTTCCTGCACGACGATCCGTGTGAAGGGCAGGGTGAGGCTGAAGATCACAACGCCGAGCAGGCCGAGGGCCATGCCGGTGTTTTCGCGCGAGGACATGATGGCAACCAGAATCGAGGGTGGCGGGAAGACCTTCATCTAGCCATAAACCGTGGGCGTTGCTCTGTTACAGCTAGGTGCAGAGTTATCCGTACAGTTTGAGGACGCCATCGCGGTCCATCAGGTAGTAGCTGGTTATTACCCGACCCCGCAGATAAGGACTACTTTGAATACTCCTGCAGGCCCACGTATTTCCCAGAGGAGTCCTCCCCATGGCGGCTAAAAAAATTCTGATGCTGGTCGGCGATTACGTCGAAGACTACGAAGTGATGGTGCCATTTCAGGCGCTGCTGATGGTTGGCCACACGGTGCACGCCGTTTGCCCGGACAAAACCGCTGGTCAGACCGTGCGCACGGCGATCCATGACTTCGAAGGCGACCAGACTTACAGCGAAAAACCCGGTCACCTGTTTGCCCTGAACTTCGACTTCGCCAAGGTCAAGTCCGAGGACTACGACGCCCTGCTGGTGCCGGGCGGTCGTGCGCCGGAGTACCTGCGCCTGAACGAAAAAGTCCTGGAACTGGTGCGAGCGTTCGACAAGGCCGGCAAACCGATCGCTGCCGTGTGTCACGGTGCTCAATTGCTGGCGGCCGCGGGGATTCTCGAAGGTCGCGAGTGCAGCGCCTACCCGGCCTGTGCCCCGGAAGTGCGCCTGGCCGGCGGTACGTTCATCGATATTCCGGTGACGGAAGGTCACGTACAAGGCAATCTGGCGACTGCGCCAGCCTGGCCGGCGCACCCGAGCTGGCTCGCCGGTTTCCTCGGGTTGCTGGGCACCAAAATCACGCTGTAACGAGGGACCTTTCCATGTGCGAGCTCTACGTCAAAGCCGATCCGATTCTCTACGAGTCGCGCTCCCGCTCGCTGCGCATCTGCGGGGTGGTCACCACCCTGCGGCTGGAGAATCAGTTCTGGGACATCCTCAGCGAAATCGCCGAGGCCGACGGCATGACCACCAACCAGTTGATCGCCAAGCTGTATGAAGAGGTGATGGACTACCGCGGCGAAGTGGTGAATTTCGCCTCGTTTTTGCGGGTCAGCTGTACGCGGTACCTGAGTCAGCGACGGGTGCAGCCACCGGAATTATCGGTGGTGCGCGCGGTGGTGAAGTAGGGGGGGCGCCATCTTCACCGGCCCCATCGCGAGCAGGCTCACTCCTACAGGGGATCGCATTTCCATTGTAGGAGTGAGCCTGCTCGCGATGGGGCCGGTACAGGCGACAGATGTCTGGGGTTGGTCTTTACTCTGAAGCGCGAAACCTCTCAATTGCCAAGGAGAAAGAGCATGTCTGGATGGTATGAAGTGAGCAAAAGCAGCAATGGTCAGTTCAAATTTGTACTGAAGGCCGCCAACGCGGAAACCATTCTGACCAGCGAGCTGTACACCACCCGCGCGGCCGCTGACAAAGGCATCGTGGCGGTTCAGAGCAACAGCCCCAAAGATGAACGCTACGAGAAGAAAACCACCAAGGATGGCCATCCTTACTTCAACCTCAAGGCTGGTAACCACGAGATCATCGGTAGCAGCGAGGCTTACTCCTCCCCTGCTGCGCTGGAGAAAGGCATTGCCAGCGTGAAGGCCAACGGGCCGACCACGGTGATCAAGGACAAAACCTTGCCGGTGCTCTAAACATACCGCTGATCCGAGATCGTTCCCACGCAGAGCGCGGGAACGATCATCACATTCAGACCTCGACCGGCACCGTCAGCTTCGGGCTGCCCAGCGCATGCGTCTTCGAATCAAAAAACCGCAACTCACTCCCGGTGCCCTCAAACACCTTCGCGTAGTGCCGCTTCTGGTGCTGAATGAACGCTTTGCTGCGCGGATAAATCGAGATCGCCACCACAGGCGGTTTCGCCTGGCGCAAGGCGTGAATAATGTGGCTGTCCTGCTCGCCCAGGGCATGGCCAAACAGGCACAAGCCGTCGCCATGGCCAAGTAACTGGTCGTAGCAGAACGACAGATAGTCCGAGCTGCGAATGGTCTTGAGCTTGTCCTGCGCCGGACCTTCATTGACGAACAGCGGCACGTCGTCGAGGGTCTTGATCGTGTTGTTGATCGCGAAACTGCCGAGCAACGTGCCCTCGGTCGACATCAGTTTGCGCGCCGTGCCGTCCTGATTGCGCACCAGATGCAACCCGCCGTGCAGATAAAGCAGGCGGGTTTTATCGGTCGCCGTGGTGCTCAGATCAAAGCTTGATTCTGCACCCTGAAACAGGTCGCTGATCGCATCAGGCTGGTGCTGGATCGACCAGTAGTTGAGCAAGTCGTAGTTGGTGGTGAACACCGTCCGATAGCGACCCAGTTCCTGATTGATCGTCGCCAGCGTCGAAGGCACCACCAGCCGCCACGGGATATGCACCGCGTGTACGGTGTTGATCAGCGCTTCCTTGATCGCGTAGTAACGATTGCGTGGTGCGGCGGAACTCACGGCCAGGGCTTTGTTGACCCGGCTGGTGGTTTTCAGCGCGCTGAGCACCTGCTCGAAGCTGCGCGTCTGCATCGCGTCGAACACGCTCAGCTCAGACTGGCTCAGGGGTTTTTCTTCGACGGTACGGGCGTTTTCGAACAGCGAGTCGTAGCCGAAGTCGTCCCACACGGCGCGACTGGCGCCGTTGCCCACCAGCAGGCCGCTGAACGAGGCGGTGGCGCGCAAGGCGTTCCAGTCTTCAAGTTGGGCATCAACATCCTGGAAATCGGTCATTGCGTTCAAAGTCTCAAAGCAGAAGGTCTGATGGGCGGCGACTTTATCACGACCAAGACTTGAGCCAGATCAAGTTACTGCGAGACCGATAGGTCGATCCTGTGGGTACCCGCTGGATCGGCGCTACCGGTTCGGCCTCAGCCAGGAGACTCGCTCATGAGCAGCACGTTTTTCATCCCTTCCGTGAATATCATGGGCATCGGTTGCCTCGACGAAGCCATGGACGCCATTCGCAAGTACGGTTTTCGCAAGGCGCTGATCGTCACCGACGCCGGGCTGGCCAAGGCGGGCGTAGCGAAGATGATTGCCGAGAAACTGGCGATGCAGGACATCGATTCGGTGATTTTCGACGGCGCCAAGCCCAACCCGAGCATGGCCAACGTCGAGAGCGGCCTGGGTCTGCTGAAAGAAACCCGCTGTGATTTCGTTGTGTCCCTGGGCGGCGGTTCGCCCCATGACTGCGCCAAAGGCATCGCGTTATGCGCAACCAACGGCGGGCAGATTCGCGATTACGAAGGCGTCGATCAATCCACCCAGCCACAACTGCCGCTGATCGCCATCAACACTACCGCCGGCACGGCCAGCGAGATGACCCGTTTCTGCATCATCACCGATGAATCCCGTCACGTGAAAATGGCTATTGTCGATCGCAACGTCACGCCGTTGTTGTCGGTCAACGACCCGGCGCTGATGGTCGCCATGCCCAAGGGCCTGACGGCTGCCACTGGCATGGACGCACTGACCCACGCCATCGAAGCCTACGTTTCCACGGCGGCCAATCCAATCACCGATGCCTGCGCACTGAAGGCGATCACGTTGATCAGCAACAACCTGCGCCTGGCCGTCCGCGACGGCAGTGACATGGCCGCGCGGGAAAACATGGCGTACGCGCAGTTCCTCGCCGGCATGGCGTTCAATAACGCATCCCTGGGTTATGTCCACGCCATGGCTCATCAGTTGGGCGGGTTCTACGACTTGCCTCATGGTGTGTGCAACGCGGTACTGCTGCCCCACGTACAAAGCTTTAACGCGCTGGTTTGCGCCGATCGCCTTACTGATGTCGCCCTTGCGATGGGCGCCAATGTTCACGGTTTCACCCCGGAAGCGGGCGCCCAGGCGGCCATCGTGGCGATCCGCAGCCTGTCCAGAGACGTGGAAATTCCCGCCGGTTTGCGTGAACTCGGCGCCAAGCTCAACGACATCCCGACCCTCGCCACCAATGCCTTGAAAGACGCGTGCGGCCTGACCAATCCTCGCGTGGCGGATCAGCGCCAGATCGAGGAGATTTTCCGCAGCGCCTTCTAGGAAGTCTTGCGACCGGGCGCGAGCATCACGCAGAGCATCGCGCCCAATGCCAGCAAGGTACACAACAGTGAAAGCGGCCATGCTTGCGGGCTCGCGATCAAACTGGCGATCCCGCCGATAACGGCAGCCATCAGTTGATGAATGAAACCGCTCAACGCCATCGCATACGCACCGCCGACCGGCGAACCGTCATTGGCCAGGGACAGGCTGATCGGGTAAGTCAAAGACTGGCCGAACACCGCAACGCAATAGGGCAACCAGAACAGCAGCGCCACTGAAGTGCCCACCAGACTCCCCAGCAACATCACTGCGCTGCCAGCCAGCACCAGCCCTACGCCCGCCGTCATCAATCCGCGTTGACCGGTGCGAAGTACAAAGCCATTGACCGCCAAAGCCCCCAGAAAATACGCCGCACTGATCGGCCAGCCCAACAACCCGTATTCCACGGCCGACCAGTTGAACGGTCCTTGCAGAATTAGCGGCGCTGCGGTGTTGAACGCCACAATCACCCCGTACCCAAGGCCGCCGGTGAGGGCCGGCAACAGAAAGGCTCGATGACGCAAAATGCGCCAGTAGCTCGGCCAGGCGGATGACGGGGCATTCTCCTCGGCCAGCACCGGGAACGTCACCCGAGCCACGACCACCCCCATCATCAGACTCACAGTACCCAACAGGTAGAAAATCGCTGGCCAGCGCAGCGCCACCTGAATGATCGACCCCAGGTATTGACCGATCCCCAGCGCGACCACAAAGGAAATCGAAATCCAGGACAACGCCTTGGCCAGCAGCTCGCCGCGGAAACTGTCGCGGATCAGCACCCGGGCCATGACCGAAATGCCGCTGGCGCCAATGCCCTGAATCAGTCGAAACGCCAGGAACGACTCAAGCTTCTGGCTCAGGGGCAGGGCCAGATTGCCCAGCCCGTAGATACCCAGCGCGGCGAGCAGCACCGGTTTGCGGCCGATGCGCTGGCCAAGACTGCCCCAGAACAACATCGGCAACGCCATGCCGATCAGATACACCGCCAGCCCCCAGGACACCTGCGAGGCGTCGGCGGACAGATCCCGGGCCATGTCCGGCAGCGCCGGCAGGTAAATGCTCATGCCCAACTGGGCGAGGAAAACCGTGCAGCAAGTGACGAGGAGGGTGGTGCTGCTCTTCATTGAATCTTCCCTGATTTCAGTTCAACAGCCGATTTCCCGGCCTTGGGTGCGTAAAAGCTCGGAAATGAGTTCACAAAAGTGGCGGATCAGCGTCGGCTCCATGTCGGCGCGCAGGGTGATTCTGATGGCTGCCTTGCCTTGTGCGACCACCGGAAAAAACACGGCCGAGGTGAAGAAACCGTGATTGGCCAGTTCCATGGCGATGTTGTTGGCCAGCGCTGCTTCGCCGCAGTTGACCAGACGAATAGCCATATTGCTGTTGTATTGATCGGTGCGTATGAGGCTGTCGAACAGCCGGATATTAACCTGAAGTTTTTCCTGCAACGCGGCAAATTCCAGCGTGCGATGAAGCAGGATGGACGCTCTGCCCGCGCCAATGGCTGCACTGTTCAGGCTTTGCGACCAATTGCTGGGGCCGCCGTAACGGGCAATGAGCTTCTTCTGCCGTTCATTACCCAGCATCACCAGACCACCGCTGGCGCCAAACGACTTGGCCAGCGAGGCGACGATCAGGCAGTCATCCTCCAGTGCATGCAACCTGGGGCGCACGAGGCCTGCGCCCGATGTTCCGACGGCGGACAGCGCGTGGGAATCGTCCAGATAGAGAAACAACCCATAGCGGTCCTTCAGATACAAAAGACTATCCAGGTCCGCGACCCCGCCCATGCTGTAGGCGCTGTCGGCGACATACGCGACGGTGCGGTGCTGCTGGCACTGCTTCTCGAGAAAATCCATGTCGTTATGAGGGCAGGTCACGACCGTGGTTTCATCGGCGCAGGCGGCTTTGAGGTGATTCATCGAGTAATGCGCCAACCGGTCGAAGACCATCACGGGAGGGCGGTTGTCCGTGAACACGCCGCTGGCCAGCAGCGGCAGGATTCCGGCACTCGCCGCACTGCACGACAAGGTGCTCAGGCAGCTGGCGCCGAACAACTCGGACAGTTCGGTTTCGTACTGTTCCAGAATGGCCAGCTTGCAGCGGTTCTTTGAATTGGCGACGCGTAGGGTGCCGGCTTCCCACAGGGTATTTATGGCGCCGTCGAGAATGTCGGGATGGTGATCCAGGCCCAGGTATGACGTCGTGCAGAAATGATGAAACGCGCGCCCGTGCTGATCGAGCATCCGGTTGGCACTTTTGATTTCGACGTTAAGCCCTGAAATTTTCCCGGCTTCAGCGCTCTCCCAATCGTGGTCGGCCAACGCGATGACTTTGCGGTAGTTGGTGTAGCGGTTTGCCGCGTGTGCTGTCTGGTCCATGTGAAGATGACTTTCCTTGAGTGAAACGATCCATGGGTGTGTTGCAGTTCGTGTGTGTTTCCAGACTTTACAGAGCGCGGCGGAGGCTTTGAATCGGCTGTTTCCGGTACGGCTGAGTGTTACAAGAGATTTATGTGTAGGGCGATGCCTCGTGATGTTGTGGGCTAAATGCTTTGCCGAGTCGCGGAGAAACCGGGCTATCCTGCCGACTCAGTCGAACAGAAGTCATCGAGCCCTCCATGCTGCAAAAAAGCCTGATCCGCCGCCTCGACCTGATCACTCTCCAGCTGTTTGTCGCCGTTCATGAGGAGGGCACGCTGACCCGTGCCGCCGCCCGTGAAGCCATCGCCGTGTCGGCCGCCAGCAAGCGGCTGATGGAGTTGGAGGAAGCGCTGGGCATCAGTCTGTTCGTGCGCCAGGCCAAGGGCATGACCCTGACGCCGGCCGGTGAAACCTTGTTGCACCATGCCCGGCAGATGCTGTTCAACGTCGAGAAAATGGGGCTCGAACTGGGCGAACACAGCCACGGTATCCGCGGCTATGTGCGGATGCTCGCCAACCTGTCGGCAATCATCCAGTTTCTACCCGAAGACCTGCGGGACTTTTCCGAGCGTCATCCTGAGGTCAAGACCGACCTCGAAGAACGCCCCAGCAGCGGGGTGATTCAGGGTGTGCTGGATGGCGTGGCCGACCTTGGGATCTGCTCCAGTGACAGTGACGTCAAAGGTCTGCACAGCGTGCTTTATCGACAGGACAAACTGATGGTGTTGATGCTGCCCGATCATGCGTTGGCGAGTCGTTCCAGCCTGGCCTTCGCCGATACGCTGGGCAGCGATTACGTCGGTCTGCACTCCGCCAGTTCGATCAATATGCGAACTCATGCGGCCGCGCGAGAGGCCGGCAAAGTGCTGCGGCTACGGATTCATGTACCGGGTTTCGATGCGATGTGCCGGATGGTCCAGGCCAACATGGGCATCGGCATCCTGCCGCAAAAGGCCTATGAACTGTTTGGCCGGGCACTGGGCTTGCACGCGGTGCCGTTGACGGATGACTGGTCGGATCGTGCGTTGGTTCTGGTGGTGCGCGATGAGGCGGCGCTGTCGCCGGTGAGCCGGATGTTGTTCGAGCATTTGCGCGGAGCGGGTTGAGCGTTCGCGTTTCGCGAACGAACGTTGCCAACTGAAGGTTGGATTCCTTCACCCGTGGTCCTCTAGCCTTGGCTCATATTCCAAGAACAACATGAGGTACCCCGCGATGACTGCCCCCTTAAGTGCAATCAAAGTGATCGAGATCGGTACGCTGATCGCCGCGCCGTTCGCCGCGCGCATGCTCGCCGAGTTCGGCGCCGAAGTGATCAAGATCGAAGCCATGGGTCAGGGCGATCCGCTGCGCAAATGGCGCAAGCTGCACGAAGGCACGTCGCTGTGGTGGTACCTGCAATCGCGAAACAAGAAGTCCCTGGCGCTGAATCTGAAATCCCCCGAAGGCATCGAACTGGTCAAGCAACTGGCGAGCAGCGCCGACGTGTTGATCGAAAACCTGCGTCCCGGCGCTCTGGAGAAACTCGGCTTGGGCTGGGATGTCTTGCACGCCCTCAATCCCAACCTGACGCTGGTGCGTATTTCCGGTTATGGCCAGACCGGCCCGTACCGCGATCGTCCGGGGTTCGGTGCGATTGGCGAGGCCATGGGCGGGATCCGCTACACCACCGGCACCCCCGGTTCACCGCCGGCTCGGGTGGGCGTCAGCCTCGGTGATTCCCTGGCTTCGCTGCACGCGGTGATCGGTGCCTTGATGTCGCTGCTGCGGGTCAAGACCGGGCAGGGCGGTGGGCAAGTCGTCGATGTGTCCCTGGCTGAAAGTGTGTTCAATGTCATGGAAAGCCTGGTGCCGGAATACGACATGCTCGGCCACGTTCGTGAGCGCAGCGGCGGCGCCTTGCCAGGCATCGCGCCGTCCAATACTTACCTGACAGCCGATGGCGCTTATGTGGTGATCGCCGGCAACAGCGACCCGATTTACAAGCGCCTGATGGACGTCATCGGTCGCCGTGATCTGGCCGATGCGCCGGAGTTTGCCCATAACGACGGGCGTGCTGCCAAGAGCAACGTGCTCGACGCGGCGATCACTCACTGGACCAGCAGCCTGCCGATCGACGAGGTGTTGTCGGCACTGGAAGCTGCCGAAGTCCCGGCCGGGCGCATCTATTCAGTCGCCGACATCGTCGCCGATCCGCACTATCAGGCGCGGGACATGCTGCTCAACGCCGACTTGCCGGGCGGTGCCACGGTGAAGATGCCCGGCATTGTGCCGAAAATGTCCGAGACGCCCGGTGGCGTGAACTGGTCCGGACCTGCGTTGGGCCAGCACACCGACGGCATCCTCGCGGGACTGGGCCTTACCGGTTCGGACATCGAACGACTAAAAGCTCAAGGGGTGGTGCAATGATCACTGATTTTTCCGAGACCCTGATTGTTCAGGAAGTCTCCCCCCGCGATGGCTTGCAGATCGAGCCGACCTGGGTCGAAACCGTCGACAAGATTGCCTTGATCGATCAGCTGTCGCTGGCCGGTTTCAGCCGCATCGAAGCCGGCTCGTTCGTTTCCCCCAAGGCGATTCCGGCGCTGCGCGATGGTGAGCTGGTGTTCAAGGGCATCGCCCGGCAACCGGGGGTGATCTACGTCGCGTTGATCCCCAACCTGAAAGGCGCGCAACGGGCGCTGGCGACGAAGGCCGACGAGTTGAACCTGGTGATGTCCGCCAGCCAGACCCACAACCTGGCCAACATGCGCATGCGTTGCGAAGCCTCATTGGCCGCGTTCGGCGAGATCGTGCAATACGTCCAAGGGACGAAGGTGCGACTCAACGCCAGCATCGCCACCACCTTCGGCTGTCCGTTTGAAGGCAAGATCGATGAGGATCGCGTGCTGCAAATCGTCGAGGCCTATCAGGAACTCGGGATTCGGGGCATTACCTTGGCCGACACTACTGGCATGGCCAATCCGCGGCAGGTTGATCGTCTGGTGCGGCGGGTCTTGCAGCGAGTTTCGCCGGCTGATCTGACCCTGCATTTCCACAACACTCGCGGCCTCGGTTTATGCAACGTGCTGGCCGCCTATGAGGCCGGTGCCCGACGCTTCGACGCGGCCCTCGGCGGGCTCGGCGGTTGCCCGTTCGCGCCGGGCGCCTCGGGCAATATTTGTACTGAAGATCTGGTCAACCTGTGCGATGAAATCGGCATTCATACCGGCATCGATCTGCCGCTGTTGCTGCAATTGTCGCGAGGATTACCCGCGCTGCTGGGCCACGAAGTGCCCGGTCAGCTGGCCAAAGCCGGACGCAATTGCGATCTGCATCCAGTGCCTTCCTGACCCAACTCAAAACCCTGTGGGAGTGAGCCTGCTCGCGATAGCGGTGGGTCAGTTCATGCGATGTCGGATATGACTCCGTCATCGCGAGCAGGCTCACTCCTACAGTAAAAGCGTCCACAAAGCCTCTCAACCAGACAACAAAAACAATCGGACACCCACGGGCAGTCCGCCTGGAGAACCATCATGAGCCTTAATGTACTGGAGGCGGGCGCGAGCCCGTCCGTTAGCCACGACGAAGAAAAAGCCCTGGTCAGCAAAGTCGCCTGGCGCCTGATGCCGTTGATTATGGTCTGCTACCTGTTCGCATTTTTCGACCGCATCAACATCAGCTTCGCCAAGTTCCAGTTGCAGGCCGACCTGAGCCTGAGCGACACCGCTTACGGCCTCGGCGCCGGGTTATTTGTGGTCGGTTACGTGATCTTCGAAGTGCCGAGCAACATGATGCTGTACAAGGTCGGCGCCCGGCGCTGGATCGCCCGGATCATGATGTCCTGGGGCCTCGCTACTGCGGCCATGGTCTTCGTCAATAGCGAATGGCAGTTCTACGCGCTGCGCTTTGTGATCGGTGCGATGGAGGCCGGTTTTGCGCCGGGAGTCCTGTATTACCTGACGCTGTGGTTCCCGCAGCACTATCGCGGACGCATCACGTCGATGTTGTTTCTGTCGTCGGCGTTTGCCGGCCTGGTCGGCGCACCGTTCTCCGGGCTGGTGCTGCAACACCTCGACGGTTTTATGGATATGCGCGGCTGGCACTGGCTGTTTCTGCTGGGCGGCGTGCCTTGCATTGGCCTTGGCTTGCTGGTGCTGACGTTGCTCAAGGACCGCATCGAAGACGCCCATTGGCTGACGCCATCCGAGAAAACGCTGCTGGCCAGCCGCATCGCGCACCATGAACCGCACAAGAGTGGCGGCTCGTTGCTCGCCGCACTGCGGATTCCGGGTTTCCTGACCCTCGGGCTGATCTACTTCCTGATTCAGGTGGCGTCCTACGGCTTGAACTTCTGGGCCCCGCAACTGATTCGCAGCGCCGGTACCGAGAGCCCGGTGATGATTGGTTTACTGACCGCCATCCCTTACATCTGCGGCGCGATCAGCATGGTGGTGATCGGGCGGTTGTCCGACGCGACCGGTGAGCGGCGCAAGTTTGTCGCAGGTCTGGTTGCGGTGGGTGCGGTGGGGTTCTTCTGTGCGGGGATCTTCGCTAACCACACGACCTTCCTGATTGTCGCGCTGGGCTTGCTCGGTGCCGGGATTATCGCGTCCATCCCGAGTTTCTGGACCCTGCCGCCCAAACTGCTGGCCGGTGCTGGCGCAGGGGCTGCTGGCGGGATCGCAGTCATCAACACCCTCGGCCAGTTCGGCGGCATCGTCAGCCCGGTGATGGTGGGGCGGATCAAAGACCTGACGGGCAGCACCACGCCAGCACTGTATGTTATCGGCGTCGCTGCACTGATCGCCGTCGCGCTGCTGCTGTGGGGGTTGCCGCAGAAGCTGCGCACGCTCGACAAGTTTTAAAGGTTTCGCAGGCTACCTCAGCCCCTACATGGACCACGCATCCCTGTAGGAGCTGGCGCAGCCTGCGATCTTTTGATCTTCAAGTCGTGATCACCCCTTTAACCGGTGTGGCACTGAACTGAATCAACGCCACGCCTGCTATCAACAACACCGCCCCAAACACCCGCGGCAACGTCATCTCCCGCTCCACCAACCCAAACCACCCGAAGTGATCCAGCACCAGCGACGCCACCACCTGTCCCGCCAGCGCCAACGCAATAAACCCCGATGCCCCGAGCTTGGGCAGCAACATCAGCGCCAATGAAATAAAGCACACCCCAAACGCGCCACCGGTCCATATCCACAGCGGCGCCTTGCTGATGAACGCCAGCGACGGCAACGGCAAACGCAGCGCCAACATCACCGGCAGCAACACCACAATACTCACCAACAACGACGCGAGAGTCGCCCACAACGGATGGCCCAAGCCGCGCCCGAGGTTGGCGTTGATTGCGCTTTGAAAAGGCACCACCGCCCCGGCTATCACGGCCAGCAGCAACAGCCCGGCCCAATGCAACGTACTCATGAAGATTCTCCAACAGGTTTTGCTGGACTCTAGAGTATTCGTCGCGCAGATTTAAATTCCAAATAGCTATGCAGAACATGCATCAGATGAATGATCTTCGGCGCGTCGACCTCAATTTGCTGGTGATCCTCGACGCCTTGCTCAGCGAACAACACGTGACCCGTGCCGCCGAGCGCCTGCACCTGAGTCAGCCGGCCGTCAGTCATGCCTTGGCGCGATTGCGTGATCTGCTCGGCGATCCTTTGCTGGTACGGGCTGGCGCGAGCCTTGTGCCAACCCCGCGAGCCCTGGAGTTGATGGCTCCATTGGCCGAAGCCCTGGCCCAAGTGCAATCGCTGCTGGCACCGAATACCTTTGATCAGGCCACCGCCAAGCGCACGTTTCGACTGGCGATGTCCGACTATGGCGCTGCCATCGTCCTGCCGGGGTTGATACGGACTTTGCGCCGGGAAGCACCGGGCATCGATCTGCAAATCAGCCATGCCAGCCGCGAAGGCATGATCGAGGGAGTGCTCAACGGCGACATCGACGTGGCGGCAGGCGTCTTTCCAGAGTTGCCGAACGAGTTGCGCAGCACCCCGTTGTTCGAAGAGCACTACGCTTGCCTGCTCGACCGTAACAGCCTGCCCGCCGATGGCGTGCTCGACCTGCCGACCTACCTCGCCCGACCCCACGTCCTGCTGGAAATGCGCGGCAGCGGCACCCCGGAAATCGAACGGGCCCTGACCGCCCTGCGTGAACGCCGTCGCGTGGCGATCAGCCTGCCGCACTGGAGCGTCGCCCCGGAATTCATCAGCGGCACCGACCTGATCCTCACCGTCGCTTCCCGAGGGTTGCTCAATATCGATGAGCAGTCGTTGATCGTAGTCCCGCCGCCGTTTCATATTCCGTCGTTTACGTTTGTGTTGGTTTGGCACAAGCGGCGGGGTGGGGATCAGGCGTTGAACTGGTTGAATGGGCGGATTGGGGAGGGGATAGTGCGCGGCGACCAAACCACGGGCTCATCAATTAGCGATTGAGGTAAAAAAATTGCTCACTGGCCTTAACCACCTGACGCTCGCCGTCACCGACTTGAACCGCAGCGTGACGTTTTATCAAGATCTGCTGCAACTGCGCCTCGAAGCTATTTGGGACACCGGCGCCTATCTCTCGCTGCCGGGTCTGTGGTTGTGCCTTTCCCTCGATCCACTGCGCAAATCCGAACCCGCCGCCGACTACACCCATTACGCCTTCGGTATCAGTGCATCGAATTTCCCGCTGTTCGTCGAACGCCTGCGATCATCCAACGTCCAGGAATGGCGTGATAACCGGAGCGAAGGCGCATCGTTCTATTTCCTCGACCCAGACGGGCACAAGCTAGAAGCCCATGTTGGCGATCTGGCGTCACGACTGGCGGCCTGTCGACAGCGACCCTATGCGGCAATGAAGTTCTGCGACGATCAGTAAGTCAGGCTCCGGGGACCTGAGATAGACTTGCGTGCATTCAACCCGGCTCAACAGGACTTCCAATGACCCCATCGCTGCTAATGGCTGTTCTGGCCTCGGGCTTTATTTACGGCATCACGCCGGGGCCGGGTGTGTTGGCGGTGTTCGGCATCGGTGCGGCGCGTGGTCGGCGGGCTGGGGCGGGGTTTCTCTGCGGGCATTTGCTGGGGGATGTGGTCTGGTGCAGCACGGCGCTGATTGCGATTGTCGGTGCGCGGGAAATCGGTAGCACCGCGTTCGATGTGCTGGGAGTACTCAGTGGGCTGTACCTGTTTTGGCTCGGCCTGCGCGCGGTTCGTGCCCGTCGCAGCAGTGTCGAAGCGCCACAGGGGCCGGCGCGGCAGCCGTTCTGGCACGGCATTCTGTTTGGCCTGACCAATCCGAAGGCTTACCCGGTGGCGGTAGCGACTTTTACGGCGTTGCTGTCCAGCCGTGCCGAATTGCTGCACTGGTCGATGCTGCCGTGGCTGATTGTTCTGAGCTTCGTCGGTGGCCTCATGGCCTACGCTATCCTCATTGGCATTGTCGGTGCGCGGCAGGTGCGCAGCTTGTACCAGCACCATGAGCTGTTGATCACCCGGTTGTGTGGGGTGATGTTTATCGGTTTCGCCATCAACGCCCTGGCGCATGCATTGCCGGGGCTGGTGACGAACAAGGCGTGAGGCTGATCGCAGGGACGCGTCAGTTGTATTGCTGGGGAAGGGAAGGTTCATTATTGCTGCATATCCGGACACGCTCACCGCACTATGGCAACCAGAAATTCCGCGCCGTTGGCGAGCTTCATCGATCTCTTGCTGGACGCCGTCTGTGCGGTCGACAAACAAGGTCGCTTCGTATTTGTCAGCGCGGCCTGCGAACGTATTTTCGGTTATACCCCCGAAGAGCTGATCGGCCAGCCGATGATCGACCTGGTGCATCCCGCCGATCGACAGCGCACCCTCGATGCCGCGCGGGAAATCATGGGCGGCGACCCCAAGCTCAACTTCGAAAACCGCTATCTGCGCAAGGATGGCCGGGTGGCGCACATCCTCTGGTCGGCGCGCTGGTCTGAGGTCGACCAGCTGCGCATCGCCGTGGCACGCGACATCACTGAGCGTAAGCAGGCCGAATCCCGACAAGCGGCGTTGTATGCGATCTCCGAAGCGGCCCACGCGGCGGAAGACTTGTTGGCGTTGTTCAAACGCATCCATTTGATCATCGGTGAATGGCTGCCGGCGCTGAATTTCTCCGTGGCGCTGTATGACGAACACTGTGCACAGCTGAATTTCCCTTATCACGTGGACGACCTGGAGCTGCAACCCGAGCAGCCCGGAACGATCACCGGACGTCTCTGCGCCGAAGTGATTCGCAGCGGCCAGCCGATTCTGCTGACCGCGGGTCAGGACAATTTGCCGGAAGGGTTTGAGGCGCTGGTCGCGGGCCAGCATTCACCCTGCTGGCTGGGTGTGCCGTTGAGTTCTCAAAACGGCACCATCGGTGCGCTGATCGTCAAAAGCGTACCGGGCGGCGAGCGTTACACCGAGCAGGACAAGGAGCTGCTGCAATACGTTTGCGCCCAGGTCGCCACCGCGATTGAGCGCAAGCAATTGCATGCCAGACTGCAGCGCATGGCCCAATACGACCCACTGACTCAACTGGCCAACCGAGAGTTGCTCCGTGACCGTCTTAAAGACTCACTGACGCAGGCGCGAGCGGACTCTGGCCGAATGGCACTGCTGTACGTCGACCTCGACCGCTTCAAGCAAGTCAACGACACCCACGGTCATACGGTCGGCGACATGCTGCTGCAAGCGGTCGCCAATCGGCTCAAAGGCTGCGTGCGCGAAACCGACACCGTGGCGCGCATCGGCGGTGATGAGTTTGTAGTGTTGTTGCACAGCATCCACGCCTCGGAAGACGCCGACATCGTGGCGGGAAAAATCCGACAGGTCCTGGCTCAGCCCCTGCGTCTGGACGGCCACAGCCTGATCATCCAGACGAGCATCGGCGTTGCGCAATACCCCGACCACGGCACTGAAGAAAATCAGTTGTTTCGGCATGCCGATGAAGCCATGTACGCCGCCAAGCGCCAACATCATCAGCGCCTCGGGGCCTGAAAAATCTGCCACCGTTCGTCGCGTAAATTTCAATTTCTCTAAACCTTTGCGGTGATCGAAATTCTGATTTTATGCGGGCTCCTGCTCGCCGCGATCATTACCAAGAGGTAGAGAATCATGCCTAATTCAAGAAACTCGAACTCGGGAAACTTCGCCAACGATCGAACCAAGGCGTCTGAAGCCGGTCGCAAAGGTGGGAAAACTACCACCACGACTGTCGATAAAGACCCTGCGAAACCCGATATGGGCCGCAAAGGTGGTCAGAAATCGAAGTAGCGGTGAAGGTAGTTTTGATTGAGAGGCGGGAGCGTAAGCTCCCGTTTGAATTTTTTACGAGGAGGGCGCGACCATGAGCCGGATGGCCACCCGATTACGCAATGCCAGTTTTGCCACGTTGCTGGCCCTGTGCGCCAGCAGCGCCTTTGCCCAGTCCCCCGCCGAATTCATTAACGATGCGTCGGCCAAAGGCATGGCCGATATCGAAGCCAGCCGCTTGGCGCACCAGAAAACCGAATCCAAAGAGGTCAAGGACTACACCATCGTCGTCATCAACGACCGCACCACCGCCAACCAGCACCTGGCGAAAATCGCCAAGCAGCTGGATTTGCCGGTGGCCCCGCGCGAAGAGGTCGTCGATAAAGCCAAAGCCTTGATGCCGCAAGTGCAGGACGACGCGAGCTTCGACCAGGCCTACGCGGCCAGTCAGGTGAAAACCACCCAGGAAGCCATCGAACAGCTTCAACAGGCAGCGCAGACCACTGACGTGCCTGAAATCAAAGCCTTCGCCGAAGAAACGTTGCCCAAACTGCAGAACCACCTGCAAATGGCCAAGGCGCTGCAAGCCAGTCGCTAGCCATCGGAGTGAGCGGGTGGTCTGGGGCCACCCGCGACTTCCCGATCAGCATTGATTCAAATCCGGTTTGCCTTTTTCCTCGGCGACGGTCCCGTCCACGGAAACTGTTTCGCCCTCGCCAAGTTGCCGATACTGCTTTCTCAGCGCTTCCAGCTGCTTGAGATCCAGCGCCTCGAGGCCCAGCATTGCGTTCTGCGCATCCTTCGTCACCCGCAGCAACTCATCAATCTTCAAATGCAAAATGTCCGTGTCGCGGTTCTGGGTGTTCTGGATCAGGAACACCATCAGGAACGTGATGATGGTGGTCGACGTATTGATGATCAGTTGCCAGGTATCGTTGAAGTGAAAAATCGGCCCACTCAGACCCCACAGAAAAATCAGAATGATCGCCCCCATGAACGTCTTGGGGCTGCCGGCCCACAGGGCAAGTTTCTGAGCGACTTTTGCGAATTTCATTGCCGTGTTCCTTATAGGGATGCGCCTGGTTTTCAGACAGCACGGGCATGATGAAAATTCTGATTAAATTCTGGGTTCAATGATAAGCCGGTAGCTCGGAGGAGCTGACGAAGGCTGCGAGCTAGCGATCTTATAGGACAAATTGACCCGGATATGGATGGAAGAAATCTCTGTTGTTCCCAATTCTTGGTTGGATTCTTTCTTTGTGCCGGTTTGTGTCTAGTATCAAAGGCAATCAATTTGCCAGCATGCAAACACACGGACCGAACCAGATAAGAGGCCACTCATGGAATTCTTCGAAAAGTTAGCAAGCTTAGCCGCCAAAGTTCGTTTGCAAGGCGCTGCCATTAAGACGGAAGAAGCGACCAAGAACGCGTTTGTCATGCCATTTATCAGTACGGTGCTGGGCTACGATGTCTTCGATCCGACGGAAGTAACTCCCGAATTCGTTTGCGATATTGGAACGAAAAAGGGAGAAAAAATTGATTACGCAATCATGAAGGGAGGAGAGGTTCAAATCCTCATTGAGTGCAAAAAAATAGGCGAGCCGTTGCACATCAATCACGCCTCCCAGTTGTTTCGCTACTTCCACGTCACCAGCGCCCGAATCTCTATCCTTACCAACGGTCAGGTCTACAAGTTTTTCACCGACCTGGATGCGCCCAACAAGATGGATGAGAAGCCATTTCTTGAACTCGACCTTCTGGATATCGATGAGTATTCCGTCCCCGAATTGGTCAAGCTCACCAAGTCAGCCTTCGATGTGGATTCGATTATTAGCGCCGCAGGTGAGCTGAAGTACGTCAGCCAAATCAAAAAGGTCATTGCTTCGCAGGTCAGCAAACCTGATGACGACTTTGTGAAAGTGTTCGCTTCGCGTGTATACGACGGTGTGATTACTCAGAAGGTCCGTGAGCAGTTCCATGAGCTAACGAGAAAAGCTGTGGTGCAGTTTCTCAACGACCAAATTAACGACAGGCTCAAGTCGGCCATGAGCGGCGCCATTCAACCCGCGTTGGCCTCTTTGCCGGTTTCCTCCAGTGGCGCTGAGCAGCCGGATTTGCGAGACGAGTCCGAGGACAAGGTTCTGACCACCTTGGAAGAGCTGGAGGGATATCACATCGTCCGTGCCGTCGTTCGGTCTGTTGTCGATGCAAAGCGGATTGTTCAGCGCGATACACAGAGTTATTTCGGCATTCTGCTCGACGACAACAACCGCAAACCGATCTGCCGTCTGCACTTCAATCGTTCACAGAAGTACATCGGGATTTTTGACGAAGAGAAAAATGAAACCCGGCATGCAATAAACTCGATAGACGATATCTACGAATACTCGGATCACTTGAAGAAGACTGTTGGGTATTACGACTAGCCGAGCTTGCTCGGCGCGAAAGAAAACCGGCCATCGCGGCCGGTTTTTTGTGGGCATTTGGCCCTTGAGGCTAATGCCAATCAGTTAAGGAACGACACAATCCGTAGCAGCTGGCGCAGCCTGCGTTCGGCTGCGAAGCAGTCGTGAAATCAGACGATGCGGTGTTTCAGGAGTACCGCAAACTCAGGTTTTACGACTGCTTCGCAGCCGAACGCAGGCTGCGCCAGCTGCTACGGATTGCGTTTTGGCTTAACTGATCGGCATTTGCCCTAGAAGCTGGTGTTTTGGGGGTTTCTGTTCACTCCGCCAACTTCACGTCCACCGACCAACTGAAGTACCCCAGTGCCTCGCAGCTTTTATTGATCAACATGAATTTCAGTTCGCACGCCTCAACCCCAGCCGCCAATTGCGTGCAATGCCAGTAATGATCATCGGCCATGTGGCTGCCCGGTTGGGTCGGGTTTTCGGGATCGGGTGCGGGGACTGTCAGGTTTGCGTGGACCACCAGTTCAGGCGGTGAAAGTACCCCTGCATCACCTGCAGACATCTCGTAGAACACCACGCTGTGTTCGGCGAGCAAGCTGACGGTCCTGCCACGGATGTGGAAGTTCTCGCCGTTATTCGCGGTGAGCGTCATTAAGCTGTCATTTGTTGTACTTTGTGTTGACTTTGTTCCGCTGATGGCGAAGATGAAACCTTCTTCAATACCGGTCGGGTTTTGCGGTTCAAGACTGGGCTGCGGATAGCGTGACAGCAGTGATTCGGCATCGACGATCAGCAGCACATTGTTGGCTGGCGCGATACTCGTCGAGGGGGAGGTAATCGGTTCGGAAGTCATCATGGATTCCTTTCATGATGTTGATTCAAGACGGCAGCCGCATCAGTTCAAGCAAGACATCCCGTCCCGGCCGAAGCGGCAACGAACTCGGTAGGCCCCTCGTTGCCAAGGGGCCTGGTCATCGTCAGTTACGGATGGTAATGAAAGGATCCCACGAGCAGCAGCCTACGATCTTGCAGTCGCGATCAACGATCAGGAAATGGAAGTGGTAGGTCACGCTACCGCACGAAAGTGTTTCCGAAGACCAGTAATGGTTATCGACTTTCTGGCAGCTAGGCACCGACGGGTTGCTGGTGTTGGGAACGGCAACGCACGCTGTAGCCTTGCGGGGCGTGGGTGTGGAGATCAACTCGTTGCCGACGTTGCCAACGAACTTGTAAAAAATCACTGCAGTCTCGAAGCTCTGCGACAGGCTGGTTTCACGCCAGCGAATCAAGTCGCCTACCTGGGCTTTCAAGTTAAGTTCGCCACCGGCCTGGCCGCTGACCACGTTGTTCTGATTGGTCACCATGTACACATGATTGACGTCGATTAACGTCGGCGACGCAGGGTTTTTGCTGATGTTCGGGTAGTTTTTCAGAATGGTTTCAGTGTCGATTGAAACAAGTACATCCGTGACTCGAGACATAGTAAAGCTCCTTGTTCATAGTGAATGCCTGGTTACTTTTCAGGCGCAACAACGCTTGCTTGCCTTACGGCCGTTGCGAACACACTACGGGCGGAACCCACCTGTCACGGGCATGAGCTGGCCTTGCTCCTTGCGTGCAAACTAACGGGTTCGGGTTCCTTCCGACGGGCCGCGATTAGGACTATAGATGCGATATGCAGGCTGTCAAAATTGCTTGGCTTCTGTCTCGACGAACGGTCGGTTTGGTTATGGCGCAAGAAGATTTGGCGATAAAAATGCCCGCCCGGATTCCTCTATGTTGCGTCGCCATCCGAAGGTCGGGATAGGGCGCACGCGCCGGTCGATGTAACCTAGCTGACCGGATGTCTGCCTCAGGCAACTTCGCACCGACAGGAGAACGCAATGAGTTGGTCCGCCAAACAATACGTCGCTTTTGAAGATGAACGCACACGCCCGGCCCGTGACTTGCTGGCTGCCATTCCGGGCACGGATGCGCGCTCGGCCATCGACATCGGTTGCGGCCCTGGCAACTCCACTGAATTGCTGGTTGAGCGCTTCGCCAATGCTACGGTGCGTGGCCTGGACAGTTCGACCGATATGATCGAGGCCGCCCGCAAGCGCTTGCCGCAAGTGCAATTCGATACGGCTGATATTGATACCTGGAACGAAAACGGCCCGTTTGATGTGATTTTCGCTAACGCGGTGTTGCAGTGGGTTCCTGACCACGCGAAGTTACTGCCTGCACTGGCGAGCAAGCTGGCGCCGGGTGGCAGCCTGGCGATCCAGATGCCGGACAATCTCAACGAACCTTCGCATCGCTTGATGCGCGAAGTTGCAGCCGATGGCCCATGGGTTGGCAAACTGGCGGGCGCCGCCGGGCAGCGAACGGACATGGCAGATGCCAGTGGGTATTACTCGATGCTGCGAGCCCACTGTTCCCGTGTCGATGTGTGGCGCACGACTTACCATCATCCACTTGCTGGCGGCGCGTCTGGTGTCGTCGAGTGGTTCAAGGGCAGCGGTTTGCGGCCGTTTCTTGATCCGCTGGATGAGGCGGAGCGGGCGCAGTATCTCAAGCAGTACCAAGCGGCGATCGAGCGGGCCTATCCGTCGTTGGCCGATGGATCAGTGCTGCTGCCGTTCCCACGGTTGTTTATCGTTGCGACGCGTTGATGCATTAATGAAAAAAGGGACAGATCCCGCTCTTTCCGTCTGTCCCTTTCTCGCACTGATGGCCGAGCAACCTGCCGCCGCTAATCAAGCAGTTGATCGATCAAAACAGCGTTGCTATAGATCAAGCTTCCATCACTCGCTCGATGCCCGACCAGATGAAACTGGCCGCGCTCGTAGTGTATATAGACGCGCATCTGGCAATCGGACAACGGGCCGTATCCCTCCGGCAATTTCAACTCCAGTGTATCCATGTCGACATCGACCATGGTTTCACGCCCATCTGTCTTCTGCAGGCGTTCTTCAGCTTCCTCCAGTCTCAGACGGAGAGGGTTATCGACGTAAAAATGGATTTCACCTATTGGTTCCGACTTTTCTGCACCGTTGAGTTTGCACCGACCTTCGATCGTCAAGGCACTCATGACGAAATCTCCGTTATGGACGGATGGACGCTATCGCCCTTGGCCGTCATTTGTCTGACCGCTATGCATAGGCGAGGATCTTTCGGGCGCTTTTAGCCGATCTTTGCCTTCCGTAATCAGATTTTAATTATAGCTGGCAACCGGGCCTCGCTTGCTCGACGTGTCGTTCAGGCGAGAGGTGTTGCTCAATAGTTACAGTTATATATAGCGAATAGATTTCAACTGATCAAGTTGATGCTGAAGTTGGAATATCCAGGCGGCAAGGCTTTTCCGGAAAAGCGTTTGCTCCGGCCATGAACTATACTTCCTGCGGACTTTGCTACGAAGATAAGTGGTATTTGTCCAACCTGTTTTGGCGTCAGATTAGTATGAGTTTGACGATGTTGTTCTGTGGGAATGCTTAGGCATGCCGATGAGTAACAGGAATAGGATGAAGGCAAATGGCAATAGCAATTATTCTTGTGCTAATCGTTATTGCCTCCGTGCTGTTCCATCTGGTAGCGCCTTGGCATGCGGCGCCGCCCGCGTCGAACTGGGGTTCTATAGACACCACCCTGTTTATCACACTGGTCATCAGCGGCATATTTTTCATCGCCATTACCGCTTTCATGGCGGTGGCCATCATGCGCTTCCGTCACAAGGAAGGCTCCAGGGCGGCCTACCAGCCAGAAAATAAACGGCTGGAATTCTGGTTGATTGTCGTGACCTCGATCGGTATTGCCGGGATGTTGGCGCCCGGCCTGGTTGTTTACAATGATTTCATCCGGGTGCCTAAAAATGCTACTGAACTTGAAGTGATCGCCCAGCAGTGGCAATGGGCTTACCGTTTTCCGGGCCAGGACGGAAAGTTGGGTAAGTCGGATATAAAGTTGGTTAATTCGGTCAATCCACTCGGCGTTGATCCCAAAGATCCTGTCGGGCAGGACGATGTAATAGTCAGAAGTAATGAAGTTCACCTTCCGCTCGATCAACCGGTGAAAGTGTTATTGCGTTCCAAAGATGTGCTGCACAACTTTTATATACCGCAGATTCGCAGCAAGATGGACATGGTGCCTGGGATGGTGTCGTACTTTTGGTTTACGCCAACTGTTATCGGCAAGTATGAAGTCCTGTGTGCCGAGTATTGTGGTGTCGGTCATTACAACATGCGCGGCACTATGATCGTGGAAGACCAGGCTACCTTCGCCCAGTGGCTGGGCAGCCAACCGACCTTTGCGCAAACATTGGCGACCGCTGCCAAACCCAGTCGGGACAGCGTGTTGGAAAAAGGCCGCCTGTTGGTCGAGCAGTATGGTTGCCGTGCCTGCCATAGCCAGGACGGCAGTGCCAGTCTCGGCCCGGGATGGAAGGGCCTTTACGGGCGCACCGAACAACTGGCCGATGGCACCAGCGTGCAGGTCGATGAAGCCTACCTGAAAGAGTCGATCCTCGATCCGAAGGCCCGCCTGGTGCAAGGCTACCCGCCGGTGATGGTGGCCTATACTCTCAATGACGATGAACTGGGTGCGGTCATCACCCTGATCAAATCACTGGGTACCGGACCGCAAGCTGAAGAAGCTTCTCCCGGCGAAGCGTCGGCCCCGGGTGAGGACCTGGTGGCACAGGGTCAACGGCTGGCTCAGTCGCTCGGCTGTCTGGCCTGCCACAGTGTCGATGGCAGCAAGGGTGTCGGCCCCAGCTGGCAGGGCCTGTACGGCAAGACAGAAACCCTTGCCGACGATTCGACGATAAAGGCCGACGAGGGCTATATAAAGGATTCGATCCTTAATCCCGGCGCCAAAATCGTCAAGGGCTACGCAGCCGTCATGCCGCCCTTTACCCCGAGTGATCAGGAGTTGAACGCGCTGATCGCTTTTATCAAATCCAAAGCGAATGCCGACGCTGATGCGAGCAAGGCGGAGCCAGGGAAGTAGCCGTAAAGCAGCCAGGAATGCACTGAAACTTCGAACAGGAGGATGACGTGATGGCCTATGCGGAGCAAGCCGAAACAGAAGCGCTACACGAGCCCAAAAGTTTCCTGACCAAATATGTCTGGAGTCAGGACCACAAGGTCATAGCCATTCAATATTCCTTGACGGCTTTGTTCGTGGGTCTTATCGCCATCGTGTTGTCCGGCTTGATGCGCATACAGATAGGCTTCCCCGGCAGCTTGGCGTTCATGGACGCCAGTACTTACTATCAGGCGATGACCATGCACGGCATGATCATGGTCATTTATTTGCTGACGGCCTTGTTTCTCGGGGGCTTCGGCAACTATCTGATCCCGCTGATGGTGGGCGCCCGCGACATGGTCTTCCCCTACGTCAACATGCTGAGTTACTGGTTCTACCTGCTGGCGGTAGTAGTGTTGCTCTCCAGTTTCTTTGTACCGGGCGGCCCCACCGGTTCGGGCTGGACGCTCTATCCGCCACAGTCCATTTCTCAGGGGACACCGGGGGTGGAGTGGGGCATCGTCCTGATGCTCGTCTCACTGGCGATTTTTATTGTCGCTGCCACCATGGGCGGGTTGAACTACGTCACCACGGTATTGCAGGCGCGCACGCACGGCATGACATTGTTTCGCATGCCGCTTTCCGTATGGGGCATTTTCATGGCCTCGATCATGGCCCTGCTGGCTTTCCCGGCGTTGTTCGTCAGTGCGGTCATGATGCTGTTCGACAAACTGTTGGGCACCAGCTTCTTTATGCCGGCGATCATCTCGCTGGGGCAGCCACTCGCTCACCAGGGTGGCAGCCCGATCTTGTTCCAGCACCTGTTCTGGTTCTTCGGCCACCCGGAGGTCTACATCGTTGCTCTGCCTGCGTTTGGTCTGGTCTCTGACTTGATCAGCACGCATGCGCGTAAAAACATCTTCGGCTACCGAATGATGGTGTGGGCCATTATTGCGATTGGCGTACTCAGCTTTGTGGTCTGGGCGCACCATATGTATGTCAGCGGAATGAACCCGTACTTTGGCTTTTTCTTCGCCGTCACCACCTTGATCATCGCGGTGCCCACCGCACTGAAAGTCTACAACTGGGTGCTGACCCTCTGGCGGGGCGACATTCATCTGACCGTGCCGATGCTGTTTGCCCTGGCCTTTATCGTCACCTTCCTGGTCGGCGGTCTGACTGGATTGTTTCTGGGCAATGTGATCGTGGATATACCGCTCTCGGACACGTATTTCGTGGTGGCCCATTTTCATATGGTGATGGGTGTCGCACCGGTGCTGGTGGTATTCGGCGGCATCTATCATTGGTTCCCGAAAGTCACTGGGCGGATGTTGAACGACACCTTGGGCAAGCTGCATTTCTGGATTACCTTCCTGGGCACCTACGCCATCTTCTTCCCCATGCACTACCTGGGATTCCAGGGCATGCCACGCCGTTACTACGCCTATGACAACTACGCGTTTATCCCGCAGTCGGCGCAGGAGTTGAATGCCTTCATCACGGTGATCGCATTGACGGTCGGCGTTTCCCAATTGCTGTTCGTGTTCAACCTGGCCTGGAGTGTGTTTAAAGGCAGGCCCGCAGGCAGTAACCCCTGGGGCGCGGCCAGTCTGGAATGGCAAACGCCGAACACCCCACCGATACACGGCAACTGGGGAGCGAAGCTGCCGGTCGTGCATCGCTGGGCTTATGACTACAGCGTGCCGGGGATAGAACAGGATTTCGTTCCGCAAACAGTCTCCGCCGAGGAGCTGGAGCAGATGCGCCAACTCAGTGCCGGAACCACGATAGCGGGCGTTAAACCATGAGCAGGCTGCTATTGAGAAACGCCGACGGCGCTGACCCCGGCGGCAGCTGGAATCGCGACCCGCGGGGTACAGAGGCCGGCGAGGGCGCCGATCGATACCAAATCGCAAGAACAGGCCTGCGTTTGTTTCTGGTCGTGGTGAGTTCGTTATTTTTCCTGTTCTTGCTCGCCTTTATCGCCCGTTCACAAATGACCGACTGGCAGCCCCTGACAGAGCCCTTGGCGCCGTTGGCCAATCCAGGGCAGCTATGGGTGAATTCGGCATTTCTGGTCTTGAGTTGCATTGCATTGCAGTGGGCGCGCATGGCCGCTCGCAAGGCTCGGCTCGACGCAACGGTCATCGGCTTTGTGTTGGGAGGCCTATTTGCAATGGCCTTTCTGCTGGGGCAATTCTGGGTCTGGCAGCAGTTTGTCGCCTGGGGCTACTTTGTCGCCGGCAACCCGGCCAACAGCTTCTTCTACCTGTTGACCGGTGTGCACGGGCTCCACCTGCTGGGTGGGTTGATTGCCTGGGGCAGAACCGTTGCTAAATTCCTGCAACGTGTGCCGTTGCCGCAACTCAGCGCCAGCATCGAACTCTGTGCCATTTATTGGCATTACTTATTGGGTCTGTGGTTCGTGCTATTTGCTCTGCTGACCAGCACGCCACAAACCTATGAAGCCATCGCCAGACTCTGCGGCCTGAGGTAATCAGCCATGGCATCGCACCCAGCAACCCCAGGCGAGTCCAGTTCATCCAGTCCCCCCGGCTCACCGCTTGTACCGGGATGGGAGGGCATCGCCAGCGACTGGTCCTCGGATAAGGAGGCTTTCAAGCAAGTCCCCTGGGGCAAGGCGATGATGTGGATATTCCTGCTCAGCGATACCTTTATATTCACCTGTTTTTTAACCGGCTACATGTCGGTACGCATGACCATCACTACCGCCTGGCCGAACCCCAGTGAAGTGTTCGCATTGACGATCGGCGGTAGAGAAATCCCGCTTATTCTGATCGCCATCATGACCTTTGTGCTGATCAGTAGCAGCGGCACCATGGCCATGGCCGTCAATTTCGCCTATCGCCGTGATCGTGCGAAAACCACGGCCCTGATGCTGGCGACCGCTGCCTTGGGTGTGACCTTCGTCGGCATGCAGGCATTCGAATGGAGCAAGCTCATCGCAGAAGGCGTGCGTCCTTGGGGGAACCCTATGGGGGCGGCGCAGTTTGGCGCCAGCTTTTTCATGATTACCGGTTTCCACGGACTGCATGTGTCAATCGGAGCGATCTACCTCAGCATTGTGGCGCGGAAAGTATTGCGGGGAGATTATGAGCGCTCCGGAAACTATCAGAACGTCGAGATAGCCGGGCTTTACTGGCACTTCGTGGATTTGGTGTGGGTGTTTATTTTTGCTTTCTTCTATTTATGGTAGAGGAGCACGGGTGATGGCACATGCTCAGGGTCAACAACATCCGATTAGTTTGTATCTCAAAATCTGGGGGCTGTTATTCGTCCTCAGCACGATGTCGTATCTCGTCGACTATTTTCACTTCCATGGCTATCTTCGGTGGGCCCTGATTATCACGTTCATGTTGTTGAAGGCAGGTTTAATTGTCTCCATCTTCATGCATATGGCCTGGGAACGGTTGGCCATGGTCTACGCCATATTGGTGCCACCGTTGTGTTTGCTGGTACTCGTCGGACTGATGGCCACCGAGGCGGACTATGTGTTCCTCAGTCGGGTCATTTCCTTCGGCCAATAAGCAGCGTCTGGATGGCCTTCAGTCTCCAGAGGCTAACCCGATATCACTCGCTTGAACTGATGCCATTTGTGCTGCCAGGCGACCGTCCAGTGGGGGGCTGCCGTTCCCGTACCGGCGATCTCCAGCATTGGATGATGTTCGATAACCCCGTCCAATACCGACTCCTGATCCGGCTCGACATCGACGAAGAAAATATGTTTTCCCTCCGCTACCACCTGTTTAAAACTGCGGAAGTGAGTGTTTGGTACCTGAATACCAAAAAAACCGCCTTCCCAGATGCAGAAGCCGCATACAACAATGGCAAGAAAGATAAAAGGCATCCAGCCTGCGGCGGATTCGGTCCAACCCAGCCAATAAGCGCCGCCAAGAACCAGTGCAGCGAGTGGTATACCGATCACGGCACCAATTTCGCCAGAGTGGACAACATCCTGTTCCATTAACGAAGTAACTTCGTGAAGGTGATGTTGTTCAACATCGGCAACGTGCTCACTGAGCACATGAATTTGTTCGGAATTGATGCCGCTGGCTTCCAGCTCATTTTCAACGGCTTCAAGATCGTCGAGGTTATTGCTGATGTAATAGTGTCGATTCATGCCACACCTCCCATCTCGTGCTTGCCGTAGACCTCCTTTGTCTTGTAGCTGCCAGTCGAGATTTGCAGTCGGTATCAGTACCCGTGGGCAACGCTGTTTGCTTCATTCAAAGCATAAAAAAGTATAGCACTGCATATCATTCAGGCATGGGGGCGGGATGCAGGCGGTCTGATGCTTCGCCCGGTTTTTTGTGCCCGGAATGTGGGGGGCGGGCCATTTCTCTGATCCACCCCAAAGCCTTATCTAATCCGTCGAAAGTCACTCCTTGCCGGCCCCCATCTCCCTATCCTCGAACGCGGAGCGCACCGCCTCTATGACACGTTCAGCCATGGCCTCATCTTCAAGCTGCGGATACCCTTTCTTTAGCTTGCCGGACACCACCCAGCCATTCTCCTTGATGGAACGGATAATGCGGTTCGCGTCCTGGTCTGGCATCTCCAGCACCTCTTTCAGTTGCTCCTGAGCTCGCTGAAAGATCACCAGTACTTTAGCTTCGTCTGCCATTTCCTTTTGGATCGTGTGCTTGACGACGCGTGCGGTGTACAGGACGTGCTCGGTCAGGTCGGGATACCGCCAGGCAAAGCATGCGTCCTCGTATTCATCGAAGATGAAGTTACTGAGAGTGCCGTCCTCGTAGGTCACGAGTTCGCCGAACCGATAGGCCGTTGCGTAGCGTCGCATGAACGGTCGCGAGAACACTTCGAGCGTACGATCGTAGCCGGCCCTGAAGTCGATCGAACTGGTAATGGTGGCTGACACCGGCAGTATCACGCCGTCCGGCACTGCCTTATCTCGAATCAAGGTGTCGTTGATCAGGAAGCGATGAATCCGGCCATTGCCGTCTCGCATGGGGTGGATATACACGAAGCCAAATGCCAACACAGCGGCACGTGCCAGTGACTCCGCACCACGCGTCGCGACCTCAAACTCAGTAAGTCCTGCCAATAGCTGAGGAAGATCTGCGAAATGGGGGGCGATGTAATGCACGATGTCCTCGCGCATTGTGGCCTGACCCACAAACACAGGAGAGCCGCGTAAGCCCAGTCCGATGGCATCACGCCCCAGGATGCCGGCTTGCAAGGAGTGCAGGCTGTCGTTGCTCAACGGGTTTTTGATGTGACCGCAGTGCTGGGCAATGACATGGGCAAAGCGCTGAATGCGATCGGCCTGGTCGGCTTCCTTCTCGATGAGAAAACTCGCGCGCGATTCCTTGAACGTCAGCCAACTGGCCGTACGCATCAGGATGTCGGAGCCATAGGCGTGATCCAACTCTTCCAATGCTTCGCGCAAATCGAATTGCAGAGCTTCCTGCACTGATGGGGTACGACGAACCAAGGGGCAGAACTCAGCCGTGCCCGGCAGGTTGTTATTGATTCGCCAGCGTCGCGTTCGCAGTGACTCGCAACGAGTCAGGTATTTTTGGGGCGAAACTGCATCGACATAGGCGCCATTGGTCACGTCAGGCACATCCAGACGTTCCCCTGTCAGCCATTCGTAAAGGAACCCGGTGCGCCGTGCGTACTGGCCGAAAGGCTCTCGTCGACACCAGTCTTCGATAGGCTGCGGGCCTATCGCCGCAAACAGGCGAGAGAAGAACTCAAGATGAATCTCTTCGTACTTCAGACCGAATTCGAAATGCCCTGCGAAATCGTCTTCGGGCCTGTAACTTGGCGGGTACCGGTTCTCCACATTCCCGTCACTCTCGCGGCTGAGACGTGCAGTGCCGATCTCAGACTCGACACGCAGAGGCTGTGCAAGTGCGATGTCGTAGCGATCGGCGAGGGCCTTGAAACCGACTGGCATTGACGAATTCCTTAACAGGGCAATGAAAACGCTAATAAAACACCAATATGGCGCGAAAACGTTAATTTCCTGCGACGCGAAAATACTAATCCTGTGTGAATTTTGATACTAAAACTGTCATTCCACAAAAAAACGTTAACGAATCTCAGCTTAGTCGTAACGGCCCTAAGGGCAAAAGGCAATTCCACCAAACCCCAGACACAAAAAAACCGGCCATCAAGGCCGGTTTTTTCTTTACCTGCATCCCCCGTCAAAAAACGACGTGAGATTGAAATTCGATTGGAGCGGGTGAAGGGAATCGAACCCTCGTTATCAGCTTGGGAAGCTGGAGTAATGCCATTATACGACACCCGCTCAGAGCGGCTGACTTTGTACCAGATGTGCGCGTGGAAATGAAGTTTTTCTTTGTGCGCGATGCGTTTAGCGCAAGGGAAACGGTCTATCGCGGGCAAGCCTTGCGCCTACAGGAATGCATTCAACACTGTAGGGCGAAGCTTGCTCGCGATGACGCTGTTTCAGATGGCCAATGCATGTTGGTCCTGGACGTAGTGATAACGCGGTCGACTTTCGTGTTGCGAAGGTTTCAAGAAGCCCAGCAATGCGTTGCGGCTGTCTCGGCAAGCAGATTTGTGTTCCATGTCGAGAAAGTGGCCGGTGGCCTGCAGGGTGGTGAAAGTAGCGTGTTGCACGTGGTTGGCGAACAGTTGAGCGCCGTCGGCAGCGGTGTACTCGTCCCATTCGCCGTTCATGAACAGCACCGGCACGTTGATTTTCTCCGCGGCTTTGAAGAAGCACTGGCGATCACTTTGCAGCAGATCGCTGATGTGGAAGTGCATCTGCCCGTATTCATGCTCGGCCAGGGAACTGACGTGCCGATAATTGAAGCGCTTGAACAGTGTCGGCAGGTGTTTGCCGATGGTGCTGTTCACCAGGTTGCCGACCCGGTCACCGTCCCGGCTGCCGAGGTAATCGATGCCGCGCTCGAGGTAATCGAGCATGTGCGCGTTGATCTCCGGAGAGAACGAGCTGATCACGGCTTTCTCGATGCGTCGTGGCTGGTGGGCCAGGGCGACCAGGGTCGCGGCGCCACCCCAGGAAAACGACAGCACGTGTTCGGCGGCGAAGTGGTCGATCAGCTCGAGGAGGATCTGCCCTTCGATTTCCTTGGTCAGCAATTTCTCGTGCAGGTTGTGGGCTTTCGACTTGCCCGCGTAGGGCTGGTCGTAGCAGACCACATTGAACTGCGGGTGAAGGTTTTTCACGGTTTGTGCAAACGACGCAGTCGTGGCCATCGAGCCGTTGACCAGAATAATGGTCTTTTCTGCGGCGTCTGCGCGATAGAACTCCGTGTAAACCCGGTACTGACCCTGTATATCCAGCACAGCGATTTCTGGCCTCATGTCATAAGACTCCAAGCAAGCGGGTATGCGCGCAAATGAGATTGCACGAGTTTTGTGACAGGTAGGCATACGCCTGGAATTTGGAGGCCCATGTCGATCCAATGCAGTCCGGTCGACGGGTATTGTTATTGGCGGGCAGTCTGCCGGGGGAAAGCGGAACCTGAGGGTTCTCTACCGGCAAAAAGTTTCTTAGAAGTATGTTGTGACTCGTCGGTCACATTTCGGCCGACGTCCTGATTCAAGCAGGGGTCACGTCATCGCGCAAGTATCTTTGGCAAATTGTTCGACAACTTCTGCTGAGCGGTCGCCTGCTTAGATCAATTGAATCTCTTCGGTGCGTAACGCGCGGTACTCGCCCGGTTTCAGGGCACTGTCGAGCACCAGCGGGCCCATGCTTTCGCGGTGCAGGCGCAGCACCTTGTTGTCGAAATGGCCGAACATACGCTTCACCTGGTGGTAACGACCCTCGACGATGCTCAGTCGTGCGGACTTGGGGCTGAGCACGTCCAGCCCGGCGGGTTGGGTGGTGAGGTCTTCGAAAGCGAAGTACAGGCCTTCGGTGAATTTCAATGCGTATTGCGGGCCAATCTCTTGCTCGGTTTCTACGTAGTAGACCTTGGGCAGTTTGGTTTGCGGCTGGGTCAGGCGTCGCGACCAGCTGCCATCATTGGTGATCAGCATCAGGCCGGTGGTGTTGAAGTCCAGGCGCCCGGCGATGTGCAGGTCCTCCTTGTCCGGCTCATGGATCAGGTCGAGCACGGTCGGGTGTTGCGGATCTCGGGTGGCGCTGACGCAGCCAGACGGTTTGTGCAGCATGAAGTAGCGTGCAGGCTTGCCGACTTGCAGCAGCTCATCGTCGACTTCCACACGGCTGAATTCCAGTACGTCGGCGTGGGGGTCGCTGACGACTTTTCCGTCGATCCTGACGCGCTTTTCCACCAGCAACAGACGCACCTGCTTACGGTTGAAGCGCGGCAGGTTGCTGAGGAAACGGTCAATGCGCATGACGAGGGATCGGTAGGAAAGGGGCGCGTATCTTACGTGATCGGTTGTGCGGTTGCTTACAGCTGCGCCTCGACTTGCGCGCAGCGTGGGCACAAACAGGATTTGTCACGCAGTTCGGGCGGCAGCGCTTCGAGCACCGCCGGGTCGATGCTGACGCCATAGCACCAGCAGGCCCGATCGGCGGTTCGCGGGTCGGCCAGGGTGCAGTCGTTGGAGGCGCCGCAGGCCGGGCAGAAATCTTGCTTGTTCATTTAGGGGTATGCATAACTGGAGTGAGGCATTTCCACGCAGGTGCGGTTACGGCCGGCTTGCTTGGCCCGGTACATCGCATGATCCGCCCTTGAGAGCAGCGTGTGCAAGGTGTCATCGGTCTGCAGTGTGGTCAAGCCGATGCTGACGGTCAGCTGCAAGGCCTTATCGTTGTAGGCATAACGCTGTTGTTCGATATGCCGACGAATTTTCTCTGCGACCATCAGACCGGTCTCACCATCGGTGTCCTTGAGCAACACGATAAATTCCTCCCCGCCCCAACGGCAGACGATGTCGGAGTGCCGCAGGCAACTCTCCAGATCCCGTGCAAAGCCGATCAGCACCTGGTCGCCGGCAAGGTGACCGTAGGTGTCGTTCAACGCCTTGAAGTGGTCCAGATCCAGCAGCAACGCGGTCAGCGGTTTGGGCTCGCGCAGGGCTTCGTGCATGGCTTGCGCCGCCAACAGGTCGAAACCGCGGCGGTTCGGCAATTCGGTCAGGCTGTCGAGGATCGCCTGGGCCTGGATCTTGCCCTGGTAACGCTTGATCACCCGGTTGAGCAGGGCCAGCACAATTAGCGTGACGATCAGACAGATCAAGAGGTTGAGGTACAGCGACTGGCGGATTTCACTGAGGGCGCTGTCTTCGCGTTTGTCGACGAACAAGTACCAGTTCAGCTCCGGGATGAAACGCACATTGAGGAAATGTCCCTGGCCCTGGGCGGAATATTCGTAGCTGCCGCTGTGGGGCTTGGGCAACTGACTGACGAGGCTTTTCATGCTGTCGAGTTCGCCGAGGCGCTGCCCGATCTTCGCGCCTTGCGGGCCGCCCTCGGCTCCGGTGAGCACCAGGCGTCCGAAATTGTCGACGAAGTACACACTGCGCTGGTAGCGCTGCTGATACTTGTCGATCAGCTTGATCACCGCATCGACTGTAAGACCGACGCCGGCCGCGCCGATGAAACGGTTGTTGTAGTCGTAGACCTTGTAGTTGATGAAGAAGGTCAGGTTGTCCTGGTTGGCAAGGTCCGGGTCGACATTGATCTCGTAGGGATCGGCCATGTCCCGTACGCGGAAATACCACGCATCGCGGGGTTCAGTGGCTTTGACCTGTTTGAGTACGCCCTTGGCGTGGTAGTAGGTGAGGCTGGTGTTGGAGACGAAAAATGCGGTGTAGGCGCCGTAGTGGGTCATGACCTCGTTGAGGTAGCGGGTCATTTTTTCGGGGTCTTGCTCGCCGTTTACCACCCAGTCACGCATGAAGGTATCGCGGGACATCATCGAGGAAATCAGGATCGGTCTGACGAGGTCTTTCTGGATTTCCGAGTAGACCGTGTCCGACGTGAGCGGCAGTTCGGTGTTGACGATGCTGTCACGGATCGACGCTCGCGAGGCGTAGTAACTGAGGAAGGACGTGGCGAGAAAACCTGCGCCCAGCAGCGCGATCAGCGTGAGGACCAACGAACGTTGCGAATACAGCGACGAGCGAAGCGGCATGACGATTCCGTTGGCAGTGACCCGATGGCAGGCATTCTAATGGCACTGCCGGGAAATAACTGCTGCATTTGTGGGGGGAATGGTGTCAGGTAGGGCCACCCCTCACCCCAGCCCTCTCCCCATAGGGGAGAGGGGAAAGGGAGCAGATTTGTATGTTGTTCAAAACCAGAGTTCGGCTCGATATTTCAGGTCGCTGTAGCTCAAACAAACACCTCGGTCAGTCCCCTCTACCCCTTGGGGAGAGGGTTAGGGTGAGGGGTGGATTCCGGATCAGACACGAGTCTCCAGATACGCACGCCACCCACCAAGGTGACTAATATCCACCGCCCCCTCCAACCCATACGCCTCACAAATAAACCCGCTCTCCCAACGCCCATCCGCCAATTGCACCTTGCCCAATCCCAGCGGTGCCGGAATCCCGGTCAAAAACGAACCCAATTCGCGGCTCGGCAGTTCCCAAACCTCCACGGCAATAGCCACACCTCCATCCTTCACACGAACCATCCCGGGACGAAACGTCGGGCCGCCGGCCAAGGCATACAGTTGATAGTCCGGCGAGCTGAATGTCGTCTCGACCAGTCGGGCCCCGCGCTGCTTGAGCTGCCAATTCAGCGCCAGCCCATCCAGATGCGCGCCACACACCACCAATCGCGCCAGGTCATTGCGCGCGACAGCCGTCGGCGCAGGCGCGAGCAAACCTTGCTGACGCTGCAAGGCATCCGCCACACCCAACAAATACTGATCAGTAAACGCCCGCCCGAACAACGTCACGCCCCAAGGCAAACCATTGCCCATGAAACCGCTGGGTACGGCGACGGCGGCGTAATCGAGCAGGTTCATGAAATTGGTGTAGTAGCCCAGTTCCGAATTACGCAGCACCGGCTCGGCGTTCAGTTCCGCCAGCGTGACGGAGCGGCCGATGGTGGGTGTGAGCACGCAGTCGAGGTCGTTGAGTGCCTGATCGCACAGGGCTTTCAGCGCTTGCAGCCGGTACTGGGCGCGGAAGGTTTGCACGCCGCTCACCGCCGGCGCCTTGGCCAGCACCGCGCGGATCACCGGCAGTACGGCTTGAGGATTTTGTTCCATCAATTTGCCGGCGACGCTGTAGCGCTCGGCCACCCACGGCCCTTCATAGAGCAACCGCGCCGCTTCAAGGAACGGCGACAAATCCAGTTCCACGGCTTCACCGCCCAACGCCTTGAGCTGATCGATGGCATCACCAAACAACAGCGGACCCTCAGGGCAGCCGAAGAACTGCAGATCCTGAACACGCGGCACGCCAAAGCGGAAGGGGCGAGGTGCACCAAACGCCGAGCCGTCATTCCACAACGGATTGCTACGGCTGTATTCATCGCGGGGATCAAGGTGCGCAGTGAGCGCGAGCAACTGACTGGCTTCCCGAGCGGTTGCGGTGAACGTGGTCACGCAATCGAGAGTGCGACACGCCGGGATCACACCGGCCGTGGAGATCAACCCTTTGGTGGCTTTCAACCCCACCAGATTGTTCAGCGCTGCCGGCACGCGCCCGGAGCCCGCCGTGTCGGTGCCGAGGGAGAAACTCGCCACGCCGAGCGCCACCGCCAGCGACGATCCGGCACTGGAACCGCCCGACGGATACTCCGGCAACACGCTGTTCGGGCACACGCCATACGGTGAGCGACTGCCGTTAAGCCCGGTGGCGAATTGATCAAGATTGGTCTTGCCCAACGGAATCGCGCCCAGCGCCAGCAATTGCTCGACGATGGTCGCCGAGCGTTCCGGCACGTAGGCAAACGCCGGGCACGCTGCGGTGGTGGGAATACCCGCCAGGTCGATGTTGTCCTTGATCGCGAATGGCACGCCGAACAGCGGCAAGCTATCGGGGTCGCGACCGTCGAGTGCGGCGAGGTAAGGTTCCAGTTCTTCAACACTGAGCAAGTGGATGAACAGGTGATAATCCGGGTTCAGCGCCGCGGCTTTATCGCGCAGGCTCAGCAGCAATTGCCGATGTGCGATGCTGCCGTCGCGATAGGCGTTGCGCAGGGCGTCGAGTTGCAGATTGATGTTCATGGCGTTAATCCTTTTCAAAATGGGTTCAGTCGAGTTCCAGCACCACGACGCGCTGTCCGGCGCGCACCGCCGAACCCGGTTGCACGCGAATCTCGCGTACCACTCCGGCCATGGGTGCGAGCAATGGGATTTCCATCTTCATCGACTCCAGAATCACCAGCACATCACCGGCGGCGACGCGGCTGCCGGTCTCCACCTGAACCTGCCAGAGGTTGCCGGCGATGTGGCTGTCGACGCTCTGCTGACCGCTGGCCAGCGGCGCGTCTTCGGTCACTTGCGGGACAAGTTCTTCGCTGTCGAAATGCGCCTGGCCACTGGCAATCCAGCGCTCGCGCTCGGCGTTGAACGCGCCTTTTTGCTGATCGCGAAACGCGGCAATGCTCTCGGCTTCTTTCGTCAGGAAGGCTTGGTAATCCGCCAGATTCAGCTGACTTTGCTCGATGTTCAGGTCGAAGCGCCCGAGTGGGAAATCCCGTCGAATGCGCAGCAGTTCATCGGCACTGACCGGGTAGAACCGGATCTGATCGAAGAAGCGCAGCAGCCATGGTTTGCCATCGAATGCGGCGACCTCGCGATAGCGATTCCACATCTGCAAAGTGCGGCCGACGAACTGATAACCGCCAGGGCCTTCCATGCCGTACACGCACATGTACGCGCCACCGATGCCCACCGAGTTTTCCGCGGTCCAGGTGCGGGCCGGGTTGTACTTGGTGGTCACCAGACGATGCCGCGGGTCGAGTGGCGTGGCGACCGGTGCACCGAGGTAGACGTCGCCCAGGCCCATCACCAGGTAGCTGGCGTCGAACACCGTGCGCTGCACTTCGTCGAGGTTTGGCAGGTCGTTGATGCGGCGGATGAACTCCAGATTGCTCGGGCACCACGGGGCGTCCTTGCGCACGGTGGTCATGTATTTTTCGATCGCCAACTGGCAGGCCGGGTCGTCCCAGGACAGCGGCAAATGCACGATGCGCGAGGGCACTTGCAGGTCCTTGGCGGCGCACACGGCGTCCCATTCGCCGGCGACGATGCCGAGCAGATCGGCCAGCGGCAGTTGTTCGGGTTGGTAGTGCACTTGCAGCGAGCGGATGCCGGGTGTCAGGTCGATGACGCCGTGCAGGTTTTGGCTTTCCAGTGCTTGCATCAGGGCGTGGGCGCGGAAGCGCAGGACCAGGTCCAACTCAGGTGCGCCGATCTCTAGCAATAAGTGAGTATCTCCCGACAATCTGGCAACCAGCCGCGTATCCTCCTGACCCAAGTCCAAAACCACAGGCGACACAATCCCCTGTAGGAGCGAGCCTGCTCGCGATAGCGGTGTGTCAGTCACATCAATGTTGGCTGTACTGCCGCCATCGCGAGCAGGCTCACTCCTACAGGGGGGATTCCATTTCAAGGCGAGGTTGCGGGCGGTCTTCAGGTCGACGGGGAGGAACTGCACTTTGTCGCCAGCCTTGAGCTGGCCCAGCTGCCAAAGATCCGCCTCGATCACCGTCACCGGGCAGACAAACCCGCCGAGGCTCGGGCCGTCGGGACCGAGGATGACCGGCATGTCACCGGTGAAATCCACTGCACCAATGGCGTACGGGTTGTCATGAATATTCGACGGATGCAGACCCGCCTCGCCACCATCGGCACGTACCCATTCCGGCTTCGGCCCGATCAACCGCATACCGGTCCGGCTGGAGTTGAAATGCACTTCCCACTGGGTGGCGAAGAAGGTGCCGATGTAGTTTTCGGTGAAGTATTGCGGTGCGCCATGAGGGCCGTAGATCACCCGGATCTGCCGCAGAACGGGCAACTCGGTGAGCTGTTCTGCAGCCAGTTGTTGACCGGCGCTGCGGTCGCTCAAGGTCGGTATATGCAACACGTCGCCAGCCCGCAATGCACGCCCGCCATGCCCGCCAAACTGGCCGAGGGTGAAGGTACTTTTGCTGCCCAGATAATCCGGCACTTGCAGGCCACCACGCAGGCACAAATAGCTGCGAGCGCCTGCGCCGGCAATCGTGCCGAGGCTCAAAGTCGCCCCTGCCGGAACCAGCAGCGCGGTGTTCATCGGTACCGTTTCACCGTTTAGCGCCAATGGAATCATCGCGCCTGTGACCGCCACCACCGCATCGCAATTGAAGCGCAGCAACGGCCCGCTCATGGTGATTTCCAGTGCTGCGGCGCCTTCGTCGTTACCCAGTAAAAGGTTGCCCAGACGCAACGCGCGACTGTCCATCGGCCCTGATGGCGGCACGCCTACCGCCCAATATCCAAGGCGCCCCGGATAGTCCTGAACGCTGGTTTGGGTACCGGCGCTGAGCACTTCAAACGTGTTGGCCTGATACACCAGACCTTCCAGGCAACGGGTCCACGGCTGACCGCTGGCGAAGGGCGCATCGAGCAGAATCTGCCGCAAATAATCGCGGTTGGTTTCCACCCCGTAGAGCAGGCTGTCGCCCAATGCCTGATGCAGATCGGCAGCGGCTTGTTCACGGCTCGGCGCCCAACTGATGACTTTGGCAATCATCGGATCGAAGTACGGCGGGATCTCGCAACCGGCCTCAACCCAGGTGTCGATGCGCAGGTGTTTGCCATCGGCGGTGGGGAAGTTCACGGCGGTCAGCAAGCCTGGGCTCGGCTGAAAATCCCGCCCCGGGTCTTCCGCGTAAAGCCGTGCCTGAATTGCATGGCCGCAGGCTTTCAAGCCTTGGCTCAACATGCTCAGCGGCGGCAAATCACCCGCCGCCAGTTCCACCATCCAGCGCACCAGATCCACGCCCCAGACTTGCTCGGTGACGCCGTGCTCCACCTGCAAACGGGTGTTCACTTCGAGAAAGTAGAAGCGCTGAGTCTCGCTGTCGAAGACGAATTCAACAGTGCCGGCACTGCGGTAATTCACCGCTTTGGCCAGTTTGATCGCCGCCGCACACAGCGCTTCGGCCATGCCCTCGGGCAGGTTCGGCGCCGGGGTTTCTTCGAGGACTTTCTGGTTGCGCCGCTGCACCGAACAGTCGCGCACGCCGAGGGCAATCACTTCACCATGGCCGTCGCCGAACACCTGGACTTCCAGATGCCGGGCGCGCTGGATGTACTTTTCGATGAACACCCCGGCGTCGCTGAAGTTGTTCTGGCCGAGGCGTTTGACGGCTTCAAAAGATTCGCTCAACTCGACCGCACTGCGACACACGCGCATGCCGATGCCACCACCGCCGGCGGTACTTTTGAGCATCACCGGGTAGCCGACCTGTTCGCCGGCAATCAGTGCTGCGTCGAGGCTGTCGAGCAACTCGGTGCCTTCGAGCATCGGCACGCCGTGTTGCTTGGCCAAGGCGCGGGCGGTGTGCTTGAGGCCGAACACTCGCAGCTGCTCTGGCGTCGGGCCGATGAAGGCGATGTTGGCGGCTTGGCACGCTTCGGCGAACGCGGCGTTTTCCGAGAGAAAACCGTAGCCCGGATGGATCGCCGTGGCGCCGGTGGATTTGGCGATGGCGAGGATTTTCTCCACTGCCAGATAGGTGCCGGCGGCTGCGCCTTCACCAAGGCTGTGGGCTTCATCGGCTTGCAAGATGTGCAGGCTGGCGGCATCGGCTTCGGAGTAAACGGCAACGCCCTGGACCTGCAACTGACGCAGGGTGCGCAGGATGCGACAGGCAATGGCGCCACGGTTGGCAATCAGGACTTTTTCGAACATGGCATAACCCCTGGAGGGGATGCGGGCCGTCCCGCAGTTTTTCTTGATGCATCCGGGCCGTCCCGGATGAAAAATCGGATTTCTCAAACGCCGCCGTTCCCCTGTAGGAGTGAGCCTGCTCGCGATAGCGGTGGGTCAGTCGACATCAAAGGTGACTTTGCTGACGCCATCGCGAGCAGGCTCACTCCTACATTGGGATTGCGGTGTTCTTATTTTTTCAGGCATTGGCCTGAACGGGCCTGGCACAGGGCAAACAACCATCTACGCAACCGCGAGAATTTCAGTTCCATACCAGCAGCTCCGCAGGAGTGGGGTTGTAGGCGTTGCACGGGTTGTTCAGTTGCGGGCAATTGGAGATCAGCACGATCACGTCCATCTCGGCCCGCAGATCGACGTACTTGCCCGGCGCCGAGATGCCGTCTTCAAACGTCAGCCCGCCATCCGCCGTGACCGGTACGTTCATGAAGAAGTTGATGTTCGACCCGATGTCGCCCTTGACCAGTCGCCCGTCGTGCACACAGGCGCGCAGGTAGTTGTCGCGGCAGCTGTGCATGTAGCGTTTCTCCAACGCATAACGCACGGTGTTGCTCTCTTGCGCGCAGGCACCGCCGAGGGTGTCGTGACGGCCGCAGGTGTCGGCAACGATGGTCAGCATCGGCTTGCCGAGGTTGGAATACAGCACGCTGCCGGTGCTCAGGTAGACGCTGTTCTGTCGGCGCAACGTGCGTTGCACGTCATAGCGTTCCTTTGGGTTGGCAACGCTGTAGAACAACGTGTCGACAGCCTGATTGCCTTCCAGATCGAGGATGCGCAAGGTCTGGCCAGCCTTGACCTCCATCAGCCACGGTTCGCCGGCCGGGATGGTGGCGCGGTAGATCGCGGTTTCGGGCAGCTGTTGAGTGGTAGCGATTGCAAGTGACATGGCAGCGATCCTCAGGCGAACAGACGGTCGGTGTTGATGAAGCCGCGCTCGTTTTCCGGGCGCGAGGTGCGGCAGTGTTCGGCGACGCTGGCGTCAGCGTTCATCCAGCTCAACTTCAATGGTTTCGGCGCGTACTCAGGCGAAGGGTCCATCGGATGTTGCAGAGCGGTGAGCACCACCAGCGTGTCCATCGGCGCATACAACTCGATGTAGTCGCCGGCCCTGGAATTGCCTTCGACGAAGTGAAAACCCCCGGCCTCATCGACGTTCACCCGGCTAAACAAATTGAGCGTCATCAGCAGGTCGGACAGACCCAAACTCCACTTGCCCAGCTCCACCAACAGGTTGTCGGTGCCGTTGCGGAAGAAGCCGTTGCGCAGTTCCTGATAGCGCCCCTCGCCGTATTTTTCTGCGACCTCTTCAGCGCAGAGCACACCGCCGAGGCTGTCGCTCCAGCCGCAGGTGTCAGCAGTGATGGCGGCCAGCACGCGGCCCATGTCCGAATACAGGCAATGGCCGCTGGTGAGTTTGGCGGTGTGTTGGCATTTGAGGCTGTCAGGCAGGTTCAGGCGTTCGGTTTTTTCGTTGGCGTTGAGCAGCGTCAGACTGACGTTGGCGCCACCGCGCAGGTCGGTCAGGCGCAGCAGTTGGCCGCGTTTCAACACGAAGGAACGATGGCCGCCACCGGGGAGCACTTCTTCGGCGAAGGGCGGGAACAGTTGAGTCGAATCAGTCATTTCAAAATTCCTCTAAGCGATACGAAGCGTGCCCGCCAGCGCTTCAGGCAGGGCGTCGACGGCGGCGCGATTCACGCGGCGGTCGCTGTTCAAAGGGATGTCGTAAGTGATGCGCGCGCCATAGGCGCCGGGGGCGTGTGGATCAACGCGGACCTTGTCGAAAACCAGCAGGCGGGTGCCGAGGCTGAAGCCTTCGGACAGGTCGTGGGTGACCATGAACACCGTCAGTTGCGTCTCGCGCCACAGCTCCAGAAGCAGGCCGTGCATGTCTTTGCGGATGCCTGGATCGAGGGCGCCGAACGGTTCGTCGAGCAGCAACACGCGCGGTTTCATGATCAGCGCCTGGGCAATCGCCAGTCGTTGTTGCATGCCGCCGGAGAGTTGCGCCGGGTACTTGTCCAGCGAGTGACCGAGACCGACTTTGTGCAGCAACACTGAGGCTTGTTCGCGTGCGTCTTTTTTAGCGCTGCCGAACAACCGCCCGAGCAGCGGCGAACGTGGCAGTTCAAGGCCCAGGGCGACGTTGTCCAGCACCGTTAAATGTGGGAACACCGAGTAGCGCTGGAACACCACGCCACGGCTGGCATCCGGCTCGCCAGCCAGGGCCTGGCCATCCAACAGAATCTCGCCGCGACTGGCGCGTTCCTGTCCCAGCAACAACCGCAGGAAGGTCGACTTGCCGCAACCCGACGCACCGACCAAGGTGCAGAACTCACCCTCGTTGACGTTCAGGTTCAGCCCTTCGAGCACCACCTGATCAGCGTATTGCTGCCAGACATTTTTCACCGTGATGAAGCTCATGCGCGGGCCCCTTCATACCAAGGAAACGCCCGTTGGGTCAGGCGCTTGAGGCCCCAATCCATCAGCCAGGCGAGCAGGGTGATCCAGACCACGTAGGGCAAAATCACGTCCATCGCCAGGTAGCGGCGCACCAGGAAAATCCGGTAGCCGAGGCCGTCGGTGGAGGCGATGGCTTCGGCGGCGATCAGGAACAACCACGCCGAACCCAGCATCAGCCGCAGTGAGATCAACAAGCGTGGCAACAGTTGCGGCAGCACCACTCGTAGCATCAGCGTCCAGGTCGAAGCGCCGAGGGTCTGGGCCTTGATCAGCAACTCGACGGGAATTTCCCGGGCGCGTTGCTCCAGATCACGGGCCAGGCACGGGGTGATGCCGATCACGATCAGCATCACTTTCGACAACTCCCCCAGGCCGAACACGATGAACAGAATCGGCAGAATCGCCAGCGGCGGTACCATCGACAGCACCGTCAGCAACGGCGATAAAGGCGCGCCAAACAGCGGCAGCGTACCGGCGGCGATACCCAGGCACAGCCCGGCCAGCGCACTGATGCCGAGGCCGATGGCCAAGCGTCGCAGGCTCGATGCGGTGTCTTGCCACAACACGTATTCACCGGTGCGGGTGTCGGCGGTGAACGCCAGGCGTTTCACCGCGTCGGTCATCTGCACGGCGCTCGGCAGCAGCTTGTCATTGGGGTTGTCCGTCAGCCGCTCGGCCGAGCCCATGAAGTAGGCAAACAGCACCAGGGCGAACGGCAGGATCACCAAAAGCAGGCGACTCGGGCGATCCGGGTGGCGATTGATCAGGCGCATGGCCAGGTCCTCCTGATTACAGCTTGGCGTCGGCAGCCATCTGCACGTAGGTCGGGTCGAAGCGCAGCTTGAGGTTGGTCTTGTCGCCGCTGGTCACGCCATTGGCGAACGCCATGCCGACCGCGCTGGTGTCCTTGGCGCCTTCACCCAGCAAGCCGTGCTGGAACGAGAATTCGGCCACCTTGCGCATGGTTTCCGGCAGTTGCTTGCTGGTGGAGAACGCCAGGGCTTCCTTGGGGGTGGCGAACAATTTGGTGGTGTCCAGTTGCGCCTGGAAACCGGCCAGATCGGTGCCGGAAGCTTTAGCCATGTGTTCGAGCGCGGCTTTGCTGGCGGCGTTTTTCGCGTTCATCAACTCGACCACTTCAAACCAGGCACCGGTCAGCGCTTTGCCCAGGGCCGGGTTGTCTTTGAGGGTCGATGAGTTGACCACCATCATGTCCATGATTTCGCCGGGGATCTGGCTGGAGTTGAACACTTCGGTCACCGCAGGCTTGGCCTTGATGTCCGAAAGCATCGGGTTCCAGGTGGTGACGGCGTTGACTTGATCGGTGTTGAAGGCTGCCGATATGTCGGCGTCGGAGGTGTTGACCACTTTCAGGTCTTTCTCGGTGAGATCGACCGAATCCAGCGCCCGGGCCAGCAGGTAGTGGGAAACCGAGAGCTCCACCAGATTGACGTCCATGCCTTTGAGGTCGGTGACTTTCTTGCCGTCACCCTTGAGCACGATGCCGTCGTTGCCATTGGAGAAGTCGCTGACGATCAGCGCGGTGCTGTCGACGCCACCGGCTGCCGGAATGGTCAGCGCATCCATGTTGGTCATGGTGCAGCCGTCGAACTGGCCAGCGGTGTATTGGTTGATGGATTCGACGTAATCATTGAGCTGCACCACATCGATCTTGATGCCGTACTTCTTTGCCCATTTGTCGACGATGCCTTGGCTGCCAGCGTATTCCCAGGGCATCCAGCCGGCGTAGATGGTCCAGCAGACGCTGAAGTGGTCTTTCTGGGCGGCCTGGGACGAGAAGCTCACGAAGGCGGCGAAAGCAGCGGCAAGCAGGGCGGGTAAACGAAGCTGGGACATGGGTGGTTCTCCAGTTGGTCAAGGGCGGGCAGGAGTCAACGCGGCACCGCGAACGGTGGCTTGTCTCCCGGGCTTTTATCCCGCCGTGTAACCTCAACTGGAGGTCGCCAACTCTCGGACCAGCCACTCGCCTTAGCGAGCCGGAACCCTAGTCAGCCATTGCAAATTGTGGTGCCGCGAACCTGTGATGACTCCTGCACGTCTTTGCTAAAGCGAGAGCCGTGCCAAGTCGGCTTGAGCGCTCTAGCGTGGGCGATTGCGCCGTTGGCGCGTTGGAGGCAGGTGGCGGCGTTGCCTTGTGATGGTGCGTGGGTGCACCGCAATGGATCGGCTTGGCCGCTGATCTGAAGGTCCGGGCGGCTCGGCACTCGGTACAACATTGCCAGTCAAAACAGATGTCAGCCGGCCTGTTCCGGTTGTGGGTCTTTCAGGAGGCCGCCATGTTTCGTCGACTGTTGCTTGGTGTTGTTCTGGGTTTTGGGCTAGCCGGCTGCTACTACTATGCCGGTGGCTATGATGTGTATTCCGAGCCTTATTACTACCCTGGCTATTCGCCCTATTCCTACTATTACGGACCGCATTATTACTATGGTCCGCGCTTTTATGGCGGCTATCGCTACTACTATTGGGGCGGGCACGGGCCACGTCATTACGGAGGTGGATATCGTGGTGGCCACCATTAATCAGCGGGTGAATGGATGACAAACCTTTCATCGGCGACTTGTTTCAATCTGTTTCAGGAACGCACCAGATTTGGAAAACGATGTCTGATCTTTCGACAGTCACCGAATAATTGACTGTCGCCTGCCAGCGTCGCTGGTGTGGCTCACTCGCGGTCCAGGAGGCCGCCATGTATCTGCGAATTCTTCTGATTGCTGTATTGGGATTGTCTCTTGGTGCATGCGTGCCTTATTCCGATGGAGGAGCCAGCTATTACCGTTCCGAGGTCTATGACGGCGGACGTTACTATTCAGGTGGCGACGGTTATTACACGCAACCACGCCGGTACTACGCACCGCCAGCTCGGTACTACCAGCCAACACCGCGGTATTACTACCAGCCGCGGGTTTATCAACCGGCACCACGCTATTACCAGCCGCAACGAGGCGACTATCGGGCCCATCAGAATCAAGGTTGGGATGGCCATAACCGTGGCGGTTGGGACGGCCGTAACCGCGGTGGAAACAACGACTATCGCGGCGGCCATGGCGGACGCGACAACCGTGGCGGAAGGGGCGACCACAATGGTCGCGGCGATCACGACGGCCGAGGCGGCCACCGGTAGTCCTCACAAAAACCTCTACAAAATAGCGGCGCATCAAGCGCCGCTTTTTTTTGCGCTGCGTCAGGCATCGCTCGTTGGGTCGTGACTGGCGTGGGGGGGGGAAGCCCTCAACGAAATCGTACAGCCGGTGGCGGGAAAGAAAGAGAGGCGCTCCAACTCGATTCGAAAAATCACTCGTCTTGCCCATCTCCTCGGGTGTTCTCGGAACCCTCCTACAGTTTTATTTCTGCGCATTTGTTAGCGTTTGTGCATCACATTGATGTTGGAAAAACTTCAATTTAACGGGGGTATCCAAGGAAGAAAGTCGGTCAAATCATGAATTTACTCATTATTCATCAAAACTTCCCCGGTCAATTTCGGCATGTTGCATTGGCGGCGCTGAGACGACCAAGCATCACAGTTACTGCGATAGGGCGAAATACTGCTCCAGGTGTTCCTGGAATAAAGCTCTTTCGATATAGGCCTATAAGAAAAAAACCAGATCATGTTCATCCATATTTGCATAAATATGAAGAAGCGATACTTGATGGTCAGCAAGTCCTTAGAGTGTTGAGTAAACTCAAACGAGAAGGTTATTGCCCTGATGTGATACTCGCTCACCCGGGATGGGGTGAAACACTGTTCGTAAAGGATGTATATCCTGACACTCCGCTCATACATCTCTGTGAATATTATTATCATTCAAAGGGTGCGGATATGGGTTTCGATCCAGAATTCCCGTGTGCCGTAGATGCATCATCAAGGCTTCGTCTCCTGAATTCGATGCATCTTTTGAACCTTGAGCAATGTGATGTTGGAATTTCACCAACACATTGGCAGCGCAGTCTGTTTCCACCCAATTATCACTCTAAAATTCATGTGATTCATGAAGGTGTCCCTTTGCAATCTCCTGAACCTGTGCCAGTTGCCTCTGTAAAGTTACCCAGTGGACACGTAATAAAAGCCGGCCAATCAATCGTGACGTACGTTGCCAGAAACCTCGAACCCTATCGTGGGTTTCATAGTTTCATGAGAGCCATACCATATATTCAAGCGCAGTGTCCAGACGCTCAAATCGTAATAGTAGGAGGGGATGGCGTAAGTTATGGGCGAATGCCGGTGGGGCATAAAAATTGGCGCAGCAAAATGGTGGCTGAATTAAAAGTGGATCTTTCCAGGGTGCATTTTACCGGCAAACTGCCTTATGAAACTTATAGGGCTATTTTGCGGGTTTCAGTAGTTCATGTTTATTTGACTTATCCCTTCGTTCTGTCTTGGTCATTGCTTGAGGCTATGGCGTCTGGATGTGTCGTTATAGGTTCCGATACCGCTCCAGTCAAAGAGGTGATTGTTGACGGTGTAAATGGATTGTTAGTGGATTTCTTCGATAGTGAATCGATAGCAGGAAAAGTTTGCAATGTTCTAAGGTCTCCTGGTGATTTTAGGATAATTAAAAGATTTTCGGATTTGACAGCGAGCGAGTTTGATGTAAAGCATGGTGTCAAAAGCTATTTTGAGATTTTTGATCGCGTGATGTCTGGTTGTTGTTCTAGATTGGCTGTTTGATCATTTTAAAATGGAGTTTGAAATGCATAAGTTGTTTCGCAAAGGTGTAAGTCGGTGGTGTAAGGCGATACTGAAGTACGGTTTGGTTTTTGCTCTGTGTTATTGGGTTGTGGATTTTTATATTGAATGGGAGCGCATGGCAGAAGCAAGAGAACGTCATTATCAGGAATCAAAAAAATGTAGTCAGAAACTTGCCAGTATGGAATACGTTCCTATATCGGGAGGGGGGCTCCTTGATAGAACTAAAATACCAGGGTTTCATTTTGGTTCTTCAACGAGGGACGGGCTGTGTATTGCAGATGTTCTTGAGGGTTCTTTTTGGTGGACGGGGACGGAACTGCGCACGGAATATCAGGAGAGCGGGAAAGAAAAACCATCTAGCTGGGGTCATTTCAATGTGGCTGCCAGGCTGTATATAAGAAAGCCATCCACCGAACCGTACAATATGGGGTTTAAGGTTGTTGATTGGCCTGAAGAACTGATTGTGAAACTCAAAAATTATCCTGGCTTGGAGCTTTGGCTTAATGAGCGACCTCCTAGTATTAAGAATGAGTTCTCAGTTACAGATTTTGTAATACGAGACTGGCGCCGACGTGACGGAACACCGCGCACGATATCGTGTGACGGTTTGGGGTCCCCGAGGAAAGCAATTTTAGAAAGTGGAGTGAGTAAGGCGGATCTGTTGAAGTTTAATAAAACGCAACTGGAGAATTTAGATTTTGGTGATTTGAGTGCCTATTGTACAGTCGGATTGCATGATTTCGATTTTGCAGGTGGAGATGCTCGTATAGGAACTGGAACTGAATCGTTACTTGGCGCTCCCATAGCGCTTCAGTTGATTAGTGAATATCTTTCGAATGCTATAATTACAGGGAAGTAAATATGAGCTATGTTTTTAGTGTCTTAGAGAAAAAAAGAATTTTCGATGCTGTCAGTATGTGCGATGGGATGGTGTTTGATTCGGTAAAAGAAGACTATAAAGCAGTAGCGATAGAAGGTAAGAATTGCGTACCTTTCTATCAGACGTTATCAGATATTATTGGAGAGAAACTCTCTGGTCGAGTGGTTTTTAATGAAAGCGTTAAGCGTACTTTAAAAAGCGCCAAGCTCTGGCTTGATGTGGCGATTGATGCCAATGGAGGAAATGGTGCTTACTCTACTTTAATTCGTGCCTATACGCTACGGCAAGGACAGTTGAGGCTCAAGGAAACGCTTAGCACTGAGTTGATACAAGAAGCATCTAATGGGGTGGCAGCCAATTTTGTAAATGCTCTGGTATACGGATCAGCTAAAGATAATTTGGCGCCGTGGACCGTGCCTTTAATTAGCCAAATCGCTTCCATCGATGCAAGAGCCGTTGGCGAAATATTGTTCAGGCGGAAGATTGGTGAAGAAGACACTGCTTCAAGCCGTAACTCAGGTTGGTCGGGGACAATCGCGTTCAGTCTGTTGGGGGGGGGGAGTTCCCCTATGAAACGTGGAGATTGATGTCGGCAGGTGATCCTGGATCGGAATTAAAAGGCAGTCATGAACAAGCAAAGGTTAATAGAGTCGATGATTTCAAGAACATCCTGTTTGCCATAGATTCATACAGTGTGGCGCTTGAAGCAGTGATCAAAAATTTCGGCAGGAATATTTTTGAGAGTTTGTTTTCAGTTGTGCCAGAGCAGATAAATGTGGCACTTAGTAGCGGTAGTGTTAATCCGCTAATCCAGTATGTGGTTAAAGGCACGCCTATTTCACCAGTGGTTGATCTGATATTAAGATATGGCGTGAATGCCTTCTTTGACATGTTTAGACGAACATACGAAGGAGACTCTACTGTTACACCTACTACGGATGAAACGTTTGCCGCTAACGCCTATACGTTTTTCTCGGCGCTCCCACCGAGCCAATCCCAAAGCATTGTTGCGAAGACAATTGGGGAGTACGGCAGCGCTTCTGAGTGGGGAGTACTAGCTGCCCAAGATACGTCTATCGGGCAGGCGTTACGGAACTCTCTGAAACACCTGAGCGAAATAGTTATAGAAAGAGACGACGGTTTTTCAGTGCAAGGGCTGGAACTTTATGACTCGAAAACCGGCGAAGGCGTCATCACCGAGCAATGGCTTATTGATCGCGCAGATATGTTAGGCCGCCTGATAGCCAGGACCAACGGATCATTTGGAGAAAACACCGCTCAGAAGTTTTCCTACTCAGATCTTGCGTCAGGCAAGCAAGCGCCAATGACTACAGGGGTTTCAAATCCGCTGGTCATGTTTGGTGATGATGGAGGCCGCTCGTTCAGCGGGGGAGCAAATATCGACCATCTTTACGGTGGCGCGGGCAATGACACTCTCAACGGGCTAGAAGGAAACGATTATATTGAAGGTGGTCATAGTCGCGATTCGTTAAGCGGCAGAGAGGGGAGTGACGCGCTACATGGGATGTCGGGTGATGATGTATTAGTGGGTGGTAAAGGTAACGATATTCTGATTGGCGGCGCAGGCAATGATCGATATGAATTTTCGAGTGGCGATGGAGTCGATCAGATTTTCGATTTGAACGCAGATGGTCATATACTTATAAATGGTTTTCCGATTCCTGTCCTTAAACGTAGTGGCCCTCTGGGCAATACTTGGATTACTGAAGATGGCGCTATTACTTTAACCCTCATCGAAGAGCTCGCTGAAAAAACACTTAATATCAAATACGGTCAGAATGACCTGGTTGTTATAAAGCACTACACACCAGGAATGTTGGGCGTCCAACTCCCGGATTACAAAGTTCGGCCGATTCCGAGACCCGATCTAACCGTAATGGGTGATTGGAAAGCAAAAGATACCGACCCAGATGTTCCCGGTGATCAGTTCTCTTACGATGAACTAGGCAATGTTGTGGTGATGCCGAATGTAAAGCAGAGAAACAAGGCCGACTCACTTTACGGATCGCCGAACGACGACGTAATTATTGGGCTTGGTGGTTCTGATCGGTTATTCGGTAAAGCTGGAAATGACCGGTTGTTTGGAGATAAGCAATCAACAATCGAACAAGCGTTGGCTGATGGAACCCTTCGCGGGAAGGCGAGTCGTGGTGATTGGCTTGATGGGGGGCAGGGCGATGATCTTCTTGTGGGCACCGGGTCCCGAGACGTGCTACTCGGAGGCAACGGTCGAGATACGCTCATTGGGGGAGCCGGCGACGACAATTTATCCGGTGATGAAGTGACCGGTGTGTTGGAGAAAAACTGGAATTTTAAAAGGATTGACGTTCCTCTCGGCGACGGTGTCGTCAGCATGCGTAACGTGTATGCCAAAGCGTCCCTTAGCAACCCTTTGGAGGGGGGCAATGACATTCTTTACGGTCAAGGTGGTCGGGACTTTATCTCTGGCGGCTGGGGGGACGATTTGCTCGATGGCGGAACTGAAAACGATGTCCTGAGCGGCGATGGGGGAAATGACACGCTTAGCGGCGGGGAGGGCAACGACACATTGGCGGGAGACAACCTTGATTGGGCTGGTGGTCTCCAAAGCAGGCACCACGGTAACGATTTGTTGGTTGGAGGGGATGGCAATGATGAACTTGCTGGTAACGGTGGTAGCGATGTGTTGTACGGCGGAATGGGTAACGATGATCTAAAAGGAGATGACCCTGTATTGCAGGGTATTGAGGGTGACGCCGCGAATTCTTTTGATAATGATTTTCTGGATGGTGGTGCGGGTGACGACTCCCTTCAAGGTGGCGGTGCTGATGATTTACTTTATGGCGGCGCAGGTAACGATGATCTATCTGGCGATTATGCCGATCACCCAATTCGCTACCACGGTGACGATTTCCTTGATGGCGGCATTGGTGATGACACTCTCCGAGGCATGGGAGGCTCCGATACGCTGATCGGGGGGCAAGGGGCTGACGCCCTGGATGGAGATGAGCAAAACCTACAATCGGGTGGAGCCAATGATGACTACGTTCAAGGCGATGCAGGAAACGATACGATCTGGGGAGGCTTAGGCGCCGATACACTTTACGGAGGTGCTGATGATGACTTCTTGCTGGGTGACTATGAGCAAACACCCGAAATGGAACATGGCGCAGATTATCTTGATGGAGGTCTAGGTAACGACACTCTATTAGGCGGTGGTGGAAACGACACATTATATGGCGATGCTGGTGTGGACTATCTTCGTGGTGGCTCCGGCAATAACGTTTTTGCAGGTGGCGTCGGCAACGACTATCTGGATGGGCTAGACGGTGATGATATTTATCATTTTGGTGCCGGTGATGGTCTCGACGTTATCGCAGATACAGGCGGAAATAACGTCATAAAATTTGGATCTGGATTTACTGCGGATAATTTAAAGGTTGACATCATTGTTGTCGATGTTGGGCCGGTATTACGACTATCGAATGGTTCAGGTGACGCCATTCTGATTCGCAATTTTGAAAAATGGCAAAATTCATCATTTGGTTTCACTGGCGGGGTTGTTTTAAGTTTTCAGGATGTTATGAAAATAGTCCAAAGACCGGTAGACGTTTCGCCTTTGGCAGAAACATCTCTGGTAGGTGGCACAGACGGAACTAGCGTCGGGGCTATAGATAATCATAATGTTACGGAGCAATCCGGTAATGACAATTCTAATGGGGCGACGGATACCACTAACGCAGCGGTCGATACTCCTCGCCTTGAAGGTGATAATGACAAACTGTGGGGCGAAGAGTTTCTGGCGAACATGAAAAAGCGCCGCTCGGCATTTATACTGGCATCGGGGTTCGTGCTAAATACTCAGGGCGCCTGGAGTAAAAGCCATATTACTGATGATGAGTACAACTACCACGAAAAAACCAATTTAATTGTTGAAAGCTTCCAGGCAGGATCATTGTCGGAAACTCCGGATCGAATGAGTCTTGTTTCTGGTAGAGCAGTACTCAGTGAGAGATCCTCTAATACGATGTCCCGCACTGAGTCAATACCTTCAGTGGTGGGTGGGCTGAAGTATACGCCAAAACAAGAGCCGAAATACTATCCCTCTGGCTCAAACAATAGTGGCTTTGCTTTAAGTGCCGGGGAAATTATCATCGAAAATAAAAGCGTTACAGGTGTCATCCAAGGTTGGTATGTTTATCCTGCTGGAAGCTTCGAAGATGGTGCGGTTAGTTATAAGCAGTTCAGTTGGGATGTCACCACTGAAACCGTTAGGCACCAAGTTGTTCAGGGCGATGACGCAGGCGGTAGAGTAAATCTTGAAGGTGGCAATATTTTTCATGGAGGGACGGGCGATGATTTAGTCGTCACTGTTAAGGATCCCGACGTTTATTATGGTGAACATGAAGGTAACACACTCGGTGCGTTTCTTTCAGGCGGGGCAGGAAACGATACGCTGCTTGGATCAGACGGTGCGGATTATTTAGTGAGTGGCTCTGGGCATGATTGGCTTTACGGTGAAAACGGTCCTGATACTTATATAATAGGTGCGCATGCAGGAGCGACTACCATTATTGCGGATATGTTAAGCCCTGTTTTTCTCCGTCCTGAAGTTGGGGTTGCTGGGTGGAAATCTGAGTCCGGACTAGACGATACTGATACCGTTAGACTTCCGGAGGGGGTGATTCTTGAGCAGTTGCAATTAAGTTGGGGTGCCGTATTGGTTGAAGCAGTCAATATAGAGTTATCACCAAAACCACAGCGCGGCACCTTTCGCAGTCCACCCCGTGGGCTAATGCTGTACTCAACACTTGATATTTCCTGGGGTAAGGAACAACAAGTGCGTATTGTATTGCCGAATGCAAGTGATCTTGGTGGTTCTGGTATTGAAGTTATAAAGTTTGCAGATGGTGTGACCATTCGCTTGGAACAGCTTATCGCTAACAGTAAATTAGGTCCTGCTCCTGATATTTACCGTGATGGCGTTTTGGTGGTCGACGCTCCTTTAGTCAGATCTTCTCGTGATAATAAAGCGCTTCCTCTCGTTGGTGGTCGAGGTGATGACACTTTGAGTGGGTCAGGTGAGATAAGAGGCATGCAGGGAGATGACTCGATCTCGGGCGGTCCAGGAGACGATGTTCTTTGGGGAGGACCGGGTGACGATACTCTCGTCGGTGGCGCGGGCAATGACGTTTACAAATATGACGGGCTGGGAAGAGATTTGATTGTTAATGCATCTGGCGGCATTGATGGAGTCGATTTTACGGATTTCGATGCATCCATCCATCAGCTGAAATTTCACCGCGATAATGATGATCTGGTAGTAGTGGTGAATTATGGTTCGTCTCCGAAGATACGAGTGGTTAATCATTTTTTAGGAGGCGATGCTGCGATAAGTTTTATCAGAGTACAAGCAGTGGACAGAACTCCCCAAGACTACACTGCGGACCAACTTGTTGAACTTCTACACGCTTTGCCCCCGCTTAGGGATGTGGAAGACATCTTGTTGCGCAATGACGATGACGCGTTGCAGGCATTGAAGGAAATAACACAATTTTATAGGCTTAACGGTTAATTATTACTTCGATGCCGAAAAACGGGTGATGACTACAAACAATTCCTCCGCTTGCGGTAGGAGGCGCGTTCCGGGAATAGGGCAGGGACGAAGTGCCGTTAACAGCGTGTAGGAGCATGGCTTGCCCGCGATAAGCCCTTGAGATAGCCATCGCGGGCAATGCTCGGATTTCAGTATTCCTACAGATCGGCCAATGGGTGCCGGCCTTCCCAGGCCTTGTGGAAATGCGCTTCTATCACTGCATCCGGCAGATTATTGATGTCTGGCCAGTGCCAATGAGGTTTTTGATCCTTGTCGATCAACCGTGCGCGTACACCTTCGCTGAACTCCGGATGACGGCAGCAGTTGAGGCTCATGGTGTATTCCATCTGAAAGACTTGAGCCAGTGACATGTGCCGGGCGCGGGCGATCTGCTCCCACACCAGATGAGCGGTCAGGGGCGAGCCTTCGCTCATGGTTTTCGCGGCACGGCTGAGCAGCAGATCCGTGTTGTCGCGCAGCTGGCTGATGGCCTTCCAGGCGCAGCGCACGTCACTGACATCCAGCAGCTCATCAATCTGCTGGCGTCGTGGCAGCCACTGGGCTTCAGGCATTTGCGCGATGGCTTCCTGCTGCAGGGCTTTTAGCAGACTGTTCAGCTGCATCGGCGTCTGTTCCTGCCAGTTCAGCTGCAGCAGGCCTTCCATCAGCTCTTCCTGCTGTTCATCGAGCAGGAAACGGTCGGCCAGGTCCAGATCGATCGCATCGCGACCGTTCATATGGGCGCCGGTCAGGCCGAGAAACAATCCGAGCTTGCCGGGCAGGCGCGACAGAAACCAACTGGCTCCGACATCCGGGTACAAACCGATACTGATCTCCGGCATCGCCAACCGGCTGCTCGGCGTGACAATCCGGATGCCCGCCCCTTGCAGCAGCCCCATGCCGCCGCCGAGTACATAGCCATGCCCCCAGCAGATCAGCGGTTTAGGGTAAGTGTGCAGATTGAAGTCCAGGCGATATTCTGCCGCAAAGAAATGCGCGGCCAGCGGCGGCACTTCGCCGGGATGGGCACGACAGGCTTCCACCAGGCTGCGGACTTCGCCCCCGGCGCAAAAGGCTTTGGCACCGTTGCCGCGCAGCACGACGCAGACGATTTGCGGCTCTTTGGCCCAGGCGTCCAGTTGATCGCGCAAGGCGTTGATCATCGGCAAGGACAGGGCATTGAGGGACTTTTCGGCATCCAGGCTGGCGACTCCGATGCGTGCGCCATCGGTGCCAGTGAGTTCTTCGAAGTGCAGATTCATCGTGACCTCGATCGGGAATTTGAGCGTTCAGTATGATCGCTATGTAGGAAAGTGCCGGATCTGTGTCAGATCAATTGACAAGCGTGATGGGCTTTCCTAGGGTTCGCCCCATTGTTTTTGCCGGATGTAACCATGACTGCTGACGACCGTATCAAACTCGAACCGAGCTGGAAGGAGGCACTGCGTGCCGAATTCGACCAGCCCTACATGGCAGAGTTGCGCAACTTCCTGCAAGAGGAGCGCGCGGCCGGCAAGGAAATCTACCCTCCAGGCCCGATGATTTTCAACGCGCTCAATTCGACGCCGCTGGATAAAGTCAAAGTCGTCATCCTCGGCCAGGACCCGTACCACGGTCCGGGACAGGCCCATGGCTTGTGCTTCTCGGTGCAACCGGGCGTACCGGCGCCGCCGTCGCTGGTGAACATCTACAAAGAGTTGAAACGCGACCTGAACATCGACATCCCGAGCCACGGTTGCCTGCAAAGCTGGGCTGACCAGGGCGTGCTGATGATCAACACCACCATGACCGTGGAACGCGCCAACGCCAACGCTCACGCGGGCAAGGGCTGGCAGCACTTTACCGATCGGATTATCGAAGTGGTCAGCGAACACCAGCCACATCTGGTGTTCCTGCTGTGGGGCGCGCATGCCCAGAGCAAGCAGAAACTGATCGATGCCACCAAGCATCTGGTGCTGACGTCGGTGCACCCGTCACCGTTGTCCGCCTATCGCGGCTTCCTTGGGTGCGGGCACTTCAGTCGAACCAATAAGTTTCTGGAGCAGAATGGCGAGACGCCGATTGAGTGGCGGTTGCCGCCAGTCTAAAAGCTTCGCGGGCAAGCCTCGCTCCTACAGGGTTTGCGAGACTCCTGTAGAAGCGAGGCTTGCCCGCGAAGGCGACAACTCGGTCTATCAGACAGAATCCGGCTGCCGATTCCAATACTTGAACAACGGCTCCGCCAGAAACAACACAAACAAAAGTCGCATCACCTGCATCGCCGTCACCAGCGGCACAGACAACTGCAACGTCTCTGCCGTCAGGCTCATCTCCGCAATCCCGCCGGGCATCATGCCTAACGTCAGCGAACGCAAATCCAAATGCGTCAGCGCACTCAATCCCAATGCCGCCAGTGTGGCGATCAACATGGTCAACACCGTGCCGATCAAAGTCCGGCCCATGAACGACGGTGCGCGACGGAAAAACTGCCGATTGAAGTGACAGCCCAACCCGCTGCCAATCAGCCATTGGCCGATCTGGCTGCCGCCGTTGGGCAAACTGATGTGCAGATCCCAACCGATACTCACCGCCGCACTCACCAGCAATGGCCCGAACAGCCATGGATTGGGTTGACGCAGACGTTCCCAGAGCCAGGCGGCGAGGGCGCCCGCCGGAAACAGAAGTGCCAGCCAGCGCCAGTCAACGGAAGTTGCATGGGACAACGGCGCACCGTCACCCAACAAATACTTGAACGCCGCCGGCACACACAGCACCACCACCAACACCCGCAGACTTTGCCCCGCCGCAACGCGACTGAGTACCGCGCCGTTACGCGCGCCGAGGTTGACCATCTCCCCGGAGCCGCCCGGCATGCTGGAAAAGAACGCGGTGGCGCGATCTTCACCGGTGCGCCGCATCAACCAGACCCCGACCACGGCCGAGAGGCTGGTGACCAATGCACCGAAGAAGATCAGACCGAAGTGGCTAAACACCTGCTCCATCACCACCGGGGTGAAGTGCAGGCCAATGCCGATGCCGACAATCCACTGGCCGCACTTGCGGCCGCCAGGGATTTCCGCCAACTGCCAGGGTGTCAGGCAACGCACCAGGATGATCGCCAGCAACGAGCCGACCATCCACGGCAGTGGCCAGCCGATCTGGCTGGCCAGGTAACCGCCCAGCAGACCGACCAGCGGCGTTCCCCACCAGGCTTTGAAGGGTGTTCGATCAGACATCGGCGATAACGCGCCGGGCGACCGAACGTTTGCGCCAGATTCGCAGGATCGGCATCAGCAGCATGATTGCGGTCAGTACCCAGACACCGAAGGTGATCGGGCTCGACCAGAGGATTTCCAGCGCACCGTTGGAGATCGACAGGGCGCGACGCAGGTTTTGCTCCATCAAACCGCCGAGGATGAAACCCAGCAGAACCGGCGACAACGGGAAGTCCAGCTTGCGCAGGATGTAACCGAAGATGCCGATGCCGATCATCAGGAACAGGTCGAAGGTCGTGGCATGCACCGCGTAGACGCCGATCCCGGTAATGATCGCGATCACTGGCACCAGCGCCCAGTTCGGCACGGCAAGGATGCGGGTGAAAATGCGGATCATCGGGATGTTGAGGATCACCAGCATGATGTTGGCGACGAACAACGAAGCGATCAGGCCCCAGACGATGTCCGGTTGTTGTTGGAACAACAGCGGGCCCGGAGTGATGTTGTACAGCGACAGTGCGCCGATCATCACCGCCGTGGTGCCCGAACCTGGAACGCCGAGGGTCAGCATAGGCACCAGGGCACCGCAGGCAGCGCCACCGATAGCGGTTTCCGGAGCCGCGAGGCCACGCATGTCGCCTTGTCCGAAAGTGCCGTTGGCGCCGGCGATACGTTTCTCGGTCATGTAGGCCACAGCGCTGGCCAACGTCGCGCCGGCACCCGGCAACACGCCCATGATGAAGCCCAGCAAACCGCAACGGATGTTCACCACGAACACCGCCGAAGCTTCCTTGAAGTTGAACATCATGCGCCCGGTGGCTTTCACCGCTTCCTGGCCGCGATGAGTTTTTTCCAGCAGCAGAAGGATTTCACTGATGGAGAACAAGCCCAGTACCAGCACAACGAACTGAATGCCGTCCGTCAAATGGATGTTATCCCCGGTGAAACGGTACACGCCGCTGTTGGCATCGATCCCGACGGTCGATAGAAACAAACCGATCAGCGCGGCGATAAAGGTCTTTAGTGGTCGGTCGCCGGCCATGCCGCCGAGACAGACAATCGCAAACACCATCAGCACGAAGTATTCCGCGGGTCCGAAGGCAATTGCCCATTTCGCCAGCAGCGGGGCGAACAGCACCATGCCGCACGTCGCGATGAACGCACCGATGAACGAGCTCCACGCCGACAGCGACAGCGCTACACCGGCCAGCCCCTTGCGGGCCATCGGGTAACCGTCGAGGGTGGTCATTACCGTGGAAGCTTCACCCGGGATGTTCAGCAGGATCGAACTGATCCGGCCGCCGTATTCGCAACCCAGGTACACCGCCGCCAGCAGAATCAGAGCCGACTCCGGTGGCAGGCCGAGGGCGAATGCGATCGGAATCAGCAACGCTACGCCGTTGATCGGGCCCAGGCCTGGCAACAGCCCGACGACGGTGCCGATCAGGGTGCCGCACAGCGCGGTCACCAGGTTGTACGGGCTCAGCGCGACGCCGAAGCCCTGACCCAAATAGCCAAGAGTATCCATATCAGTTCTCCAGAACGTCGAGCACGCCCAGCGGCAGTGGCACGTCCATCACTTTGTCGAACAGCAGATAAAGACCGATAGCCATCAGGCTGATGATCACCGTACTGGGCAGCCAGCGGCCGCCATACAGGCGTGCCATAGGGATTCCAATCAGAATGCTGGCGACGATGAAACCAAGGGGTTCGAAGGTCCCGGCGAACACCAGCAACAGCAGTACGCAGATGCCGATTTTGATCAGGGTTTCACGGTCCAGTTTCGGGTCGTCGTCGCTGTGCACGATGGGCGTCGGCCGAAACACCATGTACAACAATGCCAGCCCCATCAGGCCGAGCATCAACAGTGGAAAGGCTCGCGGCCCCACCGGTTCGTAGGAAAAAGACGCTTGGTACGGCCACGCCATCAGCGCCAGGCCGACACAGGCCAGTAACAGCACCGAAGCAAAAATGCGTTGTAAGAGCATGGGAAACTCCTGTGCCGCAGCCCTCCAGAACGGGGGCCGCAGCCGCTAGACAGAGGCGATCACTGAATCAGGCCGAACTCTTTGGCCAGCACTTTGTAGTCCGCGACCTGCTTCTTCACGTAGGTGTCCAGCTCCGGGCCGGTCATGGCGAACGGGAACAGTTCACGCTGATCGCGCAACTTGGCGAACTCTTCGGAAGCCAGCAGCTTGTCGAAAGCGTCTTTCCACCAGGCGTAGTCTTCGTCACTAACCTTTGGCCCGAGGTAGAAGCCGCGAACCACTGGCCAGACGATGTCGTAGCCTTGCTCTTTGGCGGTCGGAATGTCTTTCATTTCCGGCTCGTCCAGACGCTTCTCGGAGAACACGGCCAGCAGGCGCATGTCACCGCTCTGGATGTGCGGCATGGAGTCGGAGATGTCGGTGCTGCCGACCTGGATGTGGCCACCGAGCAGGGCGGTGGCGATTTCACCGCCACCTTCGAGGGCGACGTAACGCAGGTCGCGCGGGTTGATCCCGGCAGCCTTGGCGATCAGGGCGGTCTGCATCCAGTCCTGGCTGCCGACGGTGCCGCCGGAACCGATCACCACTTTGCTCGGATCTTTCTTCAACGCCTGAACCAGATCGTCCAGGTTCTTGTAAGGCGAATCGCTTTTCACCGCGATGGCGCCGTAGCTTGTGCCAACCGCTGCCAGCCAGCGCACGGCGCTTTCATCGAAACGACCGAACTTGCCTTGGGCCAGGTTCAACAGCGAACCGCTGGACCATGCCACCAGCGTGCCGGCATCGGCCGGACGCTGAGCGACCACCGCGTTGTAGGCCACCGCGCCAACGCCGCCGGGCATGTAGGTCACACGCATGGGTTTGGTCAGCAGTTTCTGATTCACCAGCGCGCTTTGCGCCAGTTTGCAGGTCAGGTCGAAACCGCCACCGGGCGAGGCCGGGGCGATGCATTCCGGGCGTTTGGGTTCGGCGAGCAATTGGCCGGCGAACAGCAGGGCGCTGGCGGTGAGAGCAACTTTACGCAGTGATAGGTTCATTCAAGTCTCCTTGGGAGTTGTTGTTATAGGTTTACTGAATTACCAAAGGGCAACGCTATAGCTCACCAGCAGACGCACTTCATCGGCATCGCGAGCGGAGTAGTTGGAACGGTAAGTGGCATTACGCAGGCGCACGGCGACATCCTTGAGCGCGCCGCTTTGTACAACGTATTTAATCTCGCTGTTGCGTTCCCACTCTTTGCCTTCGTCACCGTTCTTGAGCTTGATGTTGTCGCCGCTCACATAACGGCTCATGAAACTCAGGCCGGGAACCCCAAGCCTGGCGAAGTCAAAGTCGTAACGTGCCTGCCAGGAACGTTCTTCGGCGCCGGCAAAGTCGTTGATCTGAACGAAGTTGACCAGGTACGGGTCACTGCCATCGACATAAGGGAACGCGCTGTCGCCGGACATGTGCTGATAGCCGGCGCTGAATTTATGCCCGCTCAAGGCGTAGCTCACCAGGCCGTTGAGGGATTTGTTGTCGATATTGCCGCCACGGGCCGCGCCCTCGTCATCACTGATGGCCAGGCGCAGATCGGTGCCGAAAGTGCCGGGGCCGAAGGGTTGCGATGCGACAACACCGAGGAAGTGCTGGTTGTAGACTTGATCAAGTTGCGCGAAGTGGTAGCTGCCGGTGATTTTGTCGGTGAACTTGTAGTCCAGGCCGCCAAAGTCAAAATGCTTGCCGGCCACGGTGCCAGCGAAGCGGCTGTTCTTGTTGTTGAGGGCGATGTCCTCGAAGTCGGTACTGTCGCGGTCCTTGGCTTTCTCCAGACGCCCGCCGGTGAAGGTCAGGTTCTTGATCTCTTTGGAGGTCAGCATTCCGCCTTCGAAGGTCTGCGGCAGGATGCGCCCGTCGTTGGGCTTGAGAATCGGCAATTCCGGAATCAGGCTGCCGATTTTAAGTTCCGTGGCGGAGATTTTCACTTTGCCGGTCAGGCCAAGCTTGGAGTACTCATCGGCTGCGCGGCCGTCGTCATGGGTTGGCAGCAGGCCGGTGCCGGTGCGGTCGGGACTCGAATCGAGTTTGACCCCCAGCATGCCCAGCGCATCGACACCGAACCCCACGGTGCCGTCGGTGTAACCCGATTTCAGGTTGAGCATGAACCCCTGAGCCCATTCGTCCCGCTTGGATTGCTGGGCGCTGGTACCGTCGCGAAAGTCGCGGTTGAAATACATGTTGCGGGTTTCGAGCGTTGCCGTACTGTCTTCGAAGAAGGCAGCCTGGCTCAACGGAGAAAAGCCGGCGAGGGCGGCGGCACTGGCAAGGGCGGTGTGGCTGAGACGGGAAAAGCGAGCAGGCGGGCATGCCTGGAGCTGCATGGACAGCATATTGAAGTACTCCGTTTATTGTTCTTATTGGCGAAAACGCTTCGAGGCGTTTTTCGTATCGCTATGGGCGGTAGCGAACGGCAGTCGAAACTGTCCGTGGCTGGACTCTAACCGGCCAACCTTTCGCTAACCTTTCAGAAGACTTTCACGGTTTTCGGGCTTCACAGCGGCGGTTGCGGCTGTAAACTCCGCGCCAAAGAATGGCGCCGACCATCCCTGAATGAGGTAAAGATCCATGCGTGTTCTGCTCGTCGAAGACCATCTGCAGCTCGCCGAAAGTGTCGCCCAGGCGCTCAAGAGCACCGGGCTGACCGTGGATGTGCTGCACGACGGTGTGGCGGCGGACCTGGCGTTGAGCAGCGAGGAATACGCCATGGCGATCCTCGACGTCGGCCTGCCGCGTATGGATGGCTTCGAAGTGCTGGCGCGCCTGCGGGCGCGGGGCAAGAACCTGCCAGTGTTGATGTTGACCGCTCGCAGCGACGTCAAGGATCGGGTCCACGGCCTGAACCTCGGCGCTGACGATTACCTGGCCAAACCATTCGAACTGACCGAACTCGAAGCCCGGGTCAAAGCCTTGCTGCGTCGCAGTGTGCTCGGCGGTGAACGACTGCAGCGCTGCGGCGTGCTGGCCTATGACCTGGACACTCGGCGTTTCACCCTCGGCGAAGAATTGCTGACCCTGACCTCCCGCGAACAAGCTGTTCTTGAAGCGCTGATCGCCCGGCCCGGTCGGGTGATGAGCAAGGAACAACTGGCCTCGCAAGTCTTCGGACTGGACGAAGAGGCCAGCCCCGACGCCATCGAGATCTATGTCCATCGCCTGCGCAAAAAGCTGGACGGCCAACCGGTGGTCATCGTGACCTTCCGCGGTCTCGGCTACTTGCTGGAAAGCCGCGATGCATAAGCCCAGCAGCCTGCGCTGGCGGTTGCTGTGGAATCTGGCGTTGTTGCTGGTGGTGTTGATGTTGGCCAGTGGTTTGAGCGCTTACTGGAACGGTCGCGAAGCTGCCGACACCGCCTATGACCGGACCTTGCTGGCCTCTGCGCGGACCATCGCGGCGGGCGTCTCCCAGCGCGACGGCTCACTGAGTGCTGACGTGCCGTACGTGGCCCTCGACACCTTCGCCTACGACAGCGCAGGACGGATTTTTTACCTGGTCAACGACATCAATCAGAAACTGATCTCGGGCTACGAAAACCTGCCGCCACCGCCGCCGGGAACCCCGCGAACGGATGACTATCCGGCACTGGCGCGTTTCTATAACGCCAAGTACCAAGGGCAGAACGTACGTGTGGTGAGCCTGCTCAAACCCGTGAGCGAGCCAAACATGAACGGCATGGCGGAAATCCGCGTCGCGGAAACCGATGAAGCGCGGGTCAGCATGGCCCGCAGCCTGGCAGCGGACACGTTGCTGCGTCTGGGCATGCTGGCGGTGGGGGCGTTGTTGCTGGTGTGGTTTGCGGTCAGCGCCGCGTTGCGTCCGCTGGAACGCTTGCGCACGGCGGTGGAAGAGCGTCAGTCGGACGATCTGCGGCCATTGCCGTTGGTGGAAGTGCAGCATGAATTGTGGCCGCTGGTGCGCGCGCTCAATCACTTCACCGAGCGCCTGCGCGGGCAGTTCGAGCGTCAGGCGCAGTTCATCGCCGATGCGGCCCATGAGCTGCGTACTCCCCTGGCGGCGCTCAAGGCACGACTGGAACTGGGTTTGCGCTCGACCGAACCTGAAACCTGGCGCAGTACATTGGAATCCGCCGCCCAAGGCACGGATCGTTTGACCCACCTTGCCAATCAATTGCTCTCGCTGGCACGGGTCGAAAATGGTGCCCGGGCCATCGCCGAGGGCGGCGCGCAGTTGCTTGACCTGAGTCAGCTGGCTCGCGAACTCGGCATGGCCATGGCGCCGCTGGCCCATGCACGCGGTGTGGCGCTGGCGCTGGAAGCGGACGAACCGGTGTGGTTGCGCGGTGAGCCAACGCTGTTGAACGAACTGTTGAGCAATCTGGTGGACAACGCGCTGGCGCACACGCCGTCGGGTGGCAACGTGATTCTTCGGGTCACGGCACCGGCCGTGCTGGAGGTCGAGGACGACGGCCCCGGCATTCCTCTTGAAGAGCGCGATCGGGTGTTCGAACGCTTTTACCGGCGCAACCAGCAGGTGGCCGGTTCGGGGTTGGGGCTGGCGATTGTTGGCGAGATCTGCCGCGCACACCTGGCTCAAATCAGCCTGCACGATGGCGAGCAGGCGGGGTTGAAGGTGCGGGTGAGTTTTATCGCCGGGGAGTGAACACAACCCTGTGGCGAGGGAGCAAGCTCCCTCGCCACAGAAATCAGTAAAACATCGACCGCGACTCTTCCAGATCGCGGCACATCGCCTCGTTCTCCGGATCAATCCCCAGCTTTTTGAACGCCGGCACGCTAAATACGTCGATGCGCGCGAGGGGATGGTCGGTGTCCTTGTGGCAATACAGGTTGGCCACTTGCACCAGATCGACATAATCGACCCGCTCGGACTGTCGATTGAAGTCCAGATAAAGCCCCGGCACCTGTACCAGCATTTCCGGAAAATCCCAGACCCTGAGCAGTTTGTCGCCGAGCAGTGGATGAATGTGATCGATCACATGGTTGAGGCTGACCGGGTCAGCCAGCAGTTCATAGTGATCTTCGGCGTAGGTCAGGATCGGCAACACACCGATCTGATGCACCAAACCGCCAAGGGCTGCCTGATCGGGCTTGAGTTGCGTGTACCGGCGGCACAATGCATAGCTGATCCCGGCGATTTCCAGGCTTTTGCGCCAGACATCGCGCATTTTGTGTTCCACCACCTCAGAGCGGGCATGGAAAATCTGTTCCATGACCAGGCCGATGGCCAGGTTGCTGCTGTAATTGACGCCCAATCGAGTGATTGCCGTGTGCAGGTCAGTGACTTCCTGGGTCGCGCGCAGCAGCGGGCTATTGACCACTTTGATCAGGCGCGCCGACAGCGCGGTATCGCGGCCGATCACTTTGCTCAGGGTGCTGACACTGATTTCCGGGTCTTCAGCGGCCTTGCGAATCTGCAGGGCCACTTCCGGTAACGTTGGCAGAACCAGGTCATCGTTATCGATGGCCTCAACCAAATCCTGTTGGACCTTTTCCGCCAGCTCACTCATTTCGTTTCTCTAGGTATTGCGACAAATGCTGCTGTTAACGCTGGATTTCGCGATCGCGATCCAGTTCGTAAGGCAGGTCGAGCAGGTGCAGGGCTGGCCCTTCGAGCGCGCCCAGATGGATATCACCCCCTTCTGCTGCTTCGGCTTGCAGCACGGCCAGGAGTTCAATGTTTTGCCCTGCCTTGGCGGCCAGTACCACTTCGCCGATAGAGCTTCCGTGGGTAGGGGAGAACAGCGGTGTGCCGGGTTCAGGCAATTCGCTGGCATCCAGTGTCAGGCGATACAAGCGGCGCTTGAGTTTGCCCAGGTACTGCATGCGTGCAACGATTTCCTGGCCGGTGTAGCAACCTTTCTTGAAGCTCACGCCACCCACGGCTTGCAGATTGAGCATCTGCGGGATGAACAGCTCGCGAGTGCTCGGCATGACTTGACCGATCCCAGCGCGGATCTGGCCTAACAACCATTGATTCAGATCGCCTTCGGCCAATAGGGCGGACAGCTTGCCCTTGATCAGGTTGGCCTGGTCAGCGGCGACCCAGAGCTCGGCGCGGTCCGGCGAGACGCGAATGGCGATCAAGCCGTCATTGCGCGCGACGCTGTCGGTGTCGGCCGGAAGCTCAAGACCGAGGCTGATCAGTGCCGCATCGCCATGGTCGACGCCGAAGCGGACCCAGGCAGCGCTTTCATCGGTCAGTTTGGATTTGGAAAACACCGCGTACTTTTTCAGGTCCGCCAGTTGCGGTTCCAGCAATTCGGTGGCCATGGCCATCAGAACGCCGTCGCCTTCCAGCAGGATGCGGAAACTCGACTGCATCCGGCCCTTCTGCGTGCAGCGGGCGCCGAGGCTGGCCTGGGTGTCACTCAGGTAATTGAGGTTGCAGGTCAATTGGCCTTGCAGGAATTTGCCGGCATCCGCGCCGCGTACTGCGAGAACGCCTTCGTGAGACAGGGTGCAGAAAAAAGCAGAGTCGGCCATGGGTCATCGCAGGGTAAAGAGTCTGGGGGACATCATAAGGGGGCGCTCTTGAAATGGGTAGTTCACAAAGGATCGTTGGTGGCCGACCAAAGCCGAGTGTTCGACTGTGCCTGGGGCTGTATACTTGCCGCCTATTTGAGGAGCGCTCCATGGTCGAAGATGTTGAACTGAATCGCCTCTACTGGCACAGCCGCCGCGGCATGCTTGAGCTTGACGTGTTGCTGGTGCCGTTCGTGAAAGAGGTCTATCCGCACCTCAATGATGTCGACCGGGATTGCTACCGTCGGCTGCTCGAATGTGAAGATCAGGACATGTTCGGCTGGTTCATGGAACGCGCCGAATCGGAAGATCCGGAGCTTCAGCGCATGGTTCGCATGATCCTGGATCGTGTCCAGCCCAAGTAATGCGTTCGAATGCCGCTGGCATGCCTCACGGCAATTGCTGGCGGCGTATCTTCTGGCCCAGCTGTTCGCGCTGGGTTCGCTGTGCCTTCTCTCTATACCGGCCTGGGCCAGTCTGCTCGGCGCTTTTTGCTGTCTGACTCACGGCGCTTGGGCGTTACCGCGACAGATTCTGCTGACACACCCAAGGGCATTTCGCGGCTTGCGTCGCAATGCCGATGGCTGGCAATTGTGGAATCAGGAGGAGGGTTGGCAATCGGTGCAGCTACGACCGGACAGCCTGGCGTTACCTTTGCTCGTTGTGCTGCGTTTTCGTCTGCGAGACGAGCGGCGGGTCAGATCAATCTGCGTTCCCCGCGACTCGCAGGCGGCGGATCTGCACCGGCGCCTGCGGGTTCGGCTCACGTTCAGTCGACGTAGGTGGGCGGCACCAGAATAGTGTCCAGGGCAACCGGCAGCATGTTCGGATAGTCGAGGGTGTAATGCAGACCGCGACTCTCCTTGCGTTCCATGGCTGACTGGATCATCAGCTCGGCCACTTGGGCCAGGTTACGCAATTCGATCAAATCGCGACTGACCTTGTAGTTGCTATAGAACTCGTCGATTTCGTCCAACAACAACCGCACACGGTGCTGTGCCCGTTGCAAGCGCTTGTTGGTGCGCACGATGCCGACGTAGTCCCACATGAATCGGCGCAGTTCGTCCCAGTTGTGCGCAATGATCACGTCCTCATCGGAGTCGGTGACCTGGCTCGCATCCCAGACGGGCAGGGCGATCGGAACCGAAACCTGTGGCAGCTGCTCAAGAATGTCCGCCGCCGCCGAGCGCGCGTAAACGAAACACTCCAGTAACGAGTTGCTGGCCATGCGGTTGGCGCCGTGCAGGCCGGTGAAGCTGGTTTCGCCAATGGCATATAGCCCCGGCACATCGGTGCGGCCCTGCTGATCGACCATCACGCCGCCGCACGTGTAGTGCGCCGCCGGAACCACCGGAATCGGTTGTTTGGTGATGTCGATGGAGAATTCGAGGCAGCGTTCGTACACCGTCGGAAAGTGAGTCTTGATGAACGCTTCCGGCTTGTGGCTGATGTCCAGATAGACACAATCGACGCCCAGGCGCTTCATTTCATGGTCGATGGCCCGGGCGACGATGTCGCGTGGGGCCAGTTCGGCACGAGGGTCGAAGCGTTGCATGAAGCGTTCGCCGTTGGGCAGCTTCAGGTGTGCGCCTTCGCCGCGCAGGGCTTCGGTGATCAGGAAACTCTTGGCTTGCGGGTGATACAGGCAAGTGGGGTGGAACTGGTTGAATTCCAGATTCGCCACCCGGCAGCCCGAACGCCAGGCCATGGCAATGCCATCACCGCAGGCGCCGTCGGGGTTGCTGGTATAGAGATAGACCTTTGCTGCGCCACCCGATGCGAGGATCACAAAGCGAGCGCCGTAGGTGTCGACTTCACCGGTCCCGCGATTGAGGACGTAGGCGCCGAGGCAGCGATCACCTTCAAGGCCCAGGCGCTTTTCGGTGATCAGGTCGACCGCGACCCGCTGCTCCAGCAGTTCGATGTTCGGTCGTTGCCTGGCCTTGTCGAGCAAGGTTCTGAAAATCGCTGCGCCGGTGGCATCGGCGGCATGGATGATGCGCCGATGGCTGTGACCGCCTTCGCGGGTCAGGTGGAACTCGAATCCGCCATCTTCGGTGCCGGACTGTTCATCGCGCGTGAAGGGCACGCCTTGGTCAATCAGCCATTGAATCGCCTCTTTACTGTGCTCGACGGTAAAGCGCACAGCGTCTTCGTGGCACAGGCCCCCGCCAGCATTGAGGGTGTCATCGACATGTGATTCAACGGTGTCGGTGTCATCCAGGACGGCAGCGACGCCACCCTGGGCCCAGAAAGTCGAGCCATTGGCGAGGTCGCCTTTGCTCAGTACGGCGATGCGCAAATGACCGGGCAAGGTCAGCGCAAGGCTCAAGCCGGCAGCACCGCTGCCAATTACCAGAACATCGTGTTGAAACTGTTGGCTCATTTCAGGATTCCGCTCAAAGCGACCCGGGTCGGGGTTGGCGCAAGACAGCTGGATCGGCGAGTCAAGACAGCCACACAGCCCACTAGTATATAGAGGGGGGGAGCGGCACAATAGCGAGCACACATGGCATTGTGAAACTACTGTGACGGAAAATATCTGACGCTTCGTCGGATGGTTTTTCGGCTGGTTCGGTGACAAGACGACTGTATCAACGATTTAACACTCTTTTTCTATTCGCGGTTGCACAATGTCGCTTTCGCGCGGCTATAAATAATTGGAACTTTTGCCAAAGGCCCAAGATCAATAGACGGTGCCTGAAAAGAAGGACAGTGTCGGCTTCGGGGTGGACTTGCGGTTTGGTCCTTCCCGGTGAATCCGATGACAAGATTATTCGCGCAGCCGGGTCATGCCGAGCTGCGCTTTTCGTGCGTGCCAAATCAGAGCCCGCAGGAAACTTGCTTGGAGGGGGAGAACTTTTGCGAAAAGCCCGAGTCTATGTTTGCAAGCCTGGTCGTTTAGTTATGCAAGTCTCCTCCAAGCTTATCGAGGAGTGTTCATGCTAACCCAGGAAGAGGATCAGCAGCTCGTCGAGCGCGTTCAACGCGGCGACAAGCGAGCTTTCGATCTGCTAGTGCTGAAATATCAGCACAAAATTCTCGGGTTGATCGTGCGTTTCGTGCACGACACCCATGAAGCCCAGGATGTGGCACAGGAAGCCTTTATCAAGGCCTACCGCGCACTTGGCAATTTTCGCGGGGACAGCGCGTTTTATACGTGGCTTTACCGCATCGCCATCAACACGGCGAAGAACTATCTGGTTTCACGCGGCCGTCGGCCGCCGGATAGCGATGTCAGTTCCGAGGATGCAGAGTTCTACGATGGCGATCATGGCCTCAAGGATCTCGAGTCGCCAGAGCGTGCATTGCTGCGGGATGAGATCGAAGGCACCGTCCATCGAACCATCCAGCAACTTCCAGAAGATTTGCGTACGGCTTTAACTTTACGTGAATTCGATGGTCTGAGTTACGAGGACATTGCAGCGGTCATGCAATGTCCGGTGGGTACCGTGCGCTCCCGGATTTTCCGCGCTCGGGAGGCCATCGATAAAGCCCTGCAGCCGTTGTTGCAGGAAAACTGAGACAGCGGCGATAGCCAAGAGAGGAACGCCATGAGTCGTGAAGCCCTGCAGGAATCGCTGTCCGCAGTGATGGATAACGAAGCGGACGAATTGGAATTGCGTCGGGTATTGAATGCCTTTGACGATGTCGAAACCCGTGATACCTGGGCTCGTTATCAAATCGCTCGGGCAGTTATGCACAAGGATTTGCTGCTTCCACGTCTGGATATCGCTGCGGCAGTCTCTGCTGCGCTGGCTGACGAAGCTGTACCAGCAAAAGCTTCCCGTGGTCCATGGCGTAGCCTGGGTCGTTTGGCGGTCGCTGCTTCGGTAACCCTCGCCGTACTGGCAGGTGTTCGTCTGTATAACCAGGACGAGATCGCTGGGGTCGAATTGGCTCAGCAATCCAGTCAACCTGGTCTGGCCGTTCCTCAGGTCAAGGGTCCAGCTGTATTAGCAGGCTACAATGAGAGTTCGGAAGCCACTGGCCCTATGGCCAACGGCGTATTGCAAGGTCAGCCAGGCTGGCACGATCAGCGTTTGCCAGGCTACTTGCGCCAACATGCTCAACAGGCTGCACTGAAAGGTACTGAGAGCGCTCTGCCTTACGCTCGTGCAGCCAGTCTGGAAAACCGTTAAGGAGGATCATGCGCGCCATCCCTCTACTTACGCTTCTGCTCGGTGGCTGGTTTGTTGTTCCAGCCCATGCTGATGAAGCCCAGGACTGGTTGACCCGTCTGGGCCAAGCCGAGCAACAGCAGAGTTATCACGGTACATTCGTCTACGAGCGTAACGGTAGTTTTTCTACCCACAACATCTGGCACCGTGTCCAGGATGGCAAGGTCCGCGAGCGGTTACTCCAGCTCGACGGCTCGGCACAGGAAGTCGTGCGCATTGATGGGCGTACTCAATGCGTCAGCGGCATTCTGATCGCAGGGCTTGGAGATTCCCCCAGCTCCTCTGCTCGGGCACTCGATCCACAAAAGTTAAAGAATTGGTACGACCTTGCCGTCATTGGCAAGTCGCGTGTGGCCGGGCGTGCGGCAGTGATCGTTTCACTGACACCTCGCGATCAACATCGCTACGGTTTTGAATTGCATCTGGATAAAGAAACCGGCCTGCCTCTCAAATCATTGCTTCTGAATGAACGAGGGCAGTTGCTGGAGCGATTCCAGTTCACACAACTGGATACCGCCGATGTTCCGTCCGACAGTGACTTGCAGCCTGGCGCCGATTGCAAAACGGTTGCCCTCGACAGTGACAAGGCTTCTGCAATCAAGGCTGCGCAAGTATGGCGTTCGGACTGGTTGCCACCTGGTTTCGAGCTGACCAGCAGTACCTCCCGCAAGGATCCAGAGACCAAAACCCAAGTCAACAGTCTGATGTATGACGACGGTCTGGCCCGTTTCTCGGTTTTCCTTGAGCCGTTGAATGGCGCAACCATTACTGACACTCGCACCCAGTTGGGGCCGACCGCCGCAGTCTCCCGACGCTTGACTACCCCGCAAGGCGAAATGATGGTGACCGTGGTCGGTGAGATTCCGATTGGCACCGCTGAACGGATTGCGCTATCCATGCGCAGCGACGCCACTGCAACCAAGTAGTGAGCTGAAATCGAAATGTTTGGTGAGCATTTCAACTTGCAAATATTCCCGAATTTTTCTATAGGTCAGAGCCTCTCGGCTCTGGCCTTGTTTGTTGTTCCCGGAACAAAAATACCGGCGTATCGTTCCCGGTGTTCCTTGCTCCATATCGCTTAACCATGCTCGTCGTAACGGGAGCCGTATGTCGATACCACGCTTGAAGTCTTATCTCTCAATTTTTGCCACCGTGCTGGTGCTTGGTCAGGCGGTCGCTGTTCAGGCGGCCGAGTTGCCTGACTTCACACAGTTGGTCGAACAGGCCTCGCCCGCGGTGGTGAACATCAGTACCACGCAGAAACTGCCGGACCGCAAAGTGTCGAGCCAGGAGATGCCTAACCTTGATGACTTGCCGCCAATGCTGCGCGAGTTTTTTGAGCGCGGCATGCCGCCACAGCCTCGTACGCCACGCGGTGATCGTCAGCGCGAAGCCCAGTCCCTGGGGTCGGGCTTCATCATCTCGCCTGATGGCTACATCCTCACCAACAACCATGTAATCGCCGATGCCGACGAAATTCTCGTTCGTCTCGCCGACCGCAGCGAATTGAAGGCCAAGCTGATCGGCACCGATCCACGTTCCGACGTGGCGCTGTTGAAAATCGAAGGCAAGGATCTGCCGGTCCTGAAACTAGGCAAATCCCAGGATCTGAAAGCCGGCCAGTGGGTCGTGGCGATTGGCTCTCCATTCGGTTTCGACCATACCGTGACCCAAGGTATCGTCAGCGCTATCGGTCGCAGCCTGCCGAACGAAAACTATGTGCCGTTCATCCAGACCGACGTGCCGATCAACCCGGGTAACTCCGGTGGTCCGCTGTTCAACCTGGCCGGTGAAGTAGTGGGCATCAACTCGCAGATCTACACCCGTTCCGGCGGCTTCATGGGCGTGTCGTTCGCGATCCCGATCGACGTCGCCATGGACGTTTCCAATCAGCTCAAAAGCGGCGGCAAAGTCAGCCGTGGCTGGTTGGGTGTGGTGATTCAGGAAGTGAACAAGGACCTGGCCGAGTCGTTCGGTCTGGATAAGCCAGCCGGTGCACTGGTGGCTCAGATCCAGGATGACGGCCCGGCTGCCAAGGGTGGCCTGCAAGTAGGGGACGTGATCCTGAGCATGAACGGCCAACCGATCGTCATGTCTGCCGATTTGCCACACCTGGTGGGCGCGCTGAAGGCCGGCTCGAAAGCTGATCTGGAAGTGATTCGTGAAGGTAAGCGCAAGAATGTCGAGTTGACTGTCGGCGCTATCCCGGAAGAAGGCAAAGAGCTGGATGCGCTGCCGAAATCCAGCACCGAGCGCAGCAGCAATCGCTTGGGTGTTTCCGTGGTCGAGCTGACTGATGAACAGAAGAAAACCTACGACCTCAAAGGCGGTGTCGTCATCAAGGAAGTCCAGGACGGTCCTGCTTCTCTGATTGGCCTGCAGCCAGGCGACGTGATCACTCACCTGAACAATCAGGCAATCGGTTCCACCAAGGAGTTCACGGATATCGCCAAGGCGCTGCCGAAGAACCGCTCGGTGTCGATGCGGGTTCTGCGTCAAGGACGCGCCAGCTTCATCACCTTCAAACTGGCTGAATAATCCGGTTGTTGGCTGAATAAAAAACCGCCTCGAAAGAGGCGGTTTTTTTGTGTCTGAAATTTTTTTCTGACAAGCGTCAGCCCATCATGTCCTTGATCATGCGCTCTTCCTCCATCAGCTCACGTTGTCGTGCGTCGATCCGCGACGACAGCGGGAAATTGGTACCTGCCTTGCGCTTGGCGAAGTCCAGTTGCTGAATGGCCTGACGGTAATCCCCGACCAGGGCGAAATACTCGGCGCGGGCCTGATGCAGGCCGATGATGTTGCCTGACAGGCCGCGAGTCTCGGCCACCATGTACCAGACGTCCGGATCGTCCGGACGGCTCTTGAGCAGACTCTCCAGTGCTTTTTCCGCGTCGGGCGCACGGTTCTGCTTGAGCAGCAGATCGACTCGCACCGAATTCAGCGGGTAGTTGCCGGGATACTGCGTCAACATCCGGTCAACCCGGGACTGGGCGTCCGGCAGACGATTGTTGGTGATGTCCAGATCGACCTGCGCCAGGTTGTAGATGATCTCGTTCGGCGACTTGGCCAGCAGCAGCTTGAGGTTTTCCCGTGCTTCATTCAGCTGGCCGCCCTTGATCTGGGCGATGGCCAGGCCATAGCGAGCGACATCATTTTTCGGGTTTTCATCAAGCTGGGCGCGAAAGCGTTTGGCGCCCAGGCCTGGGGTTTCTTCATAGATCAACTGGACCCGTGCACGAATCAGCTGATAACGCATCGTGTCTTCGATGCCGCCGGGTTTTGCCTGTTCGGCGCGGTTACGCGTATCAGCGATCCGCGACTCGGTCACCGGGTGAGTCAGCAGAAATTCCGGTGGCTTGGCGTCAAAGCGGTATTGGCGCGCCAATCGCTCGAACATGGTCGGCATCGAGCGCGGGTCGTAACCGGCCTTTTCCAGATTGAGGATGCCGATGCGGTCAGCTTCCTGTTCGTTCTGGCGAGAGAAACGCCGCTGTTCCTGAGCGGCCGCCGCCTGCGTGCCCGCAATGGCTGCAATCCCGGCATCGCCGGCGCCGGCTGCGGCAATCACGATCCCGGCCAGCAGCGCGGCCATCATTGGCACCTGCATACGCTGTTGGGCTTCGACGCCACGGGCGAAGTGGCGCTGCGACAAGTGAGCCAATTCGTGGGCGAGTACCGAGGCGTATTCGCCTTCGGTCTGGGCGTTGAGGAACAAGCCGCCGTTAACCCCGACAATGCCGCCCGGTGCTGCGAAGGCGTTGAGTTGCGGGCTGTTGATCAGGATGAATTCCAGGCGCCGGTCATTGACCTGGCTGGTCTCGACCAGCCTGTAGACGCTGGATTCGACGTAGTCCTTGAGCTGCGGATCGTTGAGCTGCGAAACCTGGCTGCGCAACAGAGCCAGCCAGGCACGGCCCAACTGGTGTTCCTGTTGCGGCGAGACGATGGCAGAACTGGCGTCGCCGAGTGACGGCAAGTCGTCGGCGAAGCCCGGTGAGGCGAGCAGGCAAGCGAGCGTCAGCAGGGTAGGGCGCAAAAAAGTCATGCACAAAGCCTTAGTCGACAAAGACCTTACTGTAGCCGGACACTACGCTTCGGACCAGATATTCTAGCCGCTCGACCCCCTGACCCCGGAGTGATGCAATGACCGACGCTGTAGCCCATGACGCCGAGCTCGACGCCAGTGGCCTGAACTGCCCCTTGCCGTTGCTCAAGGCCAAGATGGAACTCAATCGACTGGCCAGCGGCGCAGTGCTGAAGGTAATCGCCACCGATGCGGGCTCACAGCGCGACTTCCGCACCTTTGCCCGATTGGCCGGTCATACGCTGCTTCGTGAAGAAGATGAAGCGGGTGTTTACCGCTACTGGTTGAAAAAAGCCTGAATTCTGCTGCGTTCGTTTCTAAGGATTATTGATGTTCAAAGTGTTACGCGACTGGATTCAGCGCTACTTCTCTGATGAAGAGGCCGTTGTGCTGGCGGTCCTGCTGTTTCTGGCGTTTACCGCCGTGTTAACGCTGGGCGGCATGCTTGCGCCAGTGCTGGCCGGGATGGTGCTGGCGTATCTGATGCAGGGGTTGGTCGTCACTCTCGAGCGCCTGCGCATGCCGGGCGGGGTGGCGGTGGGGTTGGTCTTTGCATTGTTCATGGGGCTATTGCTGGTGTTCATCGTGGTTGTGGTGCCGTTGCTCTGGCATCAGTTGATCACGCTGTTCAACGAGTTACCCGGCATGCTCGCCAAGTGGCAGTCGCTGTTATTGCTGCTGCCAGAGCGCTACCCGCATCTGGTATCCGACGAGCAGGTGCTGCAGGCCATCGAAGTGGCGCGAGGCGAGATCGGCAAGTTCGGTCAGTGGGCGCTGACGTTCTCGCTGTCGAGTCTGCCGTTGCTGGTGAACATCATGATCTACCTGGTGCTGGTGCCGATCCTGGTGTTTTTCTTTCTCAAGGACCGGGAGATGATCGGTCAGTGGGTGCGTGGTTACTTGCCCCGTGAGCGGGCGCTGATCACCCGCGTCGCTCATGAGATGAACCGGCAGATCGCCAATTACATTCGCGGCAAGGTCATCGAGATTTTCATTTGCGGTGGCGTGACCTACATCGGTTTCGTTGTGCTAGGCCTCAACTACGCGGCACTGCTGGCATTGCTGGTGGGCGTGTCGGTGGTGGTGCCTTACGTCGGCGCTGTGGTGGTGACCGTGCCGGTCATGCTGATTGCGCTGTTCCAGTGGGGCTGGAGCGATCAGTTCATCTATTTGATGGCGGTCTACGGGATCATTCAGACGCTGGACGGCAACGTGCTGGTGCCGCTGCTGTTCTCGGAAGCGGTCAATCTGCATCCGGTGGCGATCATCTGCGCGGTGTTGTTGTTTGGCGGGCTGTGGGGGTTTTGGGGCGTGTTCTTTGCGATTCCGCTAGCGACCCTGTTCAAGGCCGTACTGGACGCGTGGCCGCGTAAAGAGCCGATAGTGGCGCCGCTGTTGTAAGGAGCCTGTGGGAGCGGGCTCCCACAGACGCCAGATATTCAGGCTTTGTTTAACGCCTGAGCCGCAGCCAGAACAGCATCCACATGGCCCGGCACTTTCACACCGCGCCATTCCTGACGCAGCACACCGTTCTTGTCGATCAGGAACGTGCTGCGATCAACGCCCATATATTCTTTGCCATAGAGCTTTTTCAGCTTGATCACGTCGAACTGCTGGCAGAGCGCTTCTTCCTTGTCGCTGATCAGCTCGAAGGTGAACGCCTGCTTGGCCTTGAAGTTTTCGTGTGATTTAAGGCTGTCGCGGGACACGCCGAAGACTTCGGTATTGGCGGCTTTAAAAGCATCAAGCAGATCACGAAAGCCCTGACCCTGGGTGGTGCAGCCCGGTGTGCTGTCCTTCGGATAGAAGTAAATCACCACTTGCTTGCCTTTGAGGCTCGCGAGGCTGACGGTCTGCCCGCTGGTGGCGGGCGCTTCGAAGTCGGCAACCGGTTGGTCGATGGCAACGGCCATGAAAGCTTCCTTACATTGGGTTTTGTGGGCGCCACGGTTCGATCAGGGCATCCAGGTTCAGCGCGTCGGCGAAATCCAGGAACTGATCGCGCAGCCAGCTGATCTGCACACCGGCCGGCAAGGTCACGGTAAACGTGGCATTGAGCATGGTGCCGCCGGTTTGCGGAGCCTGATAGGTGTCGCAGGTCAGGTTCTCGAGCTCGACGTTGTGGTCCATGAAGAACTGGCACAGCTCGTTGATGATGTCCGAGCGGTAAGCCGAGCTGACATACGCGACGTACGGCAGGGCTTGAGGACGATTCTCCAGCGCCGCACTACGCACCACATTGACCGTAAAGGCGTGCTTCTTGGCGAGGCTCGGCAGGCTGCCTTCGAGGCGCGCCAGGGCGTCCCAGCTGCCGGAGATCTCGAGGATCAACGCACTGCACTCGCCATGACGCGTCAGGCGAGAGGTGACCACGGCGCAGCGGTTTTCATGGCTGGCGCGGCACAGGACGTTAGTCAGCTCCATGGGGTTGGCGCCGAGGGCACTGATGACAAGGAATTGTTCGCGAACTGTGGGGGTGGACATGCAGCATTCCTAAAGCGATGAGCGGTCGATACTTCTACGGGCTTTTTTTACCGGGGGCGAGCCTGCGGATGCGAATTCAGAAAACCCGGGCCGAAGGTTGCAACGTGCTCCAGAGTGGCAGGAGCGAGGGGTGGCAACGCTGGATCGGGGCTTGTGATGCCGAAAATGGAGGCTGGAACCCGGCGTACGAGCTTATCAGTACCGATCAAAGTCTGAAGGGTAGCGAAAAGCAGCGCCAAGGGGAATGGCAGCAGCGCAGTACTTCGCTTGTACAAGCATCTTGGCGCCAGTACCATTACGGCTCTCTTTTTCCGGCAGGAGCGGTTGCATGATTGCGGGCAGTATGGTGGCACTGGTCACACCCATGGATGCACAAGGTCGTCTCGACTGGGACAGCCTGAGCAAACTGGTGGACTTTCACCTGCAGAACGGCACCCACGCGATCGTGGCCGTCGGCACTACAGGTGAATCGGCCACCCTTGACGTGAACGAGCACATCGAAGTGATTCGTTACGTGGTCAAGCAGGTTGCAGGGCGCATTCCGGTGATCGCCGGTACCGGCGCCAACTCGACTCGCGAAGCCATCGAGCTGACCACCAATGCGAAGACCGCTGGCGCCGATGCCTGCCTGCTGGTCACTCCGTATTACAACAAGCCGACCCAGGAAGGCTTGTACCAGCACTTCAAGGCCATCGCCGAAGCCGTCGACATCCCGCAGATCCTGTACAACGTGCCGGGCCGTACGGCCTGCGACATGCTGACCGAAACCGTGATCCGCCTGTCGACCGTGAAAAACATCATCGGCATCAAGGAAGCCACCGGCGACCTGAGCCGTGCCAAAGCCATCATCGACGGCGTGAGCAAAGACTTCGTGGTGCTGTCGGGTGACGACGCCACCGCAGTCGAGCTGATCCTGCTCGGTGGCAAAGGCAACATCTCGGTGACCGCCAATGTCGCACCGCGCGACATGGCCGACCTGTGCAACGCTGCGCTGAAAGGCGACGCTGTCACGGCTCGCGCGATTCACGAAAAGCTGATGCCGCTCAATAAAACCCTGTTTATCGAATCCAACCCTATCCCCGTGAAATGGGCACTGCATGAAATGGGCTTGATGCCGGACGGTATCCGTCTGCCGCTCACCTGGCTCAGTGCTGCCTGTCACGAACCGCTGCGGCAGGCCATGCGCCAGTCCGGCGTCCTGGTTTAATTGAGGAAGTACTACGCATGAAGCGATTGGCCGGACTTTCCGCACTTGCCTTGATCATCTCCAGCACCAGTGGCTGCGGATGGGTCTGGGGCCCGGAAGGTTATTTCCGTGACCGCGGTAGCGATTACCTGGAAGCGCAACAGACTGCACCCATGCAACTGCCGCCGGATGTCAGCACCGCCAAACGTCTGGATCCGCTGTTGCCGATCCCACGCAACGTGGCCGATGACTCCGTCAAGGGCGAGTACATCGTTCCTCGTCCGCAGCCGTTGTCGGCATCGGCTGACGCCAGCGCCTACTCCCTGCAAAAGACCGGTGATTCGCGCTGGATCGTCGCTCAGAACCCGCCGGCCGAAGCCTGGCCAGTGGCCGTGCAGTTCTTCCAGGACAACGGTTTCCGTCTGGACGAACAGCGTCCGCAAACCGGCGAATTCACGACCACCTGGCAGCATTCCGACGAACTGTCCGCCGCGATGGCCAAGCGCCTGAGCGCAGCCGGTGTCGGCGCCGACAGCGAAACCCGCGTGCGGGTCCGCATCGAGCCAGGCGTGCAGCGCAACACCAGTGAAATCTACGTGGTCAGCGCCGAGCGTCCTGCCGGTAGCACCTCCGACGTGGCCTTCACCAACCGTTCGGTCAACACTGGCCTGGACGCGGCACTGGTCGACGACATGCTCGCGAGCATGAGCCGCACTTCGGAGAAGGGCGGTTCGGTCTCCATGCTGGCTTCGCGTGACTCCGATACGCCAGGTCGTGTCAGCCTGAGCGAAGACGGCAGCGGTAACCCTGTCCTGAACGTCGGCACCGATCTGGATCGTGCCTGGTCGAGCGTCGGTCGTGCGCTGGAACAGGGAGAATGGCGCGTTGAAGACATCAACCGCAGCCTGGGTCTGTACTACATCAACCTGTCTGAAAAAGCCGAGAAGAAAGACGAGAAACCTGGTTTCTTCAGCGGCCTGTTCGGCAGCGCGCCGAGCAAGGAAGAAGTTGAAGCCCGTGCCGAGCGTTATCAGGTTCGCCTGAGCAAGGTTGGCGACAACGTCCAGGTCACCGTCGAGAAAAACATCAACACCGTGGCGCCAGCAGACGTGGCGCGCAAAGTGTTGAGCGTGATTCAGGACAACCTGGGCTGATCACATGCGTTTTGCCGTTCTCGGCAGCGGTAGCCAAGGGAACGGCACGCTGATAGCCAGCGCTGACACGTATGTGCTGGTGGATTGTGGTTTCTCCCTGCGGGAAACCGAAAAACGCCTGCTGCGCCTGGGTGTGAACCCTGCGCAGCTGAGCGCGATACTCGTGACCCACGAACATGCCGACCACGTGCATGGCGTGGGTTTGCTGTCTCGGCGCTACAATCTGCCTGTCTACCTCAGTCGCGGTACCCTGCGCGGGATGCGCAAACCAATTGAACCGGCTGGCCTTCTGGCTGGCGGCGAGCAACTGCAGATCGGCGCACTGAGCATCGGCGTCATTGCCGTGGCCCATGATGCACAGGAGCCGACGCAATACGTCTTCAGTGACGGTGAACGGCGTTTCGGCCTGTTGACCGACCTGGGCTCGTATTGCAACAAGGTGCTGGACGGCTATCGGGACCTCGATGCGTTGATGATCGAGTCCAATCATTGCCGTGACATGCTGGCTCGCGGTCACTACCCCTACTTTCTCAAGCAGCGGGTGGGCGGTGAACTGGGGCATTTGAACAACCATCAGGCGGCATTCCTGGTGTCCGAGTTGGGCTGGCAAGGCCTGCAACACCTGGTCCTGGCCCATCTGAGCAGCAAGAACAACCTGCCGCAGCTGGCCCGGCAATGTTTTGTCGACACCCTCGGGTGCGACCCGGACTGGCTGCAACTGGCCGATCAAGATTCAGGGCTCGACTGGCGACACATCGCCTAGCCCACCTACTTAGCAAGCGGAGCCCATCATGGAAAAACGTGAAGAACTCTACCGCGGCAAAGCCAAATCGGTTTTCAAGACCGACGACGCTGACCGCTTGATCCTGCTGTTTCGCAACGACACTTCGGCGTTCGACGGCAAGCGCATCGAGCAGCTCGACCGCAAAGGCATGGTGAACAACAAGTTCAACGCCTTCATCATGCAGAAACTCGAAGCAGCCGGCGTGCCGACCCAATTCGACAAACTGCTGGGCGACAATGAATGCCTGGTGAAGAAGCTCGACATGATCCCGGTCGAGTGCGTCGTGCGTAACTACGCCGCCGGCAGCCTGGTCAAGCGCCTGGGCGTCGAAGAAGGCATGAAGCTCAACCCTTACACCTTCGAACTGTTCCTGAAGGACGACGCCAAGGGCGACCCGTTCATCAACGAATCCCACGTCGTGGCCTTCGGTTGGGGCACCGCCGAGCAACTGGTTCGCATGAAAGAACTGTCGCTCAAGGTCAATGAAGTCCTGAGCAAACTGTTCGACGATGCCGGCCTGCTGCTGGTCGACTTCAAACTGGAATTCGGCGTGTTCTCCGACGGCTCGATCGTCCTGGGCGACGAATTCAGCCCGGACGGCTGCCGTCTGTGGGACAAGGCGACCGGCAAGAAAATGGACAAAGACCGCTTCCGTCAGGGCCTCGGTGACGTCATCGAAGCTTACGAAGAAGTTGCCAATCGCCTGGGCGTACCGCTTTAATCGACGCAAGCATCTGATAGCACGGAAAAATTTCGCTTAGGGGGTTCGCTTCCGGCAAAAGTGTTGTTATGATGCGCGCCGTTGGAGAGATGCCAGAGTGGCCGAATGGGACGGATTCGAAATCCGTTGTACCTTCACCGGTACCTAGGGTTCGAATCCCTATCTCTCCGCCATTATTGAATAAGACTAAGCCCCTGAAATTGTTAAAAGTTTCAGGGGCTTTTTCGTTTCTGGCGTTTCGTTTCAGGGCAAATTGGCCGCCTGTTTTCCCGGCGGTATCGCTCTTTGCTATCGAATCTGAACCCTCGCCTGGATCACCCACAATCCCAGCAAAGTCAGAACAGCAAAGCCCCCGCCCATCAAGAAAGTGCCTTGGAAGCCTACTGTGTCCCACAATGCCCCAGCGATGACGCTGGCCAGCAGCAAGGTCAACCCGGTCAACAGATTGAACATGCCGAATGCCGTCCCGCGCAGTTCAGGCGGCGCGCAATCGGCGATCAGGGCGGCGAATATCCCTTGGGTAAACCCCATGTGCAGCCCCCATAGAACGACACCGACGGCCAGGCCATCGATACCCGGCGCGAACGCCAGAGTCAGGTCGGCAGCAATCAGCAATATCAGACCCACGCCGAGCACCGCCACGCGGCTGACACGATCAGACAAGACCCCGGCGGGATAGGCTGACAGTGAATACGCCACCCCCATCAGGACAAGCACCGCTGGCGCCCACATCGGCGCCAACCCGACGGCCTGGCCGCGCAGAATCAGAAAGGCTTCGCTGAAACGCGCCAGGGTGAACACCGCCGCGACACCCACCACCCACCAGTAGCCAGCGCCCAGTCGGGCCAATTCCCGTCGGCTCAAAGGCACCCGCACCCGGTGCGTCCCTTCCACTTGTTTGGGCTCATGAACGAACACCAGCAGCACCGCGACGGCAAGGAAGGCCGGGATGACGGCCACCCAGAACACAGTCTGGAAGTGGTTCGCGGTCAGCCACATCAATCCGATCGCCAGCAGCGGTCCCAGGAATGCACCAACGGTATCCAGAGTTTGTCGCAGGCCGAATGCTGCCCCCCGGATCTCGGGCGGCGTGATGTCAGCCACCAACGCATCGCGCGGAGCGCCGCGAATACCTTTGCCAATGCGGTCGATAAAGCGAGCGCCGGTCAACCACTCCAGCGAGCCCGCCAAAGGAAAGATCGGTTTGGACAATGCTGCCAGTCCATAGCCCAGCGCCGCGAGCAGTTTGCGCTTGCCCAATCGATCACTGAGTGCCCCGGAGAATACCTTGGTGATCGAGGCCGTAGCTTCGGCTATGCCTTCGATGAGACCCACCGCCAGAACTGAGGTACCCAGTACTGTGACCATATAGAGCGGCAACAATGCATGGATCATCTCTGAGGAGATGTCCATCAGCATCGAGACGAAGCCCAACGCCCAGATGCCGCCAGGCATGGTGCGCCAGACGTTGCCGGTTGACGTCTTCTTGATTGGCGCAGTAACCGAAGTGCCATCCGACTTGTCAGTGGTTTTCATCATGAGCCTCGAAAGCCTGTTTGGCATAGGCCTCTAATAGCGCCTCGCACCCCTGCAGCCGCGTTGCCGCTACCTCCGCCAAGATACGCTGTATCGATGAGTGAATTCGATCAACAGATTGCGCAATCTGTTGAACAGAGTCGCCTTTCTGTCAGCGATCCCTCATGAGTTTTTTCTGACTTTCGGTGTAACCCTGGTCATTAGCTATCATGCAATACAGAGCAAATCACCGGATGACGGGTGAGTGCATGAACAGATGGCGACGGTTTTGGGTGTTTGTGAAGCTGGTGGCAGCATTTGCAGCCTGCCTGGCTGTTGCTGTTCAGGCTTTTAGCTACATGTTGGAAAGTCCCGACGCAGAGCAGATGCACCCTTTGAGCATTGTGGTTGTCGGACTGATCTTTGGCTTCATCACCTATGGAATCCTTTCACTGATTGAACGGGTTGTACGGGTTTTCCTGCCCCATCGGGCCCCAGTCACCCCCACGGTAGCAGCTCAACCTCAAACAGAACTTGAGGAAGATGCCGTGCTGATGGAAGAACAGCCTTTGGCCCTGTCAGCTGACGATTCAACTCAGCAGAAAAATCAGTGAACAGTCTGTATGGCATGTATGACCGGGCGATCACCAAAGGCTCGAGTCAGGTTTTTTTGCGTCGGAACAGTCAGCATCGCAGCGTAAGAAAAATATGCCTCTTCAAGGGAAAAGTTACTCAACGCAGTCACCCAATTTACCGCCCCCCGAATCTATTGGATGTCCCGCCAATTAAGGCTGTATCTACGAAACATCCCCTGACATTGGAACCCGTTGCCGCAAAAAAACCTCATCTACTCTGGTTTCGCAGTTCACTGATCTGCCGTCATCAGCAATCGCAAGGAGCGAGTAATGTATTTTGAGATTTACAGGCAAACCCGTGGCATCGCACAGACCGGCAAAGGTCAATGGCGGTGGCGTTTGAGAGCGGGAAACCATGAAACGATTGCCAGCGGGGAGGCTTACGTCAACAAGTCTGATTGTGTGCATGCCATCAGTTTGATCAAAGGGACCCACGATCAGACCCCGGTCAAGGAAATCTAGGCTTCAGACGGTGAAGCTGCTCAGTCAGAGCAGCTTCGTTTCAACGGGCGGTCTTACGGTTGCGAGTGCCGCTGCCTGAATCCGGATAAAACGCAAACTGCTTGAGTCGCATAGACGCCGATTGCGACGCCTACCTAAACTGTCATCAGATTTGGGAGAGGGGTCAGTGGATGAATCGTAACGAACTACGCAAGGCCGACATCAACCTGATGGTGGTGTTTGAAACGCTGATGCTCGAACGCAACGTCACCCGGGTGGCGGAGAAATTGTTTCTCGGCCAGCCGACCATCAGTTCGGCGCTCAATCGCTTGCGCACGATGTTCAACGACCCGCTGTTCATACGTGTCGGGCATCGTATGGAGCCGACGGCGCGGGCCGAGGAGATTATTCTGCACCTGTCTCCGGCGCTGGATTCGTTGTCGGTGGCGTTGAGCCTGACCCATGATTTCGACCCCGCCAGCAGCACCATGACCTTTCGTATCGGGCTGTCGGACGATGTCGAGTTTGGCCTGCTGCCGCCGTTGCTGCGCGCCTTGCGCCATGAAGCACCGAAGGTGGTGTTCGTGGTGCAGCATGTCGATTACTGGCGGATCCCGGATTTGCTGGCGTCCGGCGATATCACCGTTGGTATCAGCCAGACTCGCGGGCTGCCGGCCAACGCCAAGCGCAAGTTGTTGCGGCACATCCTGCCCTGCATTTTGCGCGCGGACGCATCGGACACACCGCTGACGCTCGATGAGTATTGCGCGCGACCACACGTGCTGGTTTCCCACACCGCCAATGTCAGTGGTTACGCCGATGAGTGGCTGGCGGAGATTGGTCGTACGCGCCAGGTCGTCCTTTCCGTGCCGCAATACAGCTCGTTACCGGCCTTGCTCGCCGGGACCGATCTGATCGCCAGCCTGCCGGACTACGCCGCCGAAGCGATGGCCGCGTCCGGCCAGCTGTTCAAGGAACCGTTCCCGTTCAAGACGCCGACCCTGGATCTGTCCATGGTCTGGCTCAGTCATGTCGATACCGACCCTGCCGAGCGCTGGTTGAGGTCGCGGCTGGAGGCGTTCATGAGTGAACGCGCGGAGTAGCCACCGCCCGAGTGAGGGCGGTGCTGTGTTATATGTACGACCTTTCTGCCCACTTTCAGGAGCTCAGTCATGCCTCACCTGCACATGGAATACACCGCCAACCTGCCCGAGCTCAATGCCGACCTGGCGTTGATCCGGCTCAACAATGCGTTGGTGGCTTCCGGTCAGTTTGCTGCCGAATACGACATCAAGAGCCGAGCGGTGAAGGTTGAGACGTTCAAGGTCGGCACGGTGTCAGGTGAGCGAGCCTTTGTGCATGTGAAGCTGGCACTGTTGAGCGGTCGCTCACCGCAGATCAAGAAGCAGTTGTCCGAAAGTTTGCTGGCCGTCGTGCAGGATCTGTGTAATTGGCCGACGGACATTGAAGTCCAGCTGGCCGTGGAAATCCTCGACATCGATCGAGAGTCCTACACCAAGATTGCCATCAGCCACTGAGTTTCAGGCCATTTCCTGCTCGGTGCAGGCCTTGACCACTTGCTCGCGCAGCCAGGTGTTGGCGCTGTCCTGATCGACATTCTGGCTCCACTGCATGTCGAGGCTGAAACCCGGCAAGCCGTTGGGCGCTTCGCAATGATTGAAGATCGCGTCGTTGGCCAGCAATTGCTGGATACGCCGAGGCAGGGTCAGGATGAAGTCGGTGCCGGTGATCATCTTCAGTGCCGCGCTGTAGCTGTTGGAACGCGCAACGATCTGCCGTTTTTGCGCCTGCTGCGCCAGCCAGCCGTCGACCATGTTGGTGGTGGACGTCCAGGGTGTCGGGAACACGTGTCGGCGTTGGACGAAGGCTTGCAGGCTTAAACGCGGCTCCGGCGGTGTGGCACGTTTATCGAAGACACAGACCAGGTCGTCCTCCAGCAACATCCGGGATTTGAAATCGCCGTGACTGCGATGAAAGTTCGGGCCGAAGCAAATCACCAGGTCTAGGCTGCCGTCGCGCAGTTCTTCGGCCGGGATGTCGGTTTCGAACTTGTGCATGTTGACCATCACTGGCAGGTCGGCGAAATCGAAGCTTTTCAACAGGCGCGGCAGGATCAACTGCTCGAAGTATTCCGGTGCGCAGATATTGAAGGTGACGGGTTGCAGGGTGGGGTCGAATGCGGGTGCGCCGGCGTGACACAGGTTGATGCTTTCGAGGATCTTCAGCACGTGGGCGTACATGGTGCTGGCTTTGTAGGTGGGGCGCATGCCCGCGCGGGTATTGATGAACAGCTCGTCTTCGAAACTGGTACGCAGTTTTTTCAGGCAGTAACTCACGGTGGACTGGCTGACGCAGAGCGCCTCGGATACACCGCTGACGCTGCTTTGCTCATACACGGCGATAAACACCATGAGGTCCTGCATATCGAGCTTTCTAAGCAAGTTACTGTTCAACATCCGTTCGTCTCGCTGTGCTCCTTGCGCTGACTGTGCGCAAACTTGTGCGAGTGATCCTAACGGAACGATGGTGCCAGGAGAATGCCTTGTAGGAGTTTTCATGGAAAGTTGTGGGGCGGTTCCAGAGGTCTTCAGCCCTGAACGGCTGCAGGCACCCCGCGGCGGCTGGACATCAGCAGTGCCCACATGCCAACGCCCACCAGCAGCGCGCCGATGATTTCCAGCGGCAGTGGCGACTGACGTAACCAGAACCAGTGAAACAATGTGAGGAACAGCGTGCTCAGGTAAATGTAGGAAATGACCGAGGAGGGGGCGATAACACCGATGGCCCGATGCAGCAGCCAGAAGGTCGCCAGTGTGGCGAACACCGCCAGGTAAATCAGCCACCAGAAATCGCTCACGGTCAGCAATGACACCGATCGCCAGCCGCCGCTAAACCCGCAGAATGCCAGCAGAAACAGTGCGCCGAACAACATGTTCCAGAACGTCATGCCCACCGGGCCGCGCCCCTTGAGGCTGCTGGCCTTGAGCCGTTGACTCAGGGGCGAGTAGAGCGCCATCGCCAGGCAACCGACGCCGTACACCGACACTGCGTATAGCGAAGGCAGCTCGCCAGGGCCTGCGCCTTTCAATACCAGCAACACGGCTCCGGCAGCGGCAATCAGCATCGGCAGCACCCGCTGTTTCAGGGCGCTGTCGGGCATCAATACGGCTTCGAAGAGCAATGTCAGCAGTGGCACCAAGGCGAACATTGTTCCGGTATTGACGGCCGAGGTGTAGCGCAGTGCTTCGAACAGCGAGCCGAAATACACCGCCAGCAGCAAGCCGAGCACGGCATGGCCGGACAGTCCGCGGGCGGTCATGGCGGTATCGCCCTTGATCAGCAGCAGCGGCAAAAACACCAGGGCGCAGAACAGCAGGCGCAAACCGGTCAGCAGGATCGGGTCGATGGCCTGGCTGACCTGTGCTGCCGCAGAAAACGATGCAGCGATCAACAGTGCCCAGAGCAGCATGCCGACGTGAGCGGCGACGAAACCGGTGTGTTTCATGGTGGGGTGTCCGGGTCAGTGAATGTGTCGGGCGTAATGCCGCGGATCGAAGCGCAATACCATGAGGATCATCAGTGCCATGACGCCGGTCAGTGACCACCAGGCCCATTCGAAGCTGCCGAGCTGATCGCGGATCAACCCGGCAATCAGCGGCGATAGACCGGCGATCAGGTAGCCGATGCCTTGCACGAACGCGGTCAGGCCGCCAGCACGCTGGGGATTGTCCAGATGATCCAGGGACACGATCAGGCTCATCGGGAACAACCCGCCGATGCCGAGCCCCAATAGACATGGCCACAACAGACTCAGGTACTGCGGGCTGAGAATAAGCCCGCCAAAACCCGCCATGATCAGCGACAGCAATACCACCAGCACCACGCGCCGGTCGCGGCTGCGATTGGCGATGGCCGGTGTCAGCAGGCCGGACAGCACTTCCATGGCGGTCAAGAAACCCAGGAGCAACCCCGCGTTTTGTTCGCTCCAACCCTTTTCCACGTAGTACGGCGCCAGCCAGGCCAGCACGCAGGTGTAGGACGCCGTGCCCAGGCCGAAGAAAATGGCGAGCAGCCAGGCGCGGGAATTGCCGAAGAAGGCGCCATTGCGCTGCGCCTGAGCGGGCTGCGCCGGGAGCCTTTCACGTTGTACGCACCAAAACAGCAACGCGACCAGCGCCAGTGCCGCCCAGATTGCCAGGCCTGCTCGCCAGCTGCCGGTACGGATCATCACCAGCGGCGCAAATGACGCCGCCATCGCTGCGCCGCCCATGATCGACGTGACGTAGAGCCCCATGCACACGGAAACGTTATCGCTGAAGCGGGATTTGATCAGCGCCGGCATCAATGCCTGGATCAGCGCGATACCGATTCCCGCCAGCACGGCGCTGAGGATCAGTTCGGCCGCCGAATCGAGGAACAACCGCGACACCGTGGCCACGCCGATGATCAGCAGCGAGAGCACCACGGTGCGTTGTTCGCCGATTCGTTGGCTGACGCTCAACCCAAAGAACATCGCCAGCCCCATCGCCATCACGGGCAGCATGGTCAACAGCGAGGCCAGGCTGAAACTCAGTGCAATGTCGCCGCGAATCGCCGACAGCAAAGGACCGACGGCGGCCATGGAAGGCCGCAGGTTCAGGGCGACAAGCATGATGCTGAACATCAGCCAGAGGGCGGGGCGGGAGATTGCGCGAACGTTTTCCATCGATCGGACCTTGAATGACAAGGAGCCGATTAGGCGCGCCAGGCCTGCGGGCCGCAAATCAGAAAGTCCGGAGCAGTATTTAGAAATTAAATAGTTCTGCAGCGACGCGAGCCCCAATGTGAATGTTTAGCCAACCTGCAACCAAAGTTCTTCAAATCCCGATTTAACGACTTAACCTCCCGTGTGACGCTGCGGGTCATCTGTTCTTTGCGGTTTTATCTATGGACGGTTGTCCCGTCGCACTTCCCTCCGAATTAGCCTTTTGGGCGCTGTGGCACTGCCGTCACGCGCGCCCACCGGATTCCTGCATTTCCCGTTGATTGTTCTTACAGGTCCCGCGCTATGCGCCGGGATCAAAGCGGCGACGCCTGTGCGTTTGCCTGACGCGGAAATAAGAGAATTCCCATGAGTGTTGCCACGACATCTTTCGCCTCCAAGCAAGAAGCCCTGACCTTTCTGGAACAGAACCCGGATATCGAGATGTTCGAGTTGTTCATCCTCGACAACAACGGTGTACCTCGGGGCAAGTTGTTGCACCGCGATGAATTGCTGGCGGTGTACGAAAGCGGGCGGCCATTGCCGAGCACCATTCTTGGCCTGACCATCAATGGCGATGACGTGGAAAACTCCGGTCTGGTCTGGGACGTTGGCGATATCGACTGCCGGGCGTACCCGATCAGCGGCAGTTTGACGCGCATGCCGTGGCGGCTGATTCCTACGGCGGCGGTGCAGGTCAGCATGCACCCGAAGGAGGGCATGCCCGCGACGATTGCCGATCCACGGCACCTGCTGGCAAAAGTCATCGAAGGTTTGCAGGCCGACGGCTACTACCCGGTGATGGCGGCGGAGCTGGAGTTTTACCTGCTGGATCAGCAGCGCGACAGCAATGGTCGGCCGCAACCGGCACGGGATGTCGATGGTGGACGGCCGCGTGGCACTCAGGTCTACGGTTTGCGTGAGCTGGAGCAAATCGAGCCGTTTCTGGCTGATCTTTACAGCGCCTGTAAACTCCAGGGCATTCCGGCGCGCACGGCGATTTCCGAATACGCGCCGGGGCAAGTGGAAATCACCCTCGAACACCGTACCGACGCCTTGCAGGCGATGGACGAGGCGGTGCGCTACAAACGACTGGTCAAAGGCGTGGCGCACAAACACGGGATGACTGCGTGCTTTATGGCCAAACCGTTCGATGACCTGGCGGGCACTGGCATGCACATGCATGTCAGCCTGGCGGACAAGGAGGGCAACAACCTGTTCGCCAGCGAAGCCCCGGACGGCACGCCACTGCTCAAACAAGCGGTCGGCGGGATGCTCAGTACGTTGCTCGATTCATTGCTGCTGTTCTGTCCGAACGCCAACTCTTACCGTCGCTTCCAGACCAACAGCTATGCGCCGCTGGCACCCACCTGGGGCGTGGACAATCGCACCGTGAGTTTGCGCGTGCCCGGCGGGCCGGCGTTTTCCCGGCATATCGAACACCGCATCTGTGGCGCCGACGCCAACCCGTATCTGGCGGCTGCGGCGATTCTGGCCGGGATCCATCGCGGTATTCGCGAACAACTCGATCCTGGCGCGCCGGTGGAGGGCAATGGCTACGCCCAGGCCACGGAACTGTTGCCGACTGACTGGTTGACCACGTTGCGGGCGCTGGAAGGTTCGAGCTGGGCACGGGAAGCGTTTGGCGGTGAGTTCCTCGGCGTTTACCTGGCGGTAAAGCGTGCCGAGTATCGACAGTTCATGGGCGAAGTCGGCGAACAGGATTGGCGTTGGTATTTGCATCAAGCCTGAGCAGAACATGAACCATTCTCAAATAAGCCAATAATTTTTGGCCTGGTGCCACGAGCCAACTAATCGTTGGCTTCTTTTTCACAAAAAATTGATGGCTGGCTACCTAAAATTAGTGCTGTCGCGGTAAACGAAATTTTCACATTTACCGAAGGCACCTCTTTTCAGGACCCGCCGATCATCATGTTGAAGATTAAAGCCGTGCGCCCCGAGTGGGTGACACTGATTGCCAGTGCCTTTCTATTAACGGGCTTCAATCTTGTTCTCTGGAAACACCTGTTTGAAATCACGGCATCTGACGGTCAGGGCATCGTCATGCGCGTGGCTTTCGGCTTGATGATTCTGGCCGCCTTCAACATTGTGCTGACCCTGCTCGCGTTCCGGCCTGTGCTCAAACCGGTCTTGACCCTGATGTTCATGATCAGCGCCGGGGTGGCGTATTTCATGAGCCAATATGGTGTTTTGATTGACACCGGCATGTTGCGTAACTTTGCTCAAACCAATGCGACGGAAGTGCGTGACTTACTCTCGATCAAATTGCTTGTCTATATTGTCTTGCTCGGTGTTTTGCCGTCCATTTTGTTATGGAAGACGCCGGTTAGTTACCGTCGCTGGCACCGTGAACTGCTCAGTAAGGTTCTCGTGAGTGTCGCGTCAGTTGCGGTGATCGGTGGTGTCGCACTGGTTAACTATCAAGGTTTGTCCTCATTGTTTCGCAATCACCATGAGTTGCGCCTGATGGTGGTGCCGAGCAACTACATCGGCGCCTCGGCCGGCTTTCTGCGTGAGCAGGTCGCGTCTGCGCGGCAACCCTTCGTCAAACTGGGCGAAGATGCCCAGCGAAATCCCGCCTGGCAAACCCACAGCCGCAAATCCCTGACCGTGCTGGTGGTGGGCGAAAGTGCCCGGGCCGAGAACTTCGGGATCCTGGGGTATAACCGTGACACCACACCCAAACTGAATAAAGAAGCCGGCTTGATCGCGTTCACCGACGTGCATTCCTGCGGGACGGAAACAGCGGTGTCGGTGCCGTGCATGTTTTCCGACATGGGCCGCAAAAATTACAACGCCAGCAAGGCCAAGAACCAGGAAGGCCTGCTGGATGTACTGAAGCACGCGGGGCTCGACGTGATCTGGCGCGATAACCAATCGGGCTGCAAAGGCACTTGCGATAGGGTAACCATCGACGACGTCAGTAACCTGAAAGACCCGGTGCTGTGCGCCAATAGCGAATGCCGCGATGAAATCCTGCTGCAGGGTTTGCAGCACTTTATCGATACCCTGGATAAAGACACGGTACTGGTGTTGCACCAGATGGGCAGTCACGGTCCGGAATACTTCAAGCGCTACCCGAAAGAATACGAGCGCTTCACCCCGGTTTGTGAAAGTAACGCCCTGAACAATTGCAGTCGCGAAAGTATCGTCAATGGCTACGACAACACCCTGGTGTATACCGACCACGTGCTGTCCACCCTGATCGATCTGTTGCGTAACAATCAGGAGAAAGTCGACACTGCGATGCTCTATCTGTCGGACCATGGCGAATCCCTGGGCGAGTACAACTTGTTCCTGCATGGCACGCCTTACATGCTCGCGCCGGAACAACAAAAGCATGTTGCGATGCTGGCCTGGTTTTCCGACAGCTATCAAAAGTCGTTCTCGGTGGACACCCATTGCCTGCAACTGAGTCGCGAAAAGCCCTTGAGCCAGGACAACCTGTTCCATTCGATGCTCGGTTTGCTGGAGGTCAAGAGCAAGGTCTACAACCAGGACCTGGATATGTTTGCCGGGTGTCGCGGAGCGGTGATCGACGGCGTGTTGGCCAGAGAGTGAGTGCTTCAACCTTTTTTTCACGCACCGGCCGCTAACTTGCGGTCGGTTGGAGTTCCCTCCCGAGAACCATTGCACATGTCCGCTCAATCCCCATCCGCCATCGAGCTTGAGATCGCCCGGCGCTACGATCAGGAGCATGCCCGCGTCTGTCTTCAGCCGCGACCGCGTGGCCTGGCCGGGCGGTTGACGTTCTGGCGTGAAGAGCAACTGGTGCGCAGCGCGCTCAAGGCTGCTGGCGAGCCGGGCCTGGTTCTCGATTTGGCCTGCGGTGTCGGGCGTTTCTGGCCGGTACTGGCCGAGCATGCCAACCGGGTGATTCTCGCGGCCGACCCGTCGCAGGACATACTCGATCATGCCCGCACCCACCATCCGCAGAATCTGCTGAAACGGGTCAAGACCTTTCAGAGTTCAGCGTTCAACATCGGCTTGCCGGCGAATGCGGTTGACTGCATTTTTTGCATGCAACTGTTTCAACACATCGCCTGCCCCGAGCATCGCTTGGCCATGCTTAAGGAATTCCATCGGGTCAGTCGCGATACGGTGATTGTGGCGGTACGGGTCGATGCTCATTTCAAAGGCCGGCGCACGGATGAACAGGGCGTTCCGGCCCGACCGCTGGCCAGCAAGGCCGACGTGGAAGCCGAGTTCAAGCGCGCAGGTCTGCGCTTGCTCAGTCATCAGGACTTCTTGCCCGGCTGTGCGCGGATGCGCGTCTACGTACTGCGTAAGGCCGGCTAGTATCCGCTTGTCAGACATTTCTTGCCGTCAGGCAGGCATTTTCGCTAAAGCTCTTGTTCAGTGAATGCGCGGAAATCGCCGGGGGCGATATATACTGCGCGCCATTCTTCAAGGGAGAGCCGTGTGGCCATCGATATTCACTGGATTCGCGACAACGATAGCCTCGGTCAGTTTTGCGCCGAGTGGCAGCAGCTGCCATTCGTTGCCCTCGACACCGAATTCATGCGGGTCGACACCTTTTATCCGATTGCAGGCCTGCTGCAGATCGGCGATGGCGTACGCGCTTACCTGATTGATCCACTGAGCATCGACAACTGGCAGCCGCTGGCCGCGTTGCTGGAAAACCCGGCCGTGGTCAAAGTCGTCCATGCGTGCAGCGAAGACCTCGAAGTCCTGCTGCGCCTGACCGGCAGCCTGCCGGCGCCACTGTTCGACACTCAGTTGGCCGCCGCTTACCTGAACCTCGGTTTTTCCATGGGCTATTCGCGGCTGGTGCAGGAAGTGCTCGGCATCGACCTGCCCAAGGGCGAGACCCGATCCGACTGGCTGCAACGTCCGCTTTCCGACACCCAAATCAGCTACGCCGCCGAAGATGCTTTGCACCTGGCGGAAGTTTTCGTACAGCTTCGTCCGAAGCTTTCTGACGACAAGTACGCCTGGGTCCTGGAAGACGGCGCCGAGCTGGTGGCCAACCTGCGCCGCGAAGTTGATCCGTATGAGGTCTACCGCGAAGCCAAGCTGGCCTGGAAGCTTTCCCGCGCCCAGCTCGCCGTGTTGCGTGAACTGTGCGCCTGGCGCGAGCGTGAAGCCCGCGCCCGTGATCTACCGCGCAACCGCATCGTGCGTGAGCATTCCCTGTGGCCGCTGGCGCGGACTCAGCCGGACAACCTCGGCGCGTTGGCGAAAATCGAAGACATGCACCCGCGTACCGTGCGTCAGGACGGCGAGTTTCTGCTTGATCTGATCAAACGCTCTGGCAGTGTGTCGCCTGATCAATGGCCGCCAGCAGTGCCGGAGCCTTTGCCGGTGGATGCCGCCACGCTGGTCAAACAGCTGCGTGCGATCGGCCAGGCCGAAGCAGAACGCCTGAACATTGCGCCGGAGCTGATGCTGCGCAAGAAAACCCTGGAAGCGCTGCTCAAGAGTGGCTATCCCAACGGTCCCTACCAATTGCCTGATTCGCTGCGTGGCTGGCGCCGCGAATTGATGGGCCAGGCGCTGCTCGACAGCCTGGCCACCGCCGGAGAACAGCCTTGAAACGTATTTGCTCCATTTATCGAAGCTTGAAGAAAAACGAGATGTACCTCTATGTGCTCAAAAGCGATGCACTGGAGCGGGTCCCGGAAAGTCTGATGGCCGCCTTCGGCAAACCGCATCACGCCTTCGACCTGGTGCTGACCCCCGAGCGCAAACTGTCGCGCGAGGACATCACCGTGGTCCTGGAAAACCTTGAGAAGCAGGGTTACCACTTGCAAATGCCGCCGGCCGAAGACGAGTACATCGAACACTTGCCGGAAGAATTGCTGCGCCGCAACGACCCGATGTGACCGGCAGACAGGCTCTGTTCAGAGCCTTTATGAAACACTGGAATGATTTTGGCGATGGCCAGGGCGATGGAGCTTTACTCCATCGGCGGCCGTCTGCACTGTTTTTGAAAGGTTTGAACCATGCGCGTTCTGATTGCTGAACACGACCACCCGGTGTACGCCCAACTGCTGCGTCAAGCAGCACCTGACCTGGAAGTACTGACCAGCGGCGACTCCGCCGAACTGGCCAGCCTGGCCGCTGATTGTCCGATCTGGCTCGGTCAGCCGGACCTGCTGGCGACCTTGCTACGTCAGGGCCACGAGCCACAATGGCTGCAATCGACCTGGGCGGGCATTACGCCGCTGCTGGCCGACGGCTTGCCACGTCATTATCGCCTGACTCGGGCGGTCGGGATTTTCGGTCAGGTCATGGCCGAATACGTGCTGACCTACATGCTCGGCCACGAACGCGAAGTGCTGCCGCGGCTGGTCAGCCAGGTCGAGCGCAAGTGGGACAGTCGCCAGGGCCAAAGCCTGGCCGGGCGCAAAGTGTTGATCGTCGGTACCGGTGACATCGGCCAGACCGTGGCGCAGTTTCTTCTGCCGTTTGGCGTCGAGTTATACGGCATCGCCAGCGAAGCCCGCGAGCAGGCGCCGTTTGTCGAAGTCGGGGCGCTGGCTGATCTGCCGCGTCTGGTCGGTGAAGTGGATTACGTGATCAATCTGCTGCCGAATACGCCGAATACCCACGACCTGTACGACGCAGCGCTGTTCAAGCAGTTCAAGCCGACCGGGTTGTTCATCAACGTCGGGCGCGGTGTGGCAGTGGTCGATGCGGACCTGGTGGAAGCCTTGAAAGAAGGGCATCTGGCCGGTGCGGTGATCGACGTCTGCCGTCAGGAGCCGCTGCCGCAACGTCATCCGTTCTGGACCGCTTGGGGCCTGCTGCTGACCGGCCACAGCTCGGCACCGACCTCGCCATCGATGATGGTGAACCTGTTTGTCGAGAACCTGCGGGCGTATCAGGCAGGTGAGGCGTTGCGCGGGGAAGTGGATTTCGATCGCGGGTATTGAATTCACCGCAATGATCGTTCCCAGGCAGAGCGTGGGAACGATCGGATAGAGCGCTTAGAGGGTGAAGTCGCCTTCGGCGGCCAACTCGCTCAGCGGACGACGCGGGCTCGGTTCTTCACGTGCTTGCAGATAGTCCGCCAGCGTTGCCTTGTCGCCCAGTTTGCCCACCGCTACCGCCGCGTGCAGCGCATAACCCTCAGGAATGTTCAGCTCCTTGCGGGTCAGGTCCTGGTCGAAACCGGCCATGCCGTGGGTGTGCCAGCCGCTGATGCTCGCTTGCAGCGCCAGATGGCCCCACGCGGAACCGGTGTCGAAGGTGTGCCACAACGCTGGGGTTTCTTCGGTGGCGCCAGGCACCGCGAAGGTGGTTTTCGAGATCACGATTACCAGTGCCGAGGCGTGTTGCGCCCAGCTGCGGTTGAATTCGTTCAGCAGTCCCAGATAGCGCTCCCAGTTTGGCGTGTCGCGACGCGCATACAGAAACCGCCAAGGCTGCGAGTTGTAGGCCGATGGCGCCCAACGTGCGGCTTCGAAGAAGCTCAGCAGGGTTTCTTCGGAGATCGCTTCGCCGGTGAAGGCGCGGGGCGACCAGCGGTCGGTGAACTGAGGGTGGATGGCATAGTCGGCAACGCGTGGATTGGCACTCATCAAGAGATTCCTTGCTACGTTTGAAGGTGAGGGGCGACGCAAAACCCTACTGGGCGGCGCAATAACTGACAAGCCCGTTTTTACCGGCAGTCGCCAACGCTTGGCCCACAAGGGCCTTGGCACTAGACTGGCGGCCTTTTCACCACCTGATGTTGATGCTTGAGCCATGGCCGCCAAAGTCGAACCGTTCTGGATACGCAAAACCCTCGATCAACTCGATCCGCAGGAGTGGGAATCGCTGTGCGACGGCTGTGGCCTGTGCTGCTTGCAAAAGCTCGAAGATGAAGACGACAACAGCGTCTATTACACGCGTATCGCCTGCAAACTGCTGGACCTGAAAACCTGTCAGTGCACCGATTACCCGAACCGCCGCGACTTCGTCCCCGATTGCATCCAGCTCACGCCGGGCAAGGCTGACGAATTCAAATGGTTGCCACCGACCTGCGGTTATCGCCTGGTCAGCGAAGGCAAGGATCTGCCGCTCTGGCATCACTTGGTGTGCGGTGATCGCGATGCAGTGCACCACGAACGAATTTCACAATCCGGGCGCATGCTGGCCGAAGGCAGCGTGGCCGAAGACGATTGGGAAGACCATCTGATTTTCCGGGCGGGTTAATTCCCGCTCACAAAATCGGCATTGATGACTAGAATTCAGGGCTGCCAAGCAGCCCGGCGCGAGCAAGCTCGCTCGCCACAAGGAGTGTGTATGGCTGTGGGATTGCGGCTGGCGTTGACCCTTGGACTATTAGTCCTGGGTTCGCCCGCGTGGGCGGCGAAGAAGGTTGATCTGGATTACCACGTGCGCCTGTTGCCGCAAAGCGATCAGGCCGAAGTGCGGCTGACTCTGGCTCAGGGTTCGGCGGTGCGCAGTCTGGATTTCGACTTGGGCGATGGCAGCCACTACAGCGATTTCAAGGCCGACGGCCAATGGCAGCTCACGCCGGGCAAGCAGGCCCGTGGTGTCTGGCGTCCGGCCGCCGACAAGGCCAGCCTGACCTACCGCGTACGCATCAGCCATGGGCGCAAGAGCGGCAGCTTCGATACGCGCATGACCCCGACCTGGGCGCTGATGCGCGGCGACGATCTGGTGCCGGCAGCCAAACTCGATCAGCAGGACGGTATTGAGCTGGTCTCTCGCCTTGAATTCGAATTGCCCACCGGCTGGAAAAGCGTTGAAACCGCCTGGCCGCGAATCGGCAAGAACAAATTCCGGGTCGATAACGTTTCTCGCTTGTTCGACCGGCCCACGGGCTGGATGCTCGCCGGTCACCTCGGCAGCCGTCGCACACGGCTTGGGGAAACCGAAGTCACCGTCGCCTCGCCTCAGGGCCAGGGCATGCGCCGCATGGATGTGCTGACACTGCTGACCTTTGTCTGGCCGCAAGTGCAGGCGGTGTATCCCCGTCATCCCACGAAACTGCTGATTGTCGGCGCCAACGACCCGATGTGGCGCGGCAGTCTGGGCGCGCACGAATCGATCTATCTGAACACGCGTTTGCCGATGGTCAGCGAAAGCGGTAGCAGTGCGCTGGTGCGGGAATTGGCGCAGGTGTTCGGGCGGATCAACGACCAGCAGCGCAGTGACTGGATCAGCGAAGGATTTGCCGAGTATTACGCCATCGAACTGGTGCGCCGCGCCGGCGGCATGAGTGATGAGCGGTACGAGAGTTTGCAGAAGAAGTTGGCCAAGGACAGCCAGAAGGTCACGACCTTGCGCGCTGAACAGGTCAGCCCGGCACAGGTGTCGAAAGCGGTCGTGTTATTGCAGGAACTGGATCGCGAGATTCGCCTGAAAACCCGCAACAAGCGTTCGCTGGATGATGTGTTGCGCGGGGCGATGCATCTGGAGAGCGTGGATACCAAGGAATTTGTTCAGCTGGCCGAAAGTGTTATCGGTGAATCTTCCAAGGTTCTCGACACCGAGTTACTTCAGTAACACCGCCTTCGCGAGCAGGCTCGCTCCTACATTGGAATGCGGTCACCTGTGGGAGCGAGCCTGCTCGCGATGAGGCCTTAAGCCCCACCGCAACGCTTGGATCAAACCCCGGTTTTCGGCGACTTCAAAGAATCATTACCGGTCACGGTAGCCGTCTTGGTCGCCGCTTCAGCATTCGCCTTCAACCGGTTCAACTCTTCGCCCGCCCGCTGAATCTTTGCCCGCACGTTGTTCATGTCCTGACGGCTTTTCTCCAGCAGGCTTTTCGCCGAACTGTGCCCGGTAATACCACGCGCCAGGGCCACGCCGCCGATCGCCACTTGAATCAAGCCGAACACACCACCGCGACGCAGGCCCTTGCCGACCATCACCACGCCGCCGGCCAGGGAACCGATGCGTTCCCAACCCTGCACGTTCTGCTCTGTGTGAGTCTGGAACGGGGTAGATTCGATGCGTTCTACGCGTTTGAGTTCGTTCATGATCTGTCTCCGGGCTGGAATGACTGCTTCAAGAATAGATATTTAAGCTGACTGCCAAGGCGGGCGGCTTGTTCCATCGGATGTGTGGTGAATCAGCGAAATTTCGCCCCGGAGCGGGTGTTGAGACCCTTGGACATACGGTCATAGAGCACGACGTTGACGGTGGCCGCCAGGTTCATGCAACCGGTGGTCGGGATGTAGACCACGTCTTCGCACCAGTCGCGAATCTCTTTATCCAGCGAGCCGTCTTCCGGGCCGAAGATATACAGCGCGCGGTCAGGGTGTGTGTATTCCGGCAGTGAACGGGCGCCGTCCACCAGTTCCACAGCGACCGGAACGCAGCCCAGCGGCAGGATTTTCTTCAGATCGTCGATGCCGATCAGCGGAATGTCGTAGTGGACGCGCTTGGTGTCGGTGACGAAGTCGGCGGCGCGTTCATAACGTTTGCCGGTGTAGAACACGGACGCTACGCCATAGCAGCCAGCGGCGCGCATCACCGAACCGACGTTCTCCGGTGATTTGGGGTTATACAAACCAATGCAGCTGTACCGTTTGTCTGCCACGAGCGGGTGCCTTCGGGGAAAAAACGGCGATTATACGGGGATTGGGGGAGGGGTGTTCGGTTTGGAGATTGGTGGTGTCTGGTCGGCCGCCTTCGCGAGCAAGCCCGCTCCCACGTTCGATCTCTGGTGAACACACTACTGGCGTACGCCGCAAATCAAATGTGGGAGCGGGCTTGCTCGCGAAGGAGCCGGTCGAAGCACTGAAGATCTTCAGTCTTCTTTCTTCATCAGGCCAGCCAACGCCGCAAACGGGTTATGCGTCGCCTTGGCAATCTTCGGCGTACTCAGAGAGCCTTCGTCGAAATACTGCTGGTCGGTGTACCGCGAGTGTTCGTTGTCGTGGCAATACAGGCACAACAATTCCCAGTTCGAGCCGTCCTGAGGGTTGTTGTCGTGGTTGTGGTCGCGGTGGTGCACGGTCAGTTCGCTCAGGCGCTTGCCGGAAAACTCACGGGCGCAGCGGCCGCACACGTGCGGGTACATTTTCAGGGCCTTGTCGCGGTAACCCATTTCCTTGTCGCGCTGGTTGTCGGCAAGGATGCGGTCCAGTTTCGACGTGTTGGTCGGGGGTGTTGACGAACTCATGGGTTCACCTTTGTAAAAGACTAATGACGGTTATGAGCCAAGTTTAGCTCAGCCCTTGAGCTTCTCGGCAATCCAGATGGTGTGGCGGGTGCCTTTGTTGCCGTGGGCGAAGACCTGGACTTCCTCGGCCTTGAAGCCGGCCTTCTTCAGTTTGTCGGAAAACTGTCGGTCAGCGCTCGCGGACCAGACGGCCAGCACGCCTTTGGGCCGCAAGGCCTTGGCACAGGCACTCAGGCCGCCAGCGGAGTAGAGCCAGCTGTTGGCCTTCTGGGTCAGGCCTTCGGGGCCGTTGTCGACGTCGAGCATGATCGCGTCGAAACCTTGCGGCTCGGCCTGCAGGACTTTGGCCACGTCTTCCATGCGAATGACCGTACGCGGGTCGAGCAGCGGGCTCCCGGCTTTCTCGCCCAGCGGTCCACGGTTCCACTCCACCACGCCCGGCACCAGTTCGGCGACCACCACTTCAGCGGTCTTGCCCAGATGCTTGAGGGCTGAGGCGAGGGTGAAGCCCATGCCCAGGCCGCCGATCAGCACGCGCGAATTCGGCCGGCCAGCCACTTTACGGCAAGGGATCTCCGCCAGAGCGTCTTCCGAGCCGTGCATGCGGGTGTTCATCAGTTGCCCGCCGTCGCCGCCCTGGATCTTGATGACGAAATCCTCACCGTATTCGAACAGGCACAAGGCACCGCCATTTTCAGGAATTGGAGTGGTGTCGAGCAGAACGAAACGTTTCATGGGACTCACTTGAGGAGAAATTGGCATAAGAGGGGGAAGGCAAACACGCGCAGTTGGGAGTAGCCTGCAAACAGACAACAAGGCCAACGGAGCCATTGATGAAGCGCACCATTCTAACGGTCATTACCTTGGCCGCGCTCTCGATAACTGCAGTGCAGGCCCAGCAGTTGCAAACCATTCCGACCAGCCCTTCGCCGCTGCCCGGTTCGCCCGGCACCGCGACCCCGACACCGTACCCGCAAATCACCCCGACCAGCGTGCCCAAAGTCGGGCCCGGCAGTGGCGGTCCGCCGTTGGTGCCCATTGAAATGCCTAGCCCGCCTACCAAGGACCAGCCACTGCCGGGGCTGGAGCAAACCCCGTCGAAAGCCAAATCACCGGGCGGTTAAACCTGCTGCGAGAGCAGCTGACCATCAGCCATGCGCAGGCGCTTGGAGAGGGAGACGGCGAGGGCGCGGATGATTTTGGCGGCGATTTTCGGCGCATCGTTGAGCATCTTTTCCAACGAGTCCTTGCCCAGGTTGAGCAACTGGCAATTGCTCGCGGCCACACAACTGGCCGAGCGGCGTTCGCCGTCGAGTACGGCCATTTCGCCGAACGCCCGACCGCTGCGCAACGTTGCCATGGTCACCAGGTGACCTTCGCTGTTGGTTTTCTGCACCGCCACCTGGCCGGTGTGGATGATGCACATGAAGCTGCCGGCATCGCCCTCATGGAAAATCTCTTCGCCCTGAGCAATGGTGCTGATGCTGAAGTAGCCCGAGGCCGTGGCGAAGTCCGCCGGCAGCAGTTGATCGAACAGGCCACAGTCCATCAGCCAGTCGCGAATTTCGTTGTTCAGTAAGGTCGGTTCTGACATGTCGTCACGGTCTTTTTCTTGTGTCTGGTTCCGGTCTTCTGGATGTCCCCAATCCCTGTAGGAGCGAGCCTGCTCGCGATTGCGGTGTGTCAGTCACACATTAATTGACTGAAAGTCCGCAATCGCGAGCAGGCTCGCTCCTACAGGGGAGTCGTGAAGCCTCCGCCCCGGCGTCTGGTGTTAAGACCGGTACGCCGAACGGAGTTCCTCAGGCGATGCCCAAAACCTTGAAAACAAATGCGTATTCGAGTGCTACGTCACGTAATCCCTGATAACGACCGCTCATCCCGCCATGCCCGGCACCCAATTCGGTCTTGAGCAGCAGGGGATTGGTGTCGGTTTTGGTCGCGCGTAATTTCGCCACCCACTTGGCCGCTTCCCAGTACTGCACGCGGCTGTCGTTGTAGCCGGCGATCACCAGGGTCGCCGGATAGGCTTGCGCGGTGACGTTTTCGTACGGGGCGTAGGCCTTGATCCGATCATAGACGTCCGGTTCTTCAGGATTGCCCCACTCGTCGTATTCGGTGACGGTCAACGGTAGATCGGGGTCGAGCATGGTGTTCAGCACGTCGACGAACGGCACTTCGGCAATCGCTGCGCCGAACAACTCCGGCCGCTGATTGAGCACCGCGCCGATCAGCAGACCGCCGGCGCTGCCGCCGCTGATCGCCAGTTGCTGTGAAGTAGTAAAACCACTGGCGATCAGGTGCTCGGCGCAGGCGATGAAGTCGCTGAAGGTGTTGTGTTTGTGTTCCTGCTTGCCCGCGCGATACCAGGCTTCGCCCAGTTCACCGCCGCCACGCACGTGAGCGATGGCGAACGCCACGCCACGATCCAGCAGACTCAAGCGGGCGTGGGAGAACCACGGGTCGAGGCTTTCGCCGTAAGCGCCATAGCCGTACAGATAAAGCGGCGTCGGCTTGCCGAGTGTTTCGCGTTTGACGACGAGGCTGATCGGCACTTTCGTACCGTCAGGTGCGGTCGCCCACAGACGCTGACTGACGTAGGCATCGGCGTCGAACGGACCGAGCACCGGGGTTTCCTTGAGGACTTTCTGCTCGCTGCTGTCCAATATCAGTTGGCGGATTTGCGCCGGACGGTTCAGCGCTTCGTAGCGCAGACGGATCTTGTCGCTGACGAATTCCAGGCTGTTCTGCACGTGCAGGCTGTAGGCCGCATCCGGTAATTGCACACGGTAGCTCGGCAGATCTTGCGGATGCACTTCGATGATCGGCAAGCCACCTTCACGCAGGCTCAGGGTCATGGCTTCGGCATTCAGGCTCATGCCTTCGATCATCACCGTGTCGCTGTGGGGGATCAGGTTCTGCCAGTCGGCCTCGGTCGGCGCCACGCCGGTGTCTACGGCGTGGTAAAGGGCAAAGTTGATACCGTCGCGATTGGTGCGAATGAACCAGGTCCATTGGCCGTCGAGCGCGCCGTGGTCGACGTCGTACTCATGGTCTTCAACCCTCGGGGCGATGCAGGTAAACGCCTGCTTCGGCTGGAACGCGTCGAGTACCCAGACTTCGCTGGTGGTCTTGCTACCGAGGGACAGCAGCAATTGCTGCTCGGAACTGGAGCGGTAGCAATGCATGAAGAATCGACCGTCCGGCTCATGGAACACTTCTTCGGCCGCTGTACCGTCCAGCCGATAGCGGAACAGTTTGTGCGGACGATGGGTGTCGTCCAGCTCGCCGAAGAACAGCGTCAGGCTGTCATTGGCCCAGGTCATGCTGCCGTCGCAATCCTGGAACTCCAGTTCACTGACACGGCCGTTGGACAATTCCTTCACGAACAGCGTGAAAATCTCATCGCCCGTGGCGTCGATGCTGTAGGCCAGACGCTGGTGGTCCGGGCTGATACTGAAGGCGCCCATGGAGAAGAAGCCGCCGTTGGCCAGTTCATTCGGGTCCAGCAGCAGCTGTTCCTGGCTTTCGTCGAGCTGCAGGCTGTCATCGGCCGGGCGCGGGCAGCGGTAGTGACGGGCATATTCATCACCGGCCGTGGTGCGCGTGTAATACAGGTACGGACCCCAAGGGGAGGGCAAGGACAGGTCGGTTTCGAGAATCCGGCCCTTGATTTCTTCGAACAGGGTTTCACGCAACCCGGCCTGATCGGCGGTTTGCGCCTCTTGGTAGCGGTTTTCCGCTTTCAGGTAGTCGAGCACCGCGTCGGTGTCGCGCTCCTGCAGCCAGGTATACGGGTCGTCGCCTTCGGCCTTGTGGGCAATGGGAGCGTCGGAAACGTTGACGGATAGGGGCATGAAGGACTCTCGAGCGGTTTACGAAATAGGGTTCGCGGACGGCGGGCAAGCCTGACGTGCGAAAAGTCGTTACTATAAGCGCCTCTTTGCCTGCCTTGCCATGGACACCATGACCGAGAACGACTATCTGATCGCTTGGGGCCTCTACGCCTTTGCCGCTTTGGGCTGCCTGTTGGTGTGGATGCGTATCACCCGCTGGATGTGGCGCTGGCTGCGTGAGCCGTTACGGCTATTGGTTGCCGTGTTGCTGTTCAGCCCGACCATCATTGATCCGGTGAAGGAAAAGGTTGCCCCGGCCATCGCCATTACTGCCCTTGATCTATTGTTCAAGGTCGGCAACAACGCGTGGCGGGCGATTTCCGACCTGTTCATGTACGGCATGATCGCCTTCGGCATTTACCTGGTATTCGTGGCGATCCGTTTCCCTATCGAACGTGCGTCCAACGCTCGCAAGGAACAGGCTGCCGCTGCCAAGGCTGCGGCCCGGGCCGATGACCCTGAAGAGGATCATCCTTTCGGTGGTGCGGGCGATGATCGTTACGGTCGCCCACCGGTGCCGAGCAACCCTCAGCGAATGCGGGTCGAACCGCGTCTGTAACCTTGCCCCCGCCTTTCAGCGAGAATCCGAGCATGTGTGAGTTATTGGGCATGAGCGCCAATGTGCCGACCGATATCGTGTTCAGCTTCACCGGGCTGATGCAGCGCGGCGGCCGCACCGGTCCGCACCGTGACGGCTGGGGCATCGCTTTTTACGAGGGCCGTGGCCTGCGCCTTTTTCAGGACCCGGCGGCGAGCTGCGAATCCGAAGTCGCGAACCTGGTGCAGCGCTATCCGATCAAGAGCGAAGTGGTGATCGGGCACATCCGCCAGGCCAATGTCGGCAAGGTCTGCCTGTCCAATACCCATCCATTCGTGCGTGAGCTGTGGGGCCGTAACTGGTGTTTTGCCCACAACGGCCAGCTCGCCGAGTTTCAACCGATCAAGAGTTTTTATCGCCCGGTCGGCGATACCGACAGCGAAGCGGCGTTCTGCGATTTGCTCAACCGCGTGCGCGCAGCGTTCCCGGAACCGGTAGAAATCGAAGAGCTGCTGCCGGACCTGGTGGCCGCCTGCGCCGAATACCGTAGCAAAGGCGTGTTCAACTGCCTGCTCAGCGATGGCGATTGGTTGTTCTGCTATTGCTCGACCAAATTGGCGCAAATCACCCGTCGTGCGCCATTCGGCCCGGCGCGTTTGAAGGACGTCGATGTGATCGTTGATTTCCAGGCCGAAACCACGCCCAACGACGTGGTCACGGTGATCGCCACCGAACCCTTGACCGAAAACGAAACCTGGACCCGCTACGAACCGGGCCAATGGAGCCTCTGGCGACGCGGTGAATGCGTCAGCCAGGGCAAGACCGAATAAGGATTCCCCCTCATGTTGCTCAGTTATCTACGGCTGGTGTTGTTCGCGGCGGGCCTGTTGATCGGTGTCCAGGTGCCAGGGTTCATCAGCGATTATGCCAAACGGGTCGAAGCGCATCTGATTGAGGCGCAGACCAGTCTGAGCGGTTTTCAGGGCACGGCGAATCAGTTCTTCAAGGGGGACGTGCAGGCGTTGGTGGCCCATTACCGTGCCAGCGACGATCCGATTTTTCGCAGCGATGCCGACAGCCTGAGCACCTTGCTGACCCGTCAGCTGGCGCTCGATAAACAGTTCCAGGCCATGCAGGGCCCGTGGTACATCCGCCTCCTGCAGGTTGCGCTGGCGGCTGATCCGGACATTCGCAAGGAAACCTGGAACGGCTACAGCTACCAGATCCTGCTGACGCCGGAAGCGATGATCTGGGGCATGAGCGGGGCGTTGCTGCTGTCGTTCGGCATTGAATGCCTGTTCCGTCTGATCGACTGGGTGGTGCTGGGCGGCAAACGCCTGCGCCAGAGCCGGCCGATCGAAGATCGGGATGTGCGCGGACTGTAATGAGCGCCACCGACCTGTAGCAGCTGGCGAAGCCTGCGTTCGGCTGCGAAGCAGTCGCGAAATCAGGCACCGCGGTGTTTCAGGTAAACCGAGCTGGCTGGATTGACGACTGCTTCGCAGCCGAACGCAGGCTTTGCCAGCTGCTACATTAAGGTTATCGCGCGAGGACGATGTAGTTCTCACCCACCTTCTTCGCATACCCGTCCAGCACCTGCTGACATAACGAAACAATCTCTTCGACCCACTCCACGCCAACCCGCCACGACACCACCACCTGCAAATTCGGTGGCCGTTGATCGATGGCCAGCAAGGTCAATTCCCCCCGCGCCAGCTCTTCGGCCACCAGCACCGGCGGCAGCGCGCCAATACCGAAACCGTCGCGCAGCAACCGGGTGATCGCCGATACCGAGTTCACGCAGTTGAGCCGTGGTGCCATGACGCCATTGGCCTGCATCAAACTCAAAATGTCCTGATGCGGGTGTGAGTTTTTCGAGTAAGTAATGATGCGCTCGCGCGCCAGATCGGCGATGCCGGAATACTCGCGGTTGTAGATCGAATTGCTGGCAACGATCCAGCCCATCGGGTGACTGGCCAGCTCAAGGCTGCGCACGCTTTCCTGACGCAACAGGTCAGTTTGCAGGATCAGATCGAGAAAGCCTTTTTGCAGCTGATCGCAGAGGTTGAGCGCGGTATCGGCCACTAACTCGATTTCCACCAGCGGATAGTGATCCATCATTTGCGCCACCAACGGGCTCAACCAGGTATGGATGACCGTGTCCATCACGCCGATGCGAACCCGTCCGACCTTGCTCGAACGGGTTTCGATCGACTGCTTGAGGGATTGCATGGTGTCCATCATTTGCTCGGCGTACTCGAGCACTTTCAAGCCTTCGGGCGTCAGGCTCACGCCACGTGAATCGCGCAGGAACAGCTTCACCCCGAGCTCGCCTTCGAGCACGGCAATGCGGCTGGAAATCGACGCCTGGGTGGTGAAGAGCTTGTCTGCCGTCAGGCGAAAACTCTTGAGTCGGGCGACCCAGACAAAGGTCTCGAGAAACTTCAGGTTCATGGGGTCAGCTCTTGCGACCCGCCTTTGGGATAAGGTTTTCTTATGTCTAGGGCGGGTTTTTATTAGTTGGACACAACAGGGCAGGAGCCCAAAAATCAGGCCATCCGGTTCCCACGATAGGCGTCGTCGGGGCTCAGAACAATACCAATAAAAATTAGCGCGGAGATTTGCCATGAGTGCGCCCGACACGCTCGACATCCCCAAAGCCACGGTTCGCCCGGGACCTTTCGACTGGTACCGCAACATCAACAAGCAGGAGCGCCGTACCTTCTGGAGCTGCAAGATCGGCTATGGCCTGGACGGCATGGACACCCAGATGCTCAGCTTCGTGGTGCCGACCCTGATTGCGATGTGGGGCATCACCACCGGCGAGGCCGGGTTGATTCACACCAGCACCCTGATCGCCTCGGCCATCGGCGGTTGGGTGGCAGGGATTTTGTCCGACCGCATCGGTCGCGTACGCACGCTGCAACTGACCGTTCTGTGGTTCGCCTTCTTCACCTTCCTCTGCGGCTTCGCCCAGAACTACGAACAACTGCTGATCAGCCGCACGCTGATGGGCTTCGGTTTCGGCGGCGAATGGACCGCCGGCGCGGTGCTGATGGGCGAAGTGATTCGCGCCAAGGACCGTGGCAAGGCTGTTGGCATGGTGCAATCCGGCTGGGCATTGGGTTGGGGACTGACGGCGATTTTGTATGCGCTGCTGTTCTCGGTACTGCCGCCGGAAGACGCCTGGCGCGCACTGTTCATCCTTGGCATCGTGCCGGCAATTTTTGTGATCTTCGTCCGTCGACTGGTCAAGGACCCGGAAATCTATCGCGAAGCCAAGGCTAAGCAAGAACCCAGTAATCCGGCAAAATTCTACGAGATCTTCGCTCCCGGCATCCTTTTCACCACGATTCGCGCCTCGGTGCTGACCACCGGTGCTCTGGGCGGTTACTACGCGATCACCTCCTGGTTGCCGACCTTTCTGAAGAACGAACGCGGTTTGAGCGTACTCGGTACGGGCGGTTATCTGGCGATGGTGATCGTCGGTTCCTACGTCGGTTACGTCATCAGCGCGTATTTGACTGACATCCTCGGGCGTAAAAAGAACTTCATTCTGTTCGCGGTCGGCTCGTTCACCATTGTTCTGCTCTACACCCAATTGCCGGTCAGCAATGGCGTGATGCTCTGGCTTGGCTTTCCTCTGGGCTTCTTCGCCTCGGGGATCTTCAGCGGCATGGGCGCGTTTTTGACCGAGCTGTTTCCAACGCGGATTCGCGGTTCGGGTCAGGGCTTTTGCTACAACATCGGCCGGGCGCTGGCGGCGTTGTTCCCGCTGTTGATCGGCTTGATGAGTCAGAAGGTGCCATTGAGCGTGGGAATCGGTGCTTTTGCGGCGGTGTCCTACGGGGTGGTGATCCTTGCGGCCCTGAGCCTGCCGGAAACCCGTGGCAAGCAACTTGAAGCCGAGTAATTGATAATCTGCGGGCAAATGCCGTACAGATAGAAAAGAATAAAACTTACAGGAGTGTTCACCGTGAGCCGCCTGCTATTGAACTGCGACATCGGCGAGAGTTTCGGCAACTGGACCATGGGTCTGGACGCCGAGGTCATGCCCTTCATCGATTGCGCCAACATCGCCTGCGGCTTCCATGCCGGCGACCCGAGCATCATGCGCAAGACTGTCAGCCTGGCCCTGAGCAACGGGGTTCAGATCGGTGCTCATCCGGCGTATCAGGATCTGGTCGGCTTCGGCCGCCGTTCCATGGCCTACACCGCCCAGGAACTTCAGGACATTGTGCATTACCAGATCGGTGCCCTCGACGGCATTTGCCGGGCTCAGGGCGGGCGGGTGAGTTACGTCAAGCCGCACGGTGCGATGTACAACGACATGATGGCTAACCCGGCGCAATTGCGCGCGGTGCTTCAGGCTGTGGCGTCCTATGATCGTGAGTTACCGCTGATGTTGATGGCCACTCGCGACAACAGCGCGGCTCAGCAATTGGGCGATGAATACGGCGTGACCTTGTGGTTCGAAGCCTTTGCCGATCGCGCTTACGACAGCGCGGGCATGCTGGTTTCGCGGCAACTGCCGGGCGCGGTGCATCACGATCCCGAAACAATCATCGAGCAGGCACTGACCATTGCCCGCGGCGGCAACCTCACGGCCAGCGATGGCAGTGCCTTGCACTTGCAGGCCAACACCCTCTGCGTACACGGCGACAACGCCAGTTCGGTAGCCGCCGTGCGGCGTATTCGCGAAGCACTTGATCAGCAGAGCGCGCCATGAAAATCCGGGTAGAAGTGGTGGCGCTGGATTGCTTGATGGTGCGCCTGTTCGATGAGATAGCCGAAGCGAACATGCCGTGGATGCTCGCCGCCAGTGAAAGTCTGCGTGCTGCGTTCGCCGGGCATCTGATCGATCTGGTGCCGTCTTATACGACATTGATGGTGCATTACGATCTGACCGCGTTGAGTCCGGCCCAGGCTCGGGAGTTGATCGCTGAGGCCTTGATCGATTTGTCGCCCAACGCCTGCACCCGCGGCAAATGTCATGTGTTGCCGGTCTGGTATGACTTGAGCGTTGGCCCGGAGTTGAGCCTGTTGTCCCAGCGCAGCGGATTGGCCGTGGATGAAGTGATCCGCCGCCACAGCGAGCGCGAGTATCAGGTGTTCGCCTTGGGTTTTGCGCCGGGTTTCGCCTTCATGGGGCTGGTGGAAGAAGCGCTGGCGGCGCCGCGTTTGAACACTCCGCGTAAAAAGGTAGCCGCGGGCAGCGTCGGTATCGCCGAACGCCAAACGGCCGCTTACCCGGTGGTGTCTCCCGGTGGCTGGAATCTGATCGGCCGCACCCCGACCAAATTGTTCGACCGCGAACGCGACGGCTACAGCCTGATGCAACCAGGCGACACAGTGCGCTTCGAAGCCGTCAGCCATGCTGAATTCATCAATCTGGGCGGTGATGACACGCCATTGGAGGCGCAGGCATGAGCCGTCTATCAATAGAAGCGAGTACACCGCTGTGCCTGTTACAGGACGCTGGCCGTTTCGGCGTGCGGCACCTGGGTGTGACCCAGGGCGGGGCGGCGGACTGGCGATCGATGTCATGGGCCAATTGGTTGCTGGGCAATAGCCTGAATGCACCGGTGATTGAAATCACCCTCGGCGGGTTTACTGTCGTTGCCGAAGAGGATTGCGTGCTGGCGTTGGCCGGGGCGGATCTGGGGGCGCAGGTGGATGGCGAGGCGTTGGCACCGTGGCGCAGTTTCAGGTTGAACAAAGGTCAGCAATTGCAATTCACTCAGCCGCTGCTTGGGGCTCGGGCCTATTTGGCGGCCCCGGGCGGATTTGATGCGCCAAAGGTGTTGGGCAGCAGCGCAACGGTGGTCCGTGAGGAACTCGGCGGGCTGGATGGCATGGGCCGGGCATTGGCCAAAGATGCGCAGTTGAGCTACTCGGGCAGCTCGCTGCTCCTGCTGCGGGAATTGGCGCGCGAACAGGTGCCGGATTTCAAACTCAACGCGCCGCTGGACCTTGTACTCGGTGCGCAGATCGGCGAGTTCAGTGGACAGAGTTCGTTCGACGCGTTCAACAGCGTCTGGACCCTCGACAGCCGTGCCGACCGGATGGGCATCCGCTTGCTGGGAACGGCGTTGCAGTATCAGGGTAAGCCGATGATTTCCGAAGGCATCCCGCTGGGTGCGGTTCAGGTGCCGCCGGACGGGCAGCCGATTGTGTTGCTCAATGATCGGCAGACCATTGGTGGTTATCCGCGATTGGGGGCGTTGACGCCGTTGGCATTGGCACGGCTGGCGCAGTGTCTGCCGGGGACGCAGGTGCGGTTGAAACCGGTGGTGCAGGATGTGGCGCATCGAGAGCAAGTCGAGTATCTGCGCCGATTCGTCAGCCGCTAAAAGCATCGCGGGCAAGCCTCGCTCCTACAGGGTCAATGCACAACGCACGAACACCGAAACCTGTAGGAGCGAGGCTTGCCCGCGAAGGCGGCATCACAGACAACAACGATTTTTATTTGGAAAGAAACCGCATCCCTTCTTCGAGCCCCCGCAACGTCAGCGGGTACATCTGGTCGTTGATCAAGTCCCGCACGATGTTGGTCGAAGACGTATAGCCCCACGTATCTTTCGGATACGGGTTGATCCAAATGATCTTCTTGTACTTCTCCATGAACCGCTGCATCCACACATAACCCGCTTCTTCGTTCCAGTGCTCGACGCTGCCGCCGGCCTGGGTGATTTCGTACGGTGCCATGGCGGCGTCACCGATGAAGATCACTTTGTAGTCGGCGCCGTATTTGTGCAGTAGGTCCTGGGTCGAAGTGCGCTCGGACGTGCGGCGCATGTTGTTCTTCCACACCGATTCATAAATGAAGTTGTGGAAGTAGAAATACTCCAAGTGCTTGAACTCGGTCTTGCAGGCCGAGAACAGCTCTTCGCAGATCTTCACGTGGGCGTCCATCGAGCCGCCGATGTCAAACAGCAGCAACAGCTTGATGGTGTTGCGCCGCTCCGGACGCATCTGAATATTCAGCAGCCCGGCATCGCGTGCGGTGTGGTCGATGGTGCCATCGATGTCCAGTTCTTCCGCCGCCCCCTGGCGCGCGAATTTGCGCAACCGGCGCAGGGCGACCTTGATGTTGCGCGTGCCCAGCTCCACCGAATCGTCGAGGTTCTTGTACTCGCGCTGATCCCAGACCTTGACCGCTTTGCCCTGACGCTTGCCGGCATCGCCGACCCGAATGCCTTCCGGGTTGAAACCGCCAGAGCCAAACGGACTGGTGCCGCCGGTGCCGATCCACTTGTTGCCGCCGGCATGACGTTCTTTCTGTTCTTCGAGGCGTTTCTTGAACTCCTCGATCAGCTTGTCCAGGCCGCCGAGGGACTGGATCGCCGCCCGCTCTTCGTCGGTCAGCGAACGCTCGAACTCCTTGCGCAACCAGTCTTCCGGGATCAATGCCTGAAGGTGGTCGTCGAGTTTTTCCAGGCCGTTGAAATAGGCACCGAACGCCCGGTCGAACTTGTCGAAATGCTTTTCGTCCTTCACCAGAATCGCCCGGGACAGGTAATAAAACTCGTCCATGTCGGCGAAGGTCACGCGCTGCTTCAGCGCGTTGATCAGGTCCAGCAGCTCCCGTACCGAGACCGGCACTTTGGCGGCGCGCATTTCATTGAACAGGTTAAGCAGCATGGCTATCGCCCTCTATCTTGTTAAACAGAGGGATCAGCGAGTGCCGCGACGGCTCATGAACGCCAGACGTTCAAGCAATTGCACGTCCTGTTCGTTCTTCACCAAAGCGCCTGCCAGCGGCGGAATAGCCTTGGTCGGATCACGCTCGCGCAGTACCGCTTCGCCGATGTTGTCGGCCATCAGCAGCTTCAGCCAGTCCACCAGTTCGGAGGTCGATGGCTTCTTCTTCAGACCCGGTACCTTGCGCACGTCGAAGAAAACGTCCAGCGCTTCGCTGACCAGGTCCTTCTTGATGTTCGGGTAGTGCACGTCGACGATCCGTTGCATCGTGGTGCGATCCGGGAAGGCGATGTAGTGGAAGAAGCAGCGACGCAGGAAGGCGTCCGGCAGCTCTTTTTCGTTGTTGGAGGTAATGATGATGATCGGGCGTTTCTTGGCCTTGATGGTCTCGTCGATCTCGTAAACGTAGAACTCCATCTTGTCGAGTTCTTGCAGCAAGTCGTTCGGGAACTCGATGTCAGCCTTGTCGATTTCGTCGATCAGCAGGATCACCCGCTCTTCGGACTCGAAGGCTTCCCAGAGCTTGCCTTTCTTCAGGTAGTTGCGAACGTCGTGGACCTTTTCCGTGCCCAGCTGCGAGTCGCGCAGGCGGCTGACCGCGTCGTACTCGTACAGGCCTTGATGCGCCTTGGTGGTGGACTTGATGTGCCAGGTGATCAATTTGGCGCCGAAGGACTCGGCCAGTTGCTCGGCGAGCATGGTTTTGCCAGTGCCCGGCTCGCCCTTGACCAGCAGCGGACGCTCCAGGGTGATGGCGGCGTTGACCGCCAGCTTCAGGTCATCGGTGGCGACGTAGGCCTGGGTGCCTTCGAACTTCATCTGCTAATCCTCGAACGGTAACGCCGACCTGAACGAAGCAGGGCGGGGCGTAATAATTGTAGTACCCGACTATAACGCGGTGCCCGGTCGACTGTGAACGCAGACGGCTTATTCAGTCTCTGAATGGGGCGTCACATCTTGACTCAGTCTCGGCCGCTGGCCAGTATTGAGCTATCGCCATTTTGGCGATAGCTTGCCCGTCAGGTGCAATTGCTGGAGGATTGGAAACGATGTTACCCATGAAACGACCACGGCTGTCGGCCGTGCAGGCGTTGCCGGATCACCGCCTTATGCTGACCTTTGTCGACGGTCAGCAACTGAACCTCGATTTGAGTCGGGACCTGCGCGCCTATCCAGGATTGCAGCCGTTGCTGGAGGCTGGTGCTTTCGACGGTGCAACCGTGGGTGATGATGGCTGGAGCGTTGAGTGGCCCGAACTGGACATCCAGATCGGCGCAGACACTCTATATCTGGATGCGCTCGCACAAAACGCATCGGACGAAAACACCCGGATCTTCATCGACTGGCGCGCTCGTTCCGGGCTGCCGCTCAATCAGGCGGCCGAAGCGTTAGGGGTCAGTGCCCGCAGCATCACGCGTTACTGCAGTGGTCGTGAAGCCGTTCCACGATCGCTGGCACTGGCCTGCCTGGGCTGGGACTTCTTGCAGCAGCAATCAAACCCGGCGCGGGCGGCCGAAGAAAGCGGTCGCTATACCGTCACACGCAAGCCTTAACCGGCGTCCGGCTTGGGCCGTTCGTATTGGGCATTGAAGGCCTGGATGAAGCCGTTGCGTAAAATCTGCAAAAAAGCCTCGAATGCGTTGATATCTCGGCGATGCACATTGCCGCTCAGTTGCACGCGAGTCGCAAACTGGTTCTTGCCCTGGTTTTTCAGCACTGTTTCGGAGCCGCCGACGATGGCCTCCCAAATGGAACGGAAAATTCCTTTGTCCTTGTTCTCGACGTCCTGCTGCCAATTGAACACGTCGACGTCCTTCAGCAGCGGTTTGATGTAACCCGTTAATTGAGCTTTTTTAGCCTGCGCTTCAATGACCACATCACCGTGACCGGCATTGAAGTCGAACTTGCCATAGGCGGAGGCGAAGTCGTTCATGCGTTTGAGTTCGATGTCTTTGGCCCGCAGGCGGAACTCGAATTCTTCAAAGTTGCTTAAAGGGTCGAAGGTGGCGGTGGTTTCCAGTGGCGCGTGCCCTAGCAGCAGCGCCTTGCCGTCGAAGCGAGCGTCGCGTTTGCCTTTGGTGTCGACCACGTTGGTCAGGTTGTAAATGCTGGCGTTGACCTGAGTGGCGTTCATGTTCACGGGGGGCTTGGAGTTGAAGTTGCGGAAACTGATCTTGCCATCGCTGATCTGAACTTCGTTCAAGGTAATGGGGGCCAGTTTGCTCAACTGCGCACGCCAGTCGGTGCCCTGACCGGTCTGGGAGTTTTGCTTGTTGGCACCGCCGTCGACGAAGTTCACCTCGGGTTTGAAGAACTTCACCTCGGCCACGACGGCGTGGTCGTACCAGAGCGAGTGCCAACTGACGGAAAGGTCGATCAGTGGCGCGTTGACGAAAGGCACCGGGACCTTGCCTTCGACCTTGACGATTTTCAGCCCGTTGATTTTGTACGCACCGCGCCACAGGGCCAGGTCCACATCAGTGATCTGGCCACGGTAATCGCCCATGTTCGCCAGCTTGTCATTCAGGTAGTCGCGCACGATGTAGGGCAGGGCGATGTGCAGGGCAATCAGCAACACGACGAGGCCGGCGAGGGTCCACAGGGGCCAACTGTATCTGCGTTTCATGATGGCAAATCTCTGGCGTTGTAAAGCCATTGACTGCTGTGGTTGCAGGACGTTCGACTGACTGGACGATCAAGGGCAACAGGCATACCTTGGAGAGCTAATTTAACGCTGTATAAGGACCCAGCCATGAGCCGTATCTACGCTGACAACGCCCATTCCATCGGCAATACGCCGCTGGTGCAGATCAACCGTATCGCCCCTCGCGGCGTAACCATCCTGGCCAAGATCGAAGGGCGTAACCCCGGTTACTCGGTCAAGTGCCGGATCGGTGCAAACATGATCTGGGACGCCGAAAGCACCGGCAAACTCAAGTCTGGCATGACCATCGTCGAACCGACCTCAGGCAATACCGGCATCGGCCTGGCGTTCGTTGCGGCGGCTCGCGGTTACAAGCTGATGCTGACCATGCCGGCGTCCATGAGTATCGAGCGACGCAAAGTGCTCAAGGCACTGGGGGCCGAACTGGTACTGACCGAACCGGCCAAGGGCATGAAAGGAGCGATCGAAAAGGCAGCTGAAATTGTCGCTAGCGACCCGGCTGCCTACTTCATGCCGTCGCAGTTCGAGAACCCTGCCAACCCCGCCATCCACGAAAAAACGACCGGTCCGGAAATCTGGAACGACACCGACGGTGCAGTCGATGTACTGGTGGCAGGCGTCGGAACGGGTGGAACCATTACCGGAGTTTCGCGGTATATCAAGAATACCCAGGGCAAACCGATTATTTCGGTGGCGGTGGAGCCAGTGGTGTCGCCCGTCATCACCCAGGCAATGGCCGGTGAAGAAATCAAGCCGAGCCCTCACAAGATTCAGGGTATTGGTGCCGGTTTTGTGCCGAAGAATCTTGATCTGTCGATGGTCGATCGGGTTGAGTTGGTCAGCGATGAAGAATCCAAGGCCATGGCCCTGCGCCTGATGCAGGAAGAAGGGATTTTGAGCGGCATTTCCTGCGGCGCCGCCATGGCGGTGGCCGTCCGCCTGGCGGAAACCCCGGAAATGCAGGGCAAGACCATCGTGGTGATCCTGCCGGACTCCGGTGAACGCTACCTGTCGAGCATGCTGTTCAGTGATCTGTTTACCGAGCAGGAGAATCTGCAGTAGGTGTTGCGATTTTTCATCCAGTGGGAGGGGGTGACTCAGGTCAGCCCCCGTTCAGGAACTTTATGTTAAGAAGTGCTTTATTGCGCAATCCTTAACACTGAATGTTGAGATACACGGGTTCTTCCCGAGGCCGGTAGTGTTTATCATGGCTGACTGCCACGTCGGGTAAATGGCGTTGTGCAACGTTGTCTACTATCAAGGAGTCGTTGATGACCGTTTCCCTTGCCGCGAAGGCGTCGCTTTTGTTGCTGTTCTTCTGCAGCACTCTCTATGTGCATTTGCGCGGCAAGGCACGTTTGCCGGTCTTGCGTCAGTTCGTCAACCACTCGGCTTTGTTCGCACCCTATAACGCCTTGATGTACCTGTTCTCCAGCGTGCCATCCAAACCCTATCTTGACCGCAGCAAGTTCCCGGAACTGGATGTGCTCAAGGACAACTGGGAAGTCATCCGCGACGAAGCGATGCATTTGTTCGACGAGGGTTACATCCGCGCCGCCGAAAAGAACAACGACGCCGGCTTCGGTTCGTTCTTCAAGAAAGGCTGGAAGCGTTTTTACCTCAAGTGGTACGACAAACCACTGCCATCGGCCGAAGCCCTGTGCCCGAAAACAGTGGCACTGCTCAGCAGCATTCCCAACGTCAAAGGCGCCATGTTCGCGTTGCTGCCAGGCGGCAGCCATCTCAACCCGCACCGTGATCCGTTCGGCGGTTCCCTGCGTTATCACTTGGGGCTGTCAACGCCGAACTCCGACGATTGCCGGATCTTCGTCGACGGTCAGGTTTACTCCTGGCGCGATGGCGAAGACGTGATGTTCGACGAAACCTATGTGCATTGGGTCAAGAATGAAACCGACAAGACTCGGGTCATCCTGTTCTGCGACATCGAACGACCGCTGAGCAACCGCCTGATGACCCGCATCAACCGCGGGATCAGCAGCTTTTTGGGGCGCGCCACTGCACCGCAGAATCTTGATGATGAACGTGTTGGCGGGATTAACCGGGCTTACGCCTGGAGCAAGAACTCCAGCGACAAGTTCAGCGGTGTGGTCAAGCGGTGGAAGCGTCGTAATCCCAAGGCCTACCGGGTGTTGCGACCGGTGCTGGCGGTGGTGATATTGACGTTGTTGGGGTATTGGTTGTTTGGGTGATTCCGGACAAGAAATGAAAAACCGCTCATTGGAGCGGTTTTTTTTCGCCGAAGTTATGGTCGCCCGGCGAGTACGTCAGGTTCGCCTTCGATGCCCGTCGCAAGGACCTGCAAAATGCGCCGCTGACTGGCCGTCAGTTCTACTTTAACAGTCTTGTTTTCCTGGGCAGAGGAACGTTTTTTTATGCGGGGATTTCTGATGACTCCGTGCATATTTTCTCCGTCATCGGTCATTAATTGAACAGTTTTCACGTTACTAGGCTCTCCACAGTTTTGACAAGTCGACCTTCAGCGTCTTCGTTGAAGTCGAGTCGTTTATAAACAGAAATCGCACCTTCCAGCGCTCGCAAGCATCCAGCGCCTGCGCATTGATGGCGTCAAACCGCACTCGCGATAGATCAATGTCCGTTGGGCCTGCCAGTTCCAGTTCATGTTGCAACTGAGCAGCGCTGGTAGCAGCAAGCGTTCTAGCCCTCGACCGATATAACTGATACCGAAGATGCGTCCGTTCCCTTGGCATGTGATCTCGTGCATTCCATGTCCCTCATAGCGGGCGTTTGCATTTCTTTCCAAGGTAGATTGCGGCGTGGCAGCTGTCGTTACTGGCCCTTTGACCAAGTCATTGCAATCTATGTCGCGGGCTGGTTATAGTCGGCGCTCGCCTGCTTTCCCCAGCACGGCCCTCAAAAAAGATCAGCCCATGCCAGCTTCCCTCATCAACGCGGTAGTCGATTCAGCGGTCAACGCTGGCGTCGTGCCGTGCGGGAATCAGCAGCCTGCGCAGATCAGTCATTACCCTCCACCTGTCAGTAGCACGCCGGTGTGCGCAGTCGTATCACCGCCAGGCGTTGGCTTCTCGGGCTGATCAGCTTCTTTTTGCTGTTCTCATGCCCGTCTGAAAAAGCTCACGCCTGAAAAACTACTGAATTTCAGCTTCGGCTGAGTTGGCTTTTTTTGCCTGACTACAGGTGGTATTCATGTTTGTCCTTTTGAAAAAAACCGCGCTCGCGGCGGCGTCCACGAGCCTGTTCGTTTTACTGTGGAGCAGCGGGGCGATCTTCTCCAAATGGGGCCTGGCCCATGCGTCCCCCTTTGCTTTTCTGTTGATTCGCTTCGCTATCGCAATCTGCGGATTGGTGCTGCTGGTGCCGTTGCTCAAGTTGAAGCTGCCCAAGAGTGGCAAGCCGATGCTGTATGCGATGGCCACGGGCGTGGTGTTGCTGGGGGCTTATCAGATTTTCTATCTGCTGGCCCTGGACCTGAAAATCACACCCGGCGTCATGGCCACGATCATGGGCGTGCAGCCCATTCTTACCGTGGTGATCATGGAGCGTCAGCGATCAGCCAGCAGAATGTTTGGTTTGGCACTGGGCTTGGCCGGGTTGATCATGGTGGTTTACCAAGGCATCGGTCTGGCCGGTATGTCATTGGCCGGTATGCTCTTCGGTTTGCTGGCGCTGGCGAGCATGACGTTCGGTTCGATCATGCAAAAGCGCATCACCGACAATCCACTCGGCACGCTGCCAGTGCAGTACCTGGCGGGGCTGTTGCTCTGCGGAGTCTTCGTGCCGTTCCAACCCTTTCATTTCGAACACAGCACCGGTTTCATCGTGCCGGTGTTGTGGATGGGATTGGTGGTGTCGGTGCTGGCGACGTTGCTGCTGTATCGGCTGATTGCACGGGGCAACCTGGTCAATGTCACCAGTCTGTTTTACCTGGTGCCGGCGGTGACGGCGGTCATGGACTACCTGATTTTCGGCAACCGGCTGGCGGCGTTGAGCATGCTGGGCATGTTGCTGATCATCATTGGATTGGTATTCGTATTCCGTAAGGCAGCATAAAAAAATGGCCTGGAGCATTGCTCCGGGCCGTTTTTATTTGGCCAGCGCATGCTCGGCCCGCACCGAATTCATGAACGCCTGCATCGCCGACGATTGAATACGATGACGCCGAGTGATCAGCCCGAACGGCGGCAACCGCGCTTCGAACTTGATCGGCAAAACCGCCAGCAAATCACGGCCAGGATAATCCTCGACCACCGACACCGGTGTAACACCGAGCATGTCGGTCTGCTGCACCAACGAGAGCAGGGTCATGATCGAGGTGGTTTCAACGATGCTGCTGGGAATGTCGACCCGCGCGTTGTGAAACACCTGATTGATGATCGCGCGCATCGGGCTTGGATGTTGTTGCAGTACCCAGGTCATGTTCTGCAATTCCGCCCAGCTCAGCTGCGTCTCCTGCGCCAGTGGGTTTTGCGCGCCGGCAATCACGCACAAAGCTTCTTCGCCGAGGCTGTCGAAGAGCAATTCTTCGGCCCGGGCACCTGCCGGAATCCGACCCAATACGATATCCAGTTGATCCTGCAGAAGTGCTTGCACCAGCACGTCGCTGGTATCGACCTGGATGCTCATCGACAAGCGTGGATGGCTCTGTTTCAAGGTCGCGATGGTGCGGGTCAACAGCCCCGAAGCCAGCGCCGGAATCGCACCGACCGCGACCCGGCCAAGGTTGCCGGATTCCAGCGCGACCAGTTCTTCCCGCATGCCGCTGAGTTCGGCAAACACCATGCGCGCGTAGTAGATGACGGTTTCCCCGAAGGGGGTAGAGCGCATGCCCCGAGGCAGGCGTTCGAAGAGCTCTACGCCGAGCAGGTCCTCGGCCTCGTGCAGCATCTTGGTCGCCGCCGGTTGGGTCATGCCGATGTGGTCGGCGGCGCGGCGCAATGAGCCGAATTCCTGCAACGCCAGCATCAGCCGCAGTTGGCGAAGACGCAGTCGGCTGTGGATCACGTTGGCTTCAGGAATTCGGGTCATGGGCCATGCTCGCAAAAAGGACTGCGGCAAGCCTGACAACAAATGTCAGGCGTTGCCAGCATTGCTGTGTCACAGCACCGATTTTGGCTTGGCGATGTGGGGTTTGCGCAGGCCCATCAGGGTTTGCAGCGCCTTGGAAATCAACGGCCAGAACAGCATCAGCAGCGCCGCCGTGGTCAGGCTTCCCACCAATGGGTTGGACCAGAAGATCCCCAGGTGCCCGTCGGAGAACAGCATCGACTGACGGAATGCATCTTCAGCCTTGTCACCCAACACTGCCGCCAGCACCAGCGGGGCGATCGGGTAACCGAGTTTCTTGAACAGATAACCCAGCGCGCCGAAGCCCAGCATCAGCACCACGTCGAAGAACGAGTTGTGCACCGAGTAGGCGCCGATGGCGCAGACCATGATGATGATCGGTGCAATGATCGAGAACGGGATCCGCAGGATCGAAGCGAACAGCGGCACGGTGGCCAACACCACGATCAGACTGACGACGTTGCCCAAGTACATGCTGGCGATCAGGCCCCAGACGAAATCATGCTGCTCGACGAACAGCGTCGGGCCAGGGTGCAGACCCCAGATCATCAAACCGCCGAGCATCACCGCTGCCGTCGCCGACCCTGGAATGCCCAGCGTCAACATCGGCAGCAGGGCACTGGTGCCGGCAGCGTGGTCAGCGGTTTCGGGGGCGATCACGCCTTCGAGTTCACCCTTGCCGAAGTTCTCGCGGTTCTTCGAGAAACGCCGCGCCAGGCTGTAGCTCATGAACGACGCCGCCGTTGGCCCGCCGGGCGTGATGCCCATCCAGCAACCGACCAACGTGCTGCGCACAATCGTCCACCAGTAGCGCGGCAACTTGGCCCAGGTACGCAGGATGACCATCGGCGTGATGCGCGCATGCTCGCCGCGAAACACCAGGCCTTCCTCGACGGTGCAGAGGATTTCGCCGATACCGAACAGGCCGATCACTGCCACTTCGAAACTGATGCCGGTCATCAGGATTGGCTGGTCGAAGGTCAGGCGCAGGTTGCCCGAAACCGTGTCCATGCCGACAGCGGCCATGGCGAAGCCGATCATCATGGCGACCACGGTTTTCAGCGGCGGGTTCTTGCTCATGCCGATGAAGGTGCAGAACGCCAACAGGTACACCGCGAAGAACTCCGGCGAGCTGAACGACATGGCGAACGCGGCGATCTTTGTCGACAGGAACGTCAGCAACAACACCCCGGCCAACGCGCCGATCAGCGCCGAGCTGAACGCGGCGGTCAGGGCTTCGGCGGCGCGACCTTCGCGGGCCATCGGGTAACCGTCGAAGGTGGTCGCCACCGATGAGGGTTCGCCGGGGATGTTGAACAGAATCGAGGTGATCGAACCGCCGAACAGTGCGCCCCAATACATGCACGACAGCAGAATGATCGCCGACACCGGCGACATGGTGAACGTCAGCGGCAGCAGCAACGCCACGCCATTAGGGGCGCCGAGGCCGGGCAACACGCCGACCAGAATGCCCAGCAGCACGCCGATCACCATCAGGCCGATGTGGCCCGGGGTCAGGATCAGGTTCATGCCTTGCAGCAGGGAATCGAATTCGCTCATTTGAAAGATCTCCCGGCCAGGGCAATCCAGTCGCCCATCGGGCCGGCATCCAGCGGGACCTTGAACCACAACGCGAAAATCAGATAGCTGGCGAGTACCGCGCCAAAGGACACGCTGCCGATCATCCATTTGCCGTAAGGCTTGGCGCGGACCTTGTCACGCCACATGAACCACGCGATGAAACAGGCCGAGGCCACGTAGATGCCGGTAAACGGCATCGCACCGACGAACAGCGCAATCGGGATGAACACCGACAACACTTTCTTGAACGCACTGCGGCTGACGAATGAAATGCTCAGGGCGTGCCAGCGCACCACGGTCAACACGCCATTGGCCACGCTGGCGGCGCTCAACATCAGGCCGATGTAGAAGGGGAAGTAACCCGGCTCGGGGCCGGAATCGCCCCAGCCGATACCTTGTTCGAGACTGCCGAACATCACCACCGCGCCTATCAGCGTGGTGAAGAGTGCCAGGCCGAGTTCGACCCAGCGGGTACCGACCAGCGCTGGTGAATCCGAAGAATGGGACATCAAAGCACCTCCAGAGGTGACGGCCGTGCGCAGGGCGGACGGCCGTGGACAACTCAGTTTTTCAGCCAGCCGGCTTCTTTGAACACCGGCGTGACCCGGGCGGTGTCTTTCTCGATGTAGGCGGTCAGCGGCTCGCCTTCGAGGAAGGTCGGCACCAGCGCGTTCTGTTTGACGTAGGCCTTGAACTCCGGAGTCTCGGTGACTTTGCGCATCAGCTCGACATAGAACGCCCGCTGTTCAGCGGTGACTTCGCCGGGCATGAACACGGTGCGCGGGAAGCGGTATTGATCGATGCCCAGCCCCTGTTCGTGGCAGGTTGGAACGTCGGCCCAGGATTTTTCGCCGGCGACTTTCTCGGTGTAGCTCATGCGCTCTTTACTGAACACACAGAGCGGTTCGACCTGATCACCGCGCCATTGGCTGATGCTTTCGCTGGGGTTGTTGACGTTGGCGGCGATGTGTTTGCCGGCCAGTTGGGTCGCGGCTTCACTGCCGCTCTTGAACGGGATGTACACCAGTTTGCTGTTGGTGGTCTGGTTCAGCAGCAGGGTTGACGTCTGGTCGACATCCTTGGACTGACTGCCGCCCATGCGCAGGTTCGACGGGTCAGCCTTGACCGCTTCGTAGAAGCTTTTGGCGTCCTTCCACGGCGCGCCCTTATAGCTCCAGAGAATAAAATCATCCTCGGCCACGGCGGCTATGGGGGTGAGTTCCTGCCATTGATAGCCGAGCTTGGACACCAGCGGCAACAGGTAGATGTTGTTGGTGCCGATCACCAGCTTTTCCGGATCGCCCTTGTTCATCTTCAGGTCGAGAAAGGCTTCGGCGCCGTTGCCGCCGCCCTTGTTGAGGACGATGGTATTCACGTCGAGGAATTTATGGGTGGTGATGATCGACTGGATCAGCCGACCGAGCTGGTCAGTGCCGCCACCGGGGCCGCCAGCGACGACGATTTCGACGTTCTTGTCCGGTTGCCAGGCGGCGCTGGCCAGTGCGGGGAGGGCGCCGGCGGCGACCAGTGTGCAGCCAAGAAACAGACGGGATGTGCGACGGACGAATGCATTTCGCATGGAAGGGCCTCGTTTTTGTAGTTGTTATGAGTGACTTGTCAAAGCTGCAAGCCTGGAGTGAGTGTGTGAAGCCTCGGAGCCCGCGTCTAGTCAAAACAATACATACACCGATAGCCTGCGGTTATAGGTCATGGCAGCCAAAATCGCCGTTATCGCTCAACGCTTTGCGCCAGAGCCATTTGCGAGAAAAACCGGGGCTTGCCTCCTACGTTGAAAGCGCCGTGAAAGCAGGGCATGCCATAACTCGAGGCTATCGCCTTATTTCAAGTTTTGATTAGACGGTTATCACGTAGCCTTCGATAGTGCTCACCAGCGCCGCCCTGAAGCGGCAAAGTTGCCATCCACAACAATAATAAAACGAGGTACGCACCATGGCTCGTTCCAGTGCTTCCCTGCATCTGCCTGGCGCAGTTGCCCAGCCAGCGGCAACACCGCTGACCGGCACGACCAAAGCCAGCAGCGTGCGCTGGCGGATCTTCGCGATCATCTTTGCGTTGACCATGGTCAACCTGATCGACCGGGTCTCGCTGTCCATCGCGATGCCGACCATCGCCCATGAATTTTCCCTGTCGCCGAGCCTGCAAGGGCTGATCCTCAGCAGCTTCTTCTGGGCCTATGCGCTGTTGCAAATTCCCGGCGGCTGGATGATCGATCGCTTCGGGCCGCACCGGGTCATCAGTTGGTCCACCGGGTTGTGGGGTACGTTTCAGGTGCTGGCGGCGTTTGCGACCGGAGGGTTGTCATTGTTGTTCGCCCGGGTCGCACTCGGGGCGGCAGAGGCACCGTTGTTTCCGTCTGGCGGCAAGTTGATTTCCCTGTGGCTGGCACCGAGCGAGCGCAGCCGTGGCGCGGTGCTGATGGACAGCGGCAGCCCGTTGGGCGTGGCGTTGGGCGGGTTGATCATTGCCTACCTGATTGCCTCGCTGGATTCATGGCGTCTGGCGTTCGTGATCGCCGGTGTCGCGACGCTGGTGCTGGCCTGGCTGGCGCGGCGTTATCTGCGTGATGACCCGGCCAGTCACCCGCAAGTGAATGCTGAAGAACTGGAAAAGATTAATGCCGGGCGCGCGACGCCCGCTGCCGAAGCCGCGCGTGTGCCGGTCAAAGGCTTGGGCATCGCGGCACGATCCTTGAGCGGTTTGCTGATCGGTCGCGCCAGTTGGGCGATGGTGTATTTCGGGCTGCTGACCTGGGGGCCGAGTTATCTAGCGCAGGCTCGTGGCTTCGATATCAAGGGCATTGGTGCTGCGACGTTTGTGATCTTCGTGTGCGGCGCGCTGGGTTCGTTGACGGGTGGTTTCCTTTGCGACGGACTGATCCGCAAAGGCGTCAGCCGTGGCGTGGCAGTCAAGAGCCTGCTGGCGTTTTCCGGGCTGGTAGCCCTCGGCGCGTTCCTGTTGCTGCCAACCCTGAGCAATCCTTTTGCGGCCGTGGCGTTGTTGGCCATGACCGCATTTTTTCTGATGTGGGGCAGTCTCTACTGGAGCTTCCCGGCATTGCTGGCGGCACCGGCGCGGGTCGGCTTGATCGGCGGCGTGATGAACATGGCCGGCAGCACCGGCGGCATCGCGGTACCGATTCTGGTGGGGATCATTCTGCAAATGATCGGTGGTTTTGCGACGGTGCTGGGGTTCTTTGCGGTGTGCTCGGCGGTGTTTGTTCTAGCGACGTTGTTCATCAGCCTCGACGAGGTGCGCCATGGGTGAGTTGTGGAACGGCCCGATCATTGACGCCCATCATCACTTCTGGGACCCGTCGATCAATGACCATCCGTGGCTGGCGCCCGAAGCCAACATCCCGTTTCGTTACGGTGATTACAGCGTGATCAAGCGCCGCTATTTTCCTGACGACTATTTCGCTGACGTCGGCCCGCATCGCGTGGTGCAAACGGTGTACGTCGAGACCGAATGGGACCCGCAGGACCCGATTGGCGAAACCCTTTTTATCGAGGGGCTGGCCGCCCGATATGGCGTGCCGAATGCCGTCGTCGCGCAAGCTTGGCTCGACCGTCCGGACGCCATCGCGATACTGGCCGAGCAAGCCAGTTTCAAGTGTGTGCGCAGCGTGCGGCACAAACCTGGCGGACCGACTTCGCCTGCGCAGGTTGGCCACGTTCGCAGTTTGATGAGCGATGAATATTGGCGTCGCAGTTTCGCCGCGCTCGAAGGGTTGGGGCTGCATTTCGATTTGCAGGCACCGTGGTGGAACCTGCACGAAGCCGAACGGCTGGCCCGGGACTTTCCGGGCACGACGATCATCCTCAACCACGCCGGGTTGCCCAATGACCGCAGTGCCGAAGGCCTGGCAGGTTGGCGTTTGGCGATGGCGCGGCTGGCCGAGTGGCCGAACGTGCAGGTGAAAATTTCCGGCCTGGGCCAGGCCGGCCAGGCGTGGCGCGCCAAAGACAACGCCTGGATCGTGCGTGAAGTGATTGCCATGTTCGGCACTGATCGGGCGATGTTCGCCAGCAACTTCCCCGTGGACAGCCTGTGCGGCTCATTCGACGACATCTACAGCGGTTTCAAATCCATCGTTGCTGATCTGCCCAGCGCCGATCAGGAGCGTCTTTTCTACAGCAACGCGCAGCGGGTTTATCGCTGCGAGCCTTGCGCCATTGACCGGACATGGCCTGAACCCTTGAGGAGTGAAGCATGAACAAGACAACCATCGCGATGGTTCTGGGTGACCCGGCAGGTATCGGCCCGGAGCTGATTGCACGCCTGCTCGGTGAACCCGAAGTGCGCAGCCAGGCCAATGTGATACTGATCGCCGATGAAGCGGAAATGCGCCGCGGCATGCGCATCGCCGGGGTGGAGTTTCCTTACCGGCGCGTCGATTCTCTGGATCAGCTGGATTTTCGTGATGACACGCCGCTGTTCTTTGACTTCCGCGGCGACACGATTGGTGAATTTCCCCGCAGTGAAGCCAGCGTCATCGGCGGGCGCTACAGCCTCGATACCCTGGAAAAAGCCCTTCGCCTGACCGAGGTCGGCACCACCGACGCGGTGCTGTTCGGGCCGCTGAACAAGACTTCGCTGCACATGGCCGGCATGGCCCACAGCGATGAGCTGCACTGGTTTGCCGAACTGCTGGATTTCCACGGGCCGTTCTGCGAATTCAACGTGCTCGACAACCTTTGGACTTCGCGCGTGACGTCCCATGTGGCGCTGGCCGAGGTGCCGGGCATGCTCAGTCAGACGCGGGTGATTGAAGCGATCCAGCTGATCGACACCGCGCTCAAACGCAATGGCCTGGAAAACCCGCGCATTGGTGTGTGTGGACTGAACCCGCATAACGGCGACAACGGCTCGTTCGGTCGCGAAGAACTGGACATCATCGGCCCGGCCGTGCGCTCGGCTCAGGCGTTGGGCATTGCGGCCGAAGGCCCATATCCGGCTGACACGATCTTCCTCAAGGTTCAGGGCGACGCCAGTGCCTTTGACGCGGTGGTCACGATGTATCACGACCAGGGGCAGATCGCGATCAAGTTGATGGGCTTCTCTCGCGGGGTGACGGTGCAGGGTGGCTTGCCGATTCCGATTACCACGCCGGCGCATGGCACCGCGTTTGATATCGCGGGGCAGGGCAAGGCGAATGTCGGGGCGATTCGGCAAGCGTTCGAGATTGCGTGCCGGATGGGCGTCAACAACTACTGATACAACGCAATACCTCTGTGGGAGCGGGCTTGCTCGCGATGGCGCCAGTCCAGACACCGTGCGGTGACTGTCGGACCGCTATCGCGAGCAAGCTCGCTCCCACATTTTTTTGTGTGATGCCTGATAACCCTATCTACCTACAAATCGGTTTATGCGATCACCCCAGGTTATCGCCGGATACGCATAAGTGATTATCCGCAGCCCCCGAGCGCTGGCTAAAGTCGCTCCATCGAATGCCCGGGCCGGCCACTCAAGCGGCCCCGCGCAGCGACCCGACAACTACAAAAAACCGGCAGCGCAAGGAACTGTATTCATGAAAATCAAAGCCATCCGTACCCGCGTTTTCGAGTGGAAAGGCAAAGTCGTCCCGCCTCAAGCGCACTTCTGCACCAACGCCAGCGACATCCTGTTCGAGCGCGGCGATGCCATGGGCTCGTTCCGTTTTCACGGCTGGCTGGTGGTGGAAGTCGAGACCGACACCGGTCTTGTCGGCATCGGTAACTGCGCCCTGGCGCCGCGTGTGGCCAAGGAGATCATCGACACCTACCTGGCGCCGATCGCGATTGGCGAAGACCCGTTCGACAACGAATACATCTGGCAGAAGATGTACCGCCAGAGCCACGCCTGGGGCCGTAAAGGCATCGGCATGGCAGCGATCTCGGCGATCGACATTGCCATCTGGGACATCATGGGCAAAGCCGTGAACAAACCGGTGTTCAAACTGCTCGGCGGCCGGACCAAGGAAAAGATCTGGACCTACGCCTCCAAGCTCTACGCCAATGACAACCTCGACCTGTTCCTCGAAGAAGCCCAGGGCTATCTGAACCAGGGTTTCACCGCGCTGAAAATGCGTTTCGGCTACGGCCCGAAAGACGGCCCGGCAGGCATGCGCAAGAACATCGAACAAGTGCGGGCGCTGCGTAACCTGGCTGGCCCCGACATCGACATCATGCTCGAGTGCTACATGGGCTGGACCCTGGAATACGCCCGTCGCATGTTGCCCAAACTCGCCGAGTTCGAACCGCGCTGGCTCGAAGAACCGGTGATCGCCGACGACATCGAAGGCTACATCGAACTGAAAAAAATGGGGATCATGCCGATCTCCGGCGGCGAGCATGAGTTCACCTCCTACGGCTTCAAAGACCTGCTGGAACGGCGCGCTGTCGACGTAATCCAGTACGACACCAACCGCGTCGGCGGCATCACCGCTGCGCGCAAGATCAACGCCATGGCCGAAGCCTGGTCGGTGCCGGTCATTCCTCATGCCGGGCAGATGCATAACTACCACCTGACCATGTCCACCACCGCCTCGCCGATGGCCGAGTTCTTCCCGGTGTTCGACGTCGAAGTCGGCAACGAACTCTTCTACTACGTGTTCAAGGGCGAGCCGCAACCGGTCAACGGCTACATCCAGCTCGACGACAACAAACCGGGCCTGGGCCTGGAAATCTCCGATGAGTACCTGAGCGATTTCAACATCATCGAGTGACCCTGTGGTGCCACAAATTCACGAATCTCTGGAGGGCCGTCATGCGCCTGATTCAATTTGAAAACACTGCCGGTGAACGCCAGGTGGGCCTCGTAGAGGGCACACAGGTCCAGGTGCTCAAAGGCACCCGCAGCACCCGTGAACTGGCACTCGCGGCGATCCGCGCCCAGCGCAGCCTGCAAGAAGAAGTCGCACAACGCGGCACTGAGCCAGGCCCGGATTACGCACACCTGTTGCAACAAGGCAAAATCCTGCCGCCACTGGATCACGAAGACCCGGCGCATTGCCTGATCAGCGGCACCGGCCTGACCCACTTGGGCAGCGCTTCGGCGCGGGACAAAATGCACCAGCAGGACGGCGCGGTCGAAGCCGGCATGACCGAAACCATGCGCATTTTCAAATGGGGCCTGGAGGGCGGAAAACCAGCGGCCGGGCAGGTCGGTGCGCAACCGGAATGGTTCTATAAGGGCGATGGCAGCATCGTCGTGCGTCCCGGCGCAGACTTCCCTGTACCGCCATTTGCCGAAGACGCCGGTGAAGAGCCGGAGCTGACCGGCCTCTACGTGATCGGCGACGACGGCCAGCCTTACCGGGTCGGTTATGCCTTGGGCAACGAGTTCTCCGACCATGTGATGGAGCGGCGCAATTACCTCTACCTCGCCCATTCGAAACTGCGCTTCTGCGCCTACGGGCCGGAGCTGCGCGTCGGTGAATTGCCCCGGCATCTGGCTGGCACCAGCCGCATCATTCGCAACGGCGAAACGCTTTGGGAAAAGGAATTTCTCAGCGGCGAAGACAACATGTGCCACAGCCTCGCCAACCTCGAATTCCATCACTTCAAATACGCGCAGTTTTTGCGTCCCGGCGATGTTCACGTGCATTACTTCGGCACCGCCACGCTGTCGTTTGCCGACGGGGTGAAAACCCAGCCGGGCGATCGCTTCCAGATCAGCCTCGATGAGTTCGGCGCGCCGCTGGAAAACGGCATCGGCGAAAGCGCCCAGCCGTTGGCCATCGGTCAGGTACGCGCGCTTTAAGTCTTTAACCTCCGGCGCTGTTGGCCGGTCAAGGAATCCCTCATGACATTGCCACTTGGACACAACTACATCGGCGGTCGTCGCAGCGCCAACGGTACGGTGCAGCTGCAAAGCCTCGACGCGACTACCGGTGAGCCGCTGCCCGGTACCTTCTTCCAGGCCACTGAAGCCGAAGTGGGTACCGCCGCGAAAGCCGCAGCCGCTGCCTACCCGATCTACCGCAATCTGAGCGCGGAAAAACGCGCGGCATTCCTCGATGCCATCGCCGATGAAATCGATGCCTTGGGCGATGACTTCGTCGCCACAGTCTGTCGCGAAACCGCGTTGCCGGCCGGGCGTATCCAGGGTGAACGCGCCCGCACCAGCGGGCAAATGCGCTTGTTCGCCAAGGTTCTGCGTCGCGGTGATTTCTACGGTGCGCGGATTGATCGGGCGCTGCCGGATCGCCAGCCGTTGCCGCGTCCGGATCTGCGTCAGTACCTCATCGCCCTCGGGCCGGTTGCGGTGTTCGGCGCCAGCAACTTTCCGTTAGCGTTCTCAACGGCCGGTGGCGATACCGCCTCGGCGCTGGCCGCCGGTTGCCCGGTGGTGTTCAAAGCTCACAGCGGGCACATGGCAACGGCCGAGTGGGTCGCGGACGCGATCATCCGCGCCGCCGAGCTCACCGAGATGCCGGCCGGCGTGTTCAACATGATTTATGGTGGGGGCGTCGGCGAATGGCTGGTCAAGCACCCGGCGATTCAGGCCGTGGGTTTCACCGGTTCGCTCAAGGGCGGCAATGCCTTGAGTCACATGGCGGCGACCCGGTCGCAGCCGATCCCGGTGTTTGCCGAGATGTCGAGTATCAACCCGGTGTTCCTGCTGCCCGAAGCGCTCAAGGTGCGCGGCGAGCAGATCGCTGTGCAACTGGCCGGTTCGGTGACACTGGGTTGCGGGCAGTTTTGCACCAATCCAGGTTTGGTCATTGGTTTGCGTTCACCGCAGTTCAGCCTGTTTCTGGAAAGCTTTTGCGCGAGCATGAACCAGCAACCGGCGCAAACCATGCTCAATGCCGGTGCGCTCGTCAGCTTCAGCTACAGCAAAGGCCTGGGTGAGCTGCACGAACATCCGGGGCTGACGCATCTGGCGGGCAAGCCGCAACAGGGGAATCAGGCGCATCCGCAAGTGTTCAAGGCTGATGTCAGCCTGCTGCTCACGGGCGAAGAACTGCTTCAGGAAGAGGTGTTCGGGCCGACCACCATCGTCATCGAAGTCGAAGACCGGGCTCAGCTCGCGGCTGCGCTGCACGGTTTGCGCGGGCAACTGACGGCGACGTTGATTGGCGAGGCCGAGGAATTGCTGGAGTACCGTTGGCTTGCGGAGGCGCTGCAGGAAAAGGTCGGGCGGATTTTGCTCAATGGTTATCCGACGGGGGTCGAGGTCTGCGAGGCGATGGTGCATGGCGGGCCTTACCCGGCCACTTCAGATTCGCGGGGTACGTCGGTGGGTACGCTGGCGATCGATCGCTTCCTGCGGCCGGTGTGCTTCCAGAATTACCCGGATGCGTTGTTGCCCGAGGCGTTGCAGAACGCTAATCCGCTGGGGATCCGGCGGTTGGTGGATGGCGAGGTGAGCAAATTAGCTTTGTAGTCGTCTGAACCGACGCTATCGCGGGCAAGCCCGCTCCCACAGGATTGGGTGTTGATCACAGAATCTGTGTGCGACACCAATCATTGTGGGAGCGGGCTTGCCCGCGATGGCGCCAGTAGCCTCACCACAAATTACTTGGCAGCCACCGCAGCAGCCTTCACCACCGTACGCTTCAACACCAGCCACAACGCCGCCGCAATCAACACCCCGCCATAGATATGCGCCATCGACAACGGCTCATCCAGCAACAACGCCCCCCACAACACCCCGAACGGCGGGATCAAGAAGGTCGTGGTCATCGACTTCACCGGCCCGACCGAGCTGAGCAGGCGGAAGTAAATAATGTACGCCAACGCGGTACATACCAGCCCCAACCCCAGCAGCGACAGCCATACACTCCAGCCGCCCCAGCTTTCCGGTGGCTGGCTGATCACGCTGTAGCCGAACAGCGGCAACAGAAACAAGGTTGCGCCGAGCATGCTGCCCACCGCCGATAGACGACTGTCGAGACCACCGGCCTGATCAAGCCAGCGGCGCGCGAGGAACCCGGCGAAACCGTAGCAGGTCGTGGCGAGCAGGCAGGCGAGGGCGCCCATCAGCAGTTCCATGTCGAACGCCACCGGACCGGCTCGGGTCAGGATGCCCACGCCCAACAGCCCGAGGAACACGCCGCCAAGTTTGGCGGCGGTGAGTTTTTCATGGAAGAACAGACCGCCGATCAGCACGCCCATCAGTGGCGTGGTGGCGTTGAAAATCGCCGAGTAACCGGCCGGCAGCACTTGGGCGGCTACCGAGTACAGGGTTGCCGGAATCCCGGAGTTGATCACGCCGAGCAGCATCACGGTTTTGAGTTTGCCTTTGAAATCCCAGCTGATGCGCATCAGCCCGAGAATCACCAACAGGCCGACCGCGGCAATCGACACGCGGAAAAAAGCAGTGGGGATTGTGCCAATCACCGGGGCAATGATGCGCATGAACAGAAAGCTCGCGCCCCAAATGGCGGCAAGCGACAACAAACGCAGAGTATCGACGGGGTTCACAGCGCTTTCCTTCCTTGATAGGCGCGCAAGTGTCGCGCCAGTCAGGACGCAAGGCAATGGTTGCGTTGCGTAACAAAGGGCCACTAAGCTCAGGCCCCACGATAAGAATCAGCCGCCGAGGTTTTACCTATGCCGCAGCAATGGCCAGCCGCCGACATCGCCCGAATGATCCTCGATGGCTTTGACGATTATCGCGAGCATTTCCGCCAGATCACCGACGGCGCCCGGGCCCGCTTCGAGCAGGCCAAGTGGCAGGAGACGCAATCGGCGTCGGCCGCGCGAATCAACCTCTACGAAGAAAAAGTCAGCGAAACGGTCGGACGGCTGCACATCGCTTTCGACGCCGACACGCTGGATGTCAGCTGCTGGCCGCTGGTCAAAAGCGCATACATCACGCTGATCGACCTGCGCTTCGACGATGAACTGTCGGAAACCTGGTACAACTCGATCTTCTGCGGGCTGTTCAGCCACGACCTGATCAGCGACGGCTGCATGTTTATCCACACCACCCGGCCGAGCCTGCGCCGTGCCCGCGCCGCACAAACCCGCACGTACAAGCCCCAAGGCCAGTTGTCCGGGATGCTGGCGAGCATTTTTGCCGACTACCGCTTCAGCGAGGATTACGCCAACCTGGCGGGCGACCTGAGTCGACTCGAAGGGCAATTACGCGAGAACCTGCCGGACTGGGTCTGCAAGGACCCGGAGCTGAGTGTCGAACTGTTTTCCTCGGTGCTTTACCGCAACAAAGGCGCGTACCTGGTCGGGCGCATCTACACCCAGGACGAACAATGGCCGCTGGTGATTCCGCTGCTGCACCGTGAAGGTCGCGGGATTCAGATCGATGCGCTGATCACCGATGAAGCGGACGTGTCGATCATCTTCTCGTTCACCCGCTCGTATTTCATGGTCGACGTGCCGGTACCGGCGGAGTTCATCGGTTTCCTCAAGCGCATCCTGCCGGGCAAGCACATCGCCGAGCTGTACACCTCGATCGGCTTTTACAAACACGGTAAATCCGAGTTCTACCGGGCGCTGATCAATCACCTGGCCAACACCGACGACCAGTTCATCATGGCCCCGGGCGTGCGTGGCATGGTGATGAGCGTATTTACCCTGCCGGGTTTCAACACCGTATTCAAAATCATCAAGGACCGTTTCTCGCCGTCAAAGAACGTCGACCGCGCCACGGTGATCGAGAAGTACCGTCTGGTGAAGAGCGTCGACCGGGTCGGGCGCCTGGCCGACACCCAGGAATTTGCCGACTTCCGTTTCCCGTTGAGCAAGTTCGACCCGGCCTGTCTGGAAGAGCTGCTCGATGTGGCGGCGTCCACCGTGTCGGTAGAGGGCGACACCGTGCTGATCCGCCACTGCTGGACCGAACGGCGGATGACGCCGTTGAACCTGTATCTGGAAAACGCCAACGACGCTCAGGTCCGCGAGGCGCTGGAAGATTACGGGCTGGCGATCAAGCAACTGGCGGCGGCGAACATCTTTCCCGGCGACATGCTGCTGAAGAATTTTGGCGTCACTCGTCACGGACGGGTGGTGTTTTATGACTATGACGAGATCTGCTTCCTGACCGAGGCCAACTTCCGGCATATCCCGCAACCGCGCACGCCGGAAGACGAGATGGCGTCGGAGCCGTGGTATTCGATCGGACCGCTGGATGTGTTTCCTGAAGAGTTTCCGCCGTTTTTGTTTGCGGATGCTGGGCAGCGCAGGTTGTTTGATCAGTTGCATGGTGAGCTTTACAACGCCGATTACTGGAAAGGCCTTCAGGAAGCCATTCGCGCCGGGAAGGTGATTGATGTGTTTCCGTATCGGCGCAAGGGCCTTGATAACGAATAACCCACTCAGTACACACCCTGTGGCGAGGGAGCTTGCTCCCGCTGGACTGCGCAGCAGTCCCCTTTTGGGGCCGCTTCGCAGCCCAGCGGGAGCAAGCTCCCTCGCCACAAAGGCAGGTTGCATTCGTCGCCATGCACCCAAATCTGCGACAATCGCCCCCCTGCGCCACTAGACGACTTATTGCGTACCTGATGACTGACGAATCGCCTTCCATCGACAAACTGCTGAAAAACCTCGATCACGCCATGCTCGCCGACCGCCACCGGCTGCGGCGGCAGTTGCTTGAGCTGCGCAAGAAACCTGACGAAGCCAAGCTGGCCCAGTGGGTGACGCGCACGCAGGCGTCCTGTGATCAGGTGTTGGCGCGGCGGGCCAGCCTGCCGGTGATTCGTTACGACGACAGCCTGCCGATCGCCGCCAAGCGCGACGAAATCAAAGCAGCGCTGCTCAAGCATCAGGTGCTGATCATTGCCGGTGAAACCGGTTCGGGTAAAACCACCCAGTTGCCGAAAATCTGCCTGGAAATCGGTCGCGGTCAGCATGGCCTGATCGGCCACACCCAGCCCCGTCGAATCGCCGCTCGCAGCGTGGCCAGCCGGGTCGCCGAAGAACTGGCGACGCCGTTGGGCGCGCTGGTTGGCTATCAGGTGCGGTTCGAGGACCAGAGCGATTCCAACACCCTGATCAAACTGATGACCGACGGCATCCTGCTGGCGGAAACCCAGAACGACCGCTACCTCGAACGCTACGACACGATCATCGTCGACGAAGCCCATGAACGCAGCCTCAACATCGACTTCCTGCTCGGTTACCTGAAAACCCTGTTGCCGCGCCGTCCGGACCTGAAAGTCATCATCACCTCGGCGACCATCGACCTGGAGCGTTTCTCCAAGCATTTCGATGACGCGCCGATTGTCGAAGTCTCGGGCCGCACCTTCCCGGTAGAAACCTGGTACCGCCCGCTGACTCTGGAGCAGGACGAAGAGGGCAACCGCGTCGAGGATGACTTGACGGTGGATCAGGCGATCCTCGCCACCCTCGACGAAATCGCCGCGTTCGAACGCAGCGAACGCAAGAGCCCCGGCGATGTGCTGGTGTTCCTGCCCGGCGAGCGCGAGATTCGCGACGCGGCGGACATGCTGCGCAAGGCCCAGCTCAAGCACACCGAGATTCTGCCGTTGTACGCGCGATTGTCGCCGGCCGAGCAGCAGCGGATTTTCCAGTCGCACCCTGGCCGTCGCGTGGTCCTGGCGACCAACGTCGCGGAAACCTCGCTGACGGTGCCGGGCATTCGTTACGTGATCGACAGCGGCACCGCGCGCATCAGCCGTTACAGCTACCGCGCCAAGGTCCAGCGCCTGCCCATCGAAGCCATTTCCCAGGCCAGCGCCAACCAGCGTAAAGGTCGCTGCGGACGGGTCGAGCCGGGCATTTGTATTCGCTTGTACGCCGAAGAAGATTTCATCGGTCGCCCGGAATTTACCGATCCGGAAATCCTGCGCACCAACCTCGCGGCGGTGATTTTGCAGATGCTGCATCTGCGCCTCGGCGAGATCACAGATTTTCCGTTTATCGAGCCACCGGATGGCAAAGCCATCAGCGACGGTTTCAACCTGCTGCAAGAACTCTCGGCGGTCGACCGCAACAGCCAACTTACCCCGCTCGGTCGCCAATTGGCGCGGTTGCCGGTGGACCCACGCATGGGCCGCATGCTGCTGGAAGCGGCGAAACTCGGCAGTTTGCAGGAAGTGCTGATCGTCGCCAGCGCCATGTCGATTCAAGACCCGCGCGAACGTCCGCCGGAGCGTCAGCAAGCGGCGGATCAAGCGCATGCGCAGTGGAAAGACGTGGACTCGGACTTCGCCGGGCTGGTCAATCTGTGGCGTGGTTTTGAAGAACAGCGCCAGGCGCTGACCGCCAGCCCGCTGCGCAATTGGTGCCGCAAGAACTTCCTGAATTACCTGCGTCTGCGCGAATGGCGTGACTCTCACCGTCAGCTGAGCCTGATCTGCCGCGACATGCAGTTGAGCCTCAATAAAGAGCCGGCGGATTACCCGAAACTGCACAAAGCCGTGCTATCGGGACTGCTCAGCCAGATCGGTCAGAAAACCGAAGAAGGCGACTACCTCGGCGCCCGTCAGCGGCGTTTCTGGATTCACCCGTCATCGGGACTCGGCAAGAAGCGTCCGCAATGGCTGATGGCCGCCGAACTGGTGGAAACCACCAAGCTCTACGCGCGCATGGTCGCCAAGATCGACGCCGACTGGATCGAGCCGCTGGCCGGGCACCTGATCAAGAAGAACCACTTCGAACCCCATTGGGAGAAGAAGCGCGGTCAGGTCGTGGCGTTCGAGCAGATCACTTTGTTCGGGCTGATCGTGGTCGGTCGCCGACCGGTGCATTACGGGCCGATTGATCCGGTGGTGTCTCGTGAGTTTTTCATTCGTGAAGGCCTGGTGCGCGGCGAGATTCAGTCCAAAGCCAAGTGCCTGACGGCCAATGCGCAACTGCTGGAACAGCTCGACGAACTGGAAGCCAAGGCTCGTCGTCGCGACATTCTGGCGGACGAAGAAACCCTGTTCGCCTTCTACGATGCGCGACTGCCGGCGGAGATCCACCAGACCGCTACCTTCGATAGCTGGTATCGGGTCAACAGCCAGAAGGACCCGCAGCTGCTGATCATGCGCGAAGAAGACGTACTGGCTCGCGAGGCGAGTGAAGTCACCGCGCTGCATTACCCGGACACCTTGCACATCGGTGATCTGGAGTTGGCGCTGAGCTACCACTTCGAGCCGAACCACCCGCGTGACGGCGTGACCCTGCGTGTGCCGGCGCCGTTGTTGCCGATGCTGCCGCCAGAACGCCTGGAATGGCTGGTGCCGGGCGTGATCGAGGCCAAGTGCATCGCGCTGGTGCGCAACCTGCCCAAAGCCCTGCGCAAGAATTTCGTGCCGGTGCCGGACTTCGTCAAAGCCGCATTGCAACGCATGACTTTCGCCGAGGGCTCGTTACCGCAGGCGTTGGGCCGTGAACTGTTGCGGATGACCGGTGCGCGTGTCAGCGATGAAGCCTGGGCCGAAGCGTCGCAGCAGGTCGACAGTCATTTGCGGATGAACCTGGAAATCGTCGACGGCCAGGGCAAGTTCCTGGGCGAAGGGCGTGATCTGGCGGAGCTGACCGCACGTTTTGCCGAAGCCAGTCAGGCCGCGTTGGCCGTACCGCAAACCGCGAAAAACCAGCAGCCGGTAGAGCCGAAAGTGTTTGCCGCCGTCGCCGAGAAAACCCAGCAGAAGATTGCCGGGCTATCGATGACGGTGTATCCGGCGCTGGTGGAAGAGAGCGGCACGGTCAAGGAAGGACGTTTTTCGACGCCGGCCGAGGCCGAGTTTCAACATCGCCGCGCCTTGCAGCGTTTGCTGATGCAACAACTGGCTGAACCAGCGAAGTTCCTGCGCAGCAAGTTGCCGGGGCTGACCGAATTGGGCCTGATGTACCGCGACATGGGGCGCATCGACAGTCTGGTCGAAGACATCCTGCTGGCGAGCCTCGACAGCTGCATTCTCGACGGCGAAGACCCGCTGCCACGGGATGGCGCCGGGTTGGCATCGCTGGCCGAACGCAAGCGCGGTGGCTGGACCGAGCACGCCGAGCGCCTGGCCAAGCTGACGCTGGAAATCCTCAAGCTCTGGCACGGCCTGCAAAAACGCTTCAAGGGCAAGATCGACCTGGCGCAAGCCGTGGCCCTGAACGACATCAAGCAGCAGCTCAGTCATCTGGTGTATCCGGGCTTCGTTCGTGAAACCCCGATGCAGTGGCTCAAGGAGCTGCCGCGTTATCTGAAAGCAGTCGAGCAGCGCTTCGAGAAAATCGGCGCTCAGGTGCAGAGGGACCGGGTCTGGAGCGGCGAGTTGTCTGGTCTGTGGACGCAATATCAAACCCGCGCGAGCAAACATGCCCAGGAAGGCAAACGCGATCCGCAGCTGGAACTTTATCGCTGGTGGCTGGAGGAATACCGGGTTTCCCTGTTCGCCCAACAATTGGGGACCAAGGTGCCGATCTCCGACAAGCGCTTGAACAAGCAATGGACCCAAGTCGAACCGTAGTATTCAATCTCGCAAAAGGCGCCAAAACCCAATGTTTATGGCAAACTTCGCGCCTATAAACGCCGGCCCCGCGGTTTTGAGCCTTCACAGGTCTGGGCGGATCGGAATAAAGCGATGCCAGGTTTGCTCCCCCTGACGGGAGCAGATCCTTTGTGTGTTGGTACGTCGGTGCCAACACTTTCTGCCTGAACAGATTAGAGAAACGACCATGCATAACGTCGTCATCAGCGGCACCGGCCTGTACACCCCGGCCAACAGCATCTCCAACGAAGAGCTGGTGCAGTCTTTCAACGCTTACGTCGCGCTATTCAACGCCGACAATGCCGACGCCATCGCGCGCGGCGAAATCGAAGCGTTGACCGAGTCCAGCGCGGCGTTTATCGAAAAGGCGTCTGGCATCAAAAGCCGTTTTGTTATGGACAAGGACGGCATCCTCGACCCGCAACGCATGGCGCCACGCCTGCCGGAGCGCTCGAATGACGAGTGGTCGGTGCTTTGCCAAATGGCCATCGGCGCCGCCGAGCAAGCCTTGCAGCGTGCCGGCAAGACCGCCGCGGACATCGACGGCGTAATCGTCGCCTGTTCCAACCTGCAACGTGCCTACCCGGCCATCGCCATCGAAGTCCAGGAAGCCTTGGGCATCCAGGGTTTCGGTTACGACATGAACGTCGCCTGTTCCTCGGCGACCTTTGGCATCCAGGCCGCCACCAACAGCGTGCAACTGGGCCAGGCCCGGGCGATTCTGATGGTCAACCCGGAAGTCTGCACCGGTCACCTGAACTTCCGCGACCGTGACAGCCACTTCATTTTCGGCGACGCCGCTACCGCGGTGATCATTGAGCGTGCTGACCTGGCAACGTCCAAGTACCAGTTCGATATCGTCAGCACCAAGCTGCTGACCAAGTTCTCCAATAACATCCGCAACAACTTCGGCTTCCTCAACCGCGCGGCGGAAGAGGGCATCGGGAACAAGGACAAACTGTTCGTGCAGGAAGGCCGCAAGGTGTTCCGCGATGTCTGCCCGATGGTCGCCGAGCTGATCGCTACGCACCTGGAAGAGAACACGCTCAACATCGGCGACGTGAAACGCTTCTGGCTGCACCAGGCCAACCTCAGCATGAACCACCTGATCGTCAAGAAGTTGCTGGGCCGCGAAGCCACCGAAGAAGAAGCCCCGGTGATTCTCGACACCTACGCCAACACCAGCTCCGCCGGTTCCGTGATCGCGTTTCACAAGAACCAGGACGATCTGGCCGCCGGTTCGCTGGCAGTGCTCAGCTCGTTCGGCGCCGGTTACTCGATTGGTAGTGTGATTCTGCGCAAGCGCTGAGTTCGCCTGGATAGTCGCAGTAGCTGAAAAGATCGCAGCCTGCGTCAGCTCCTACAGGGTTAGGTAATCCCCCTGTAGGAGCTGACGCAGGCTGCGATCTTTTTTTGCGCCAACAAAAAAACTCGCGCTGCAGTATCGGACGGATGATGGGGACCGATACCACAACGCGAGTTTGTAAAAGCGGCTCGGGCTTCCTTGCCCGAGTCGTGTAGCGGGGAATCAGAACTTGGCTTCGGCATCCAGTTGCAGGGTGTTGATGTCGGAGTCTTTCTTGTTGATGCTGGCGTTGGTTTGGTCAGAGGTAGCCATGAAGTACGTCGCGCCGAGGTTGAAGTTCTTGTCCAACTCGTAGCTCACTTTCAACTTGCTGCCGCGCGAACCGGTGTAACCGTTGGCAAAGTCGGAGTCGGTGAAGGCGCCGACAACTGCGTTACGCTGTACATCGCGGTAGTTGTAGTCCACTGCGAAGCCGTAGATCTTGGACTTCACACCGGCCAACCAACCCGTGTCCTGATTGTTGCTCGCGTCTTTGTTGTTGACGTACTGACCGTACAACGAGAGCGGTACTGGCAGGTTGCTGAAGTCAAGTTGACCAAAACCTTCGTACAGATTGAACTCTTCCCTCGGGCTATTGCCATTGACGGCCAGTGCGCACGGTGCGGTAACGGTGCCGGTGGTAGGGCAAGCACTGCTGTCATCGTTGTCGTAGGCGTAGATACTGCCGCCCAGGGTCATTTTCATGCTGTCAGTGATGGCGAAACGCGCGCCCAACTGGCCAGCGTACAGACGCAGGTCGTGTTTGAACTGCACACCCTCGCCGTCGACGTTGTCCTTGAGGGTGTAGTGACCGGCGCTACCGAACAGCTCGGTGCTGCCGCCCAGCGGGTATTTGTAAGTCGCTGCCAGGCCTTCCGGGTTGATGTCGCTATCCCAGATGATGTCGCCCATGCTCACCCATTGTTGCGGCATCTTGCCGCCGACGAGGTGCAGGTTCTTGATCGCGTCGGGGTGGTAGTCGACGTAGCCCTGGTCCAGCCAGATCGACTTCTTGTCGAAGTAGTTGTTCAGGTCCTGGTTGGTGGACCGGGCGTCGTCGTTGCTGCCGGTGGCGATACGAATACCGGTGTCGACCTGTGGGTTGATTTCGCTGTAGGCACCCAGGCGGGCACGAATGCGCTGACGATCCTGGTCTTTGTTGTTTGGAACGCCATCGTTGTGGACTGTTTCCTCACGGAAACGCACGTCACCCTTGAATTGGGTCTTGGCAGCCCACGCCAGTTTCTGGTCGAAGGTACTCAGTTCATTGGTTTTCTTCGCAGTTGCTGCGATCTGCTCGTTGGTCTCTTGTTGAGCCTGGCGGGCGATTTGCTGGTCTTTCTGATCCCTGGCCAGCTCGGCTTGCAGTTCGGTGTACTGCGCAGGCGAAATCGATCCGTTTGCCTTGAGCATGTCGAGCAGTTTGGCGTCGACTGCGGCGCTGGCCGGAACACTCATGGCCAGCAGCAACCCACCACACAAGGCCGCCGCAGTTTTCGTGGAAGCAAGACGCATATCAATCTCCGAAGATGTAATGGGATGACTGAGCCATCCAGGACACAACCGACCGTTGACGGACGGAAAACAGTGACCAGGTATAGAACCCGGCGCTCTAAAAACAGGCGCCAGTATCGCGATGGTTTATGACAGGGCGGTGGCAATGTGGTGGCATCTCGATGACGATACAAAGTCGTCGAGAACTATTGAGCCAGAGCGCTGTCGTCGAATTGCTCGTGTGCAATGCAGAGCGATAAGCGATACTCGCGATGCTTTCACGCCATGAAGAGTGAGGATGGTGATGCCGTTGCAACGTCTGCAAAGTCTGTCGGAAATCGCGTCGCAGACGTGGGATGCCCTGGTGCCCGAGAATCAGCCCTTTCTGCGCCACGCCTTCCTCAGCACGCTGGAAGACAGCGGCAGCGTCGGTCCTCATTCCGGCTGGCAACCCGAGCATTTGCTGCACATTGAAGGCGATCGCCTGATTGCCGCGCTGCCCAGTTACCGTAAATGGCATTCCTACGGCGAGTACGTGTTCGACCACGCCTGGGCCGATGCCTGTGAACGTGCCGGCATCGATTACTATCCAAAATTGCTGACCGCCGTACCGTTCAGTCCGGTCAGTGGCCCGCGTTTACTGGCGGCCACGCTCGAGGACGGTTTCGAACTGTTGAAAAGCCTGCCGGGTTACCTTGAAATCGAACAACTCTCCAGTGCCCACATCAACTTCACCGATCCGTTTACTGACGCGGCCCTGGCCGAGCAGCCGGGTTGGTTGCAGCGAATCGGCTGTCAGTACCACTGGCAGAATCGCGGCTATCGGGATTTTCAGGACTTCCTCGACGCCCTCAGTTCGCGCAAGCGCAAGCAGATGCGCAAGGAGCGCGAACAAGTGGCCGGGCAGGGCATTGATTTCGAATGGCTTGAAGGTAGGCAACTCGATCAGGCGCAGTGGGATTTTGTCTATGCCTGCTACGCCAACACCTACGCAGTGCGTCGGCAAGCGCCCTATCTGACGCGGGAGTTTTTCAGTTTGCTGGCCGAGCGCATGCCAGAGTCGATTCGTGTGGTGCTGGCCAAGCAAGGCTCACGGCCGGTGGCCATGGCCTTCAGTCTGGTGGGGGGCGACAGCTTTTACGGTCGTTACTGGGGCTGTCTGGCGGAGTTCGATCGTTTGCACTTCGAGACCTGTTTCTACCAGGGCATGGACTATGCGATTGCCAATGGCTTCCAGCGATTCGATGCCGGTGCCCAGGGCGAGCACAAGTTGATTCGCGGGTTTGAACCCGTGATCACTCATTCATGGCACTACTTGCGTCATCCCGGCCTGAAAGCTGCCGTCAAAGACTTCCTGCAGCAAGAGCGCGTGGGTATGTTGGCGTATGCCGAGGAAGCGAGGACGGCCTTGCCTTACCGGCAAGATTGATCCCCGCCCAGGGCTTCAGCTGCCTTCCTTGCCTAACCATCGATACGTCACGCCGCCAACCACCGCGCCGAGCAGCGGCGCCACCCAGAACATCCACAATTGCGCGATGGCCCAGCCTCCGACGATCAGTGCCGGGCCAGTGCTGCGGGCCGGGTTGACCGAGGTGTTGGTGACCGGGATCGAGATCAGGTGAATCAGCGTCAGGGCCAGGCCGATGGCGATCGGCGCCAGCCCGGCGGGGGCGCGCTTGTCGGTGGCACCGAGGATGATCAGCACGAACATCGCCGTCATCACCAGCTCACAGACAAAGCCTGCGGCCATCGAGTATTTGCCGGGAGAATGCTCGCCGTAGCCGTTGGACGCCAGACCGCTGGCGAGATCGAAGCCTTCCTTGCCGTTGGCGATGTAGTAGATCAAGGCCGCCGCGATAATCGCGCCAATCACCTGAGCGATGATGTAGGCGGGCAGCTCTTTGGCGGGGAATCGACCGCCGACGAACAAACCGACCGAGACGGCGGGGTTGAGATGGCAGCCGGAAATATGGCCAATGGCGAATGCCATCGTCAGTACCGTCAGACCAAAGGCCAGGGCCACACCCAGTACCCCGATCCCCAGCGGAGAAGACGCGGCCAGGACCGCACTGCCGCAACCCCCCAACACCAGCCAGAACGTACCGAACAACTCAGTGACTGAACGTTTGAACAGAGACATGAGAGCGTCCTTGATAGGCGACCTATCATCGAGTGATGCGTCCTGCAGTTACGACAGGCTCGTTTCCAGAACCTTGGCTGAGTACAGCAGGATTTATGCAGTTTTCCAGCGGCCCAAAAAAACCGCCAGAGCCCGTGATTGGCGGACTATGGCGGTTTTTCGGATTGTCGCAGATCCCTGTGTGAGTGAGCCTGCTCGCGATGGCGGCGTGTCAGTCGGCACACATGTAGGCTGTTACACCGCCATCGCGAGCAGGCTCGCTCCTACAGTGTCGGTGGTGAATTCAATCAATCGATGCCGACAAACCCACCGGTCTGGTGCTGCCACAACCGCGCATACAACCCGCCATGGGCCAGCAGTTCGGCGTGGCTGCCGGTTTCGGCGATCTTGCCTTTTTCCAGCACCACCAACCGGTCCATGCGGGCGATGGTCGAGAGCCGGTGGGCGATGGCGATCACGGTTTTGCCCTGCATCAGGGTTTCCAGGCTTTCCTGGATCGCCGCTTCGACTTCCGAATCCAGCGCCGAGGTGGCCTCGTCCATGATCAGGATCGGCGCGTCCTTGAGCAGCACGCGAGCAATCGCAATCCGCTGACGCTGGCCGCCGGAGAGTTTCACCCCGCGCTCACCGACGTGGGCATCGAAACCGGTGCGACCTTCGGAGTCCGACAGCAATGGGATGAACTCGTCGGCACGGGCCTTGTGCACCGCCTCCCAGAGTTCGGCGTCGGTGGCGTCGGGTTTGCCGTACAGCAAATTGTCGCGGATCGAGCGATGCAGCAGAGACGTGTCCTGGGTGATCATGCCGATGCGCTCGCGCAGGCTTTCCTGGCCGACTTCGGCGATGTTCTGGCCGTCGATGAGGATGCGCCCGCCCTCCACGTCATAGAGGCGCAGCAGCAGGTTGACCAGGGTTGACTTGCCAGCACCGGACGGACCGATCAGGCCGATTTTTTCACCGGGTTTGATGCTCAGGTTGAGGTCGCCGATGATCCCGCTCTTCTTGCCGTAGTGGAAATCCACGTGCTCGAAACGCACTTCGCCACGGGTGACCGTCAGCGGTTTGGCCTGCTCGCGATCGGTGACGCTGACCGGTTGGGAAATGGTCTGCAAACCGTCCTGAACCATGCCGATGTTTTCGAAAATGCCGGTGACCACCCACATGATCCAGCCGGACATGTTGACGATGCGGATCACCAGGCCGGTGGCCAGGGCAATCGCGCCGACGGTGATCAGCGACTGCGTCCACAGCCACAAGGCCAGGCCGGTGGTGCCGACGATCAGCAAGCCGTTCATGCTGGTGATAACCACGTCCATGCTGGTGACCACCCGGCCGGCCAGTTGGGCTTTTTCGGTTTGTTCCTTGATTGCTTCGCGCGCGTATTGCTGCTCGAAATTGGTGTGGGCGAACAGCTTCAGGGTGGTGATGTTGGTGTAACCGTCGACGATCCGCCCCATGAGTTTGGAGCGCGCATCGGAGGACACCACCGAACGTTCCTTCACCCGCGGCACGAAGTAGTAAAGGGCACTGATGAAGGCGACGATCCAGGTCAGCAGCGGGATCATCAGGCGCCAGTCGGCTTCGGCGAACAGCACCAGCGAACTGATCGCATAGATCAGCACGTGCCACAGCGCGTCCACCGCTTGCACAGCCGAATCGCGCAGCGAGTTGCCGGTCTGCATGATGCGTTGGGCGATGCGCCCGGCGAAGTCGTTCTGGAAAAAATTCAGGCTCTGTTTGAGCACATAACTGTGGTTCTGCCAGCGGATCAGGCTGGTCATGCTGGGGCTCAGGGTCTGGTGCACCAGCAGGTCGTGCAGGCCAACAAAAATCGGCCGAAAAACCAGGGCTACCACCGCCATCCAGGCCAGCTCGATGCCGTGTTCCTTGAAGAAATCGACGTTAGGCGTGCCTTGGGTCAGGTCGATGATGCGACTCAGGTAACTGAACAGCGCCACTTCGATCAGCGCACCGATCAGACCGACGAACAGCAGGACGGCGAAACTCGGCCAGACCTGCTTCAAGTAATAGGTATAAAAAGGGAGAACCCGATCCGGCGGAGCGGCCGTCGGGGCCTCGCGGAAAATGTCGATCAGTTTCTCGAAACGGCGATAAAGCATCAGTTCTCCGCCCGCGCACGGGCTCTCCTTTGAACAGTGTGAGCGGCGCACTCCGGCAGCCGCTCAAGACTACCTGTGTAGCTTAGTCGATGACTTTGGCCGACTTGATGAACACAGGGTCGGCCGGCACATCTTTCATGCCACCACGGGTGGTGGTTTGCGAGTTGACGATGACGTCTACCACGTCCATGCCTTTCACGACTTTACCGAAGACCGCATAGCCGTCACCGCTGTCGAGGAAGTCGTTGTCCTTGACGTTAACGAAGAACTGGCTAGTGGCCGAATCAGGATTGGAGGTGCGGGCCATCGACAGCGTGCCACGGACGTTATGCAGACCGTTTTTGGATTCGTTCTTGATTGGTGCCTTGGTTTCTTTCTGCTGCATTTGTTGAGTGAAACCGCCGCCCTGGATCATGAATCCTGGAATGACACGGTGAAAAATCGTGTTGTTGTAGAAGCCGCTGTTGACGTAATCAAGGAAGTTCTTGGTACTGATCGGCGCTTTGACCGGGTCCAGTTCGATCTCGATCTGGCCGTTAGTGGTTTCCAGCAGTACGTGCGGCGCCTTGGCGGGCGTTGCGGCCATCAGGTTGGCGGCAAACAGAACGGAGCCAGCGACGAGGGCGATTTTTTTCAGCATGGGTCAGTGATCCTGAGTGAGGTGGTGTCGACTGCGGTGAGAAACTCGAGCAGCGTTTGGTTGAATATTTCGGGTTGATCCAACGGGGTGGCGTGGCGCGAATCGGCGATCACCACCAGCCGCGCATCGGGTAGCAGTTTTACATAGGTTTCTTTCAGCGAGACCGGTGTGTAGTCACGGTCGGCGCTGACGATGAGGGTTGGACAGGAGACCCTCGAAAGTCGTTCCTGAACCCCCCAGCCAACGATTGCGTCGAAGCTGGCGAGATAAGCATGTTTGTCGTTTTTTGCCCAGCGCTCGGCCATTTTTTGTCGCAGGTCACCCTGTTCGGGTTTGGGGAACAGCTTGCCGCCCAGGGCCGTGCCGATGGCGCCCAGACTGAGGACGCGCATCAGGCTCCAGCGCTTGAACCACTGCCAGTAATCGTCGCGGCTGCGCAGTTTGACCTCGGGCGCGCTGTTGACGATGCACAGGCTTTTGAGCAATTGCGGCTGGTCCACGGCCAGCTGAAAACCGATCATGCCGCCCATGGACAGGCCCACGTAATGAGTGGGGCCGAGGTTCAGGTGTTCAATGAGGGCGATCAGGTCGGCGCTGAACCCGGCGATGCTGTAGCGCTCGCGGGGTTTGTCGGAGCGACCGTGGCCACGCACGTCCGGGACGATCACCCGGTAGCGGGCCGACAGCGCCGGGATCTGCTTTTCCCAATCCAGGGTGCTGGAACCCAGCCCGTGGACCAGCAGCAACGGCGTGCCGTGGCCATATTCCTCGTAGTGCAGGTTGCAACCTTCGTGTTCGAAATAGGCCATGCGTACACTCCGTGTCAGGCTTGTTCAGGGGCGGCGAAAGGTGCATCCAGCGGCGCAGTGTCAAAAGTGCGCAGCAGTTCGATGAGAATCTGCGTGGCCGGACCCAAGGGTTTGTCCTTGTTCGAGTACAGGTAGAAGCTCGGGTTGCGGCTGCCGCCCTGGTCCAACGGTAGCAGCTTGAGCAGACCTTCCTTGAGTTCTCGTTCGATCATGTGCCGAGGCAACCAGGCGAAACCCAGGCCGCTGCTGACAAAAGTTGCCGCGGTGGCCAGGCTGCCGACGGTCCAGCGCTGTTCCGCGCCGAGCCAGCCGACGTCCCGTGGTTGCTGGCGACCGGAGTCGCGGATGACCACTTGCAGCTGGCTTTCCAGGTCCTGGAAATTCAGTTCGCGATTGAAGCGATGCAAAGGATGCTCGGGGTGGGCGACCGCGACGAACTCGACGTCGCTCAATTCCGCGCCCAGGTAACCCGGGATGCTGAAACCGCTGATGGCCAGATCGGCCACGCCTTCGAGCAGTACTTCTTCAACGCCCGACAGCACCTCCTCACGCAGACGCACCCGGCAGCCACGGCTTTGCGGCATGAACGCGGTCAAGGCGCGGACGAGGCGGGCGCTCGGGTAGGCGGCGTCGACCACCAGCCGCACTTCCGCTTCCCAGCCTTGCTCCATGTGATGGGCCAAGTCTTCCAGCTGACTGGCCTGTTTGACCAGTTGCCGCGAGCGGCGCAGCAGCACGCCGCCGGCTTCGGTCAGCACCGCTTTGCGACCGTCGATGCGCAACAGCGGCACGCCGAGCTGGTCCTGCATGCGCGCCACGGTGTAGCTCACCGATGATTGCGAGCGGTGCAGCGCTTCGGCGGCCTGGGCGAAACCGCCGTGGTCGACCACGGCCTGTAACGTTCGCCATTGATCAAGGGTCACGCGGGGCGCTTTCATGAATAGCTCCTCTTGTCCTAAGCTGGCAGTCCCTATTGGAGACTGCTGAATGAAAAAGCTTTGTTGTGTGGTGTTGGCGATGCTGCCGCTGACTGCGTTTGCTTATCCGATCGACGTTGAAAAACAGCTGAATGGCTTGAGCATCGACTACAACACGTATGACACGGATAGCGACATTGCCACCATTCAGGTGAACAACTACGGCACCACCGATGCGGCCTGTAAGGTAGTTTTCAACAATGGCCCGGAAGCGCCACGCACCCGCAATATCGAAGTGGCCGCTGGTAAACACAAAAATGCCACCGCCAAGTTCAACCGGAGCATCATCAAGATGCGTATCAAACTGACCTGCACCCCCAAATGACCTCAAGCGGAGCACGCCCGCCAGGCATGCTCCGCTTATAAACGAATTTATTGATGGGTTATAGCAGATTTTTGCGCTTTTTCATCGATTTAACTCCGTTTAACCTTCGCTCCATCGACCTACAGCATTCTCAGATGGAGGCTACATCCCATGTCCCGCGTTCTGATCATCGAAAGCAGCGCCCGTCAGCAAGACTCGGTTTCGCGTCAACTGACCCAGACCTTCATCAGCCAGTGGCAAACCGCGCACCCGAACGACCAGATCACCGTTCGTGACCTGGCCGTCAACCCGGTGCCGCATCTGGACATCAACCTGCTGGGCGGCTGGATGAAACCTGCCGAACAGCGCAACGACATCGAACAGGCTTCCCTGGAACGCTCCAACCAGTTGACCGACGAATTGCTGGCCGCTGATGTACTGGTCATGGCCGCGCCGATGTACAACTTCGCCATCCCGAGCACCCTCAAAGCCTGGCTCGACCATGTGCTGCGTGCCGGCGTGACCTTCAAGTACACCGACACTGGCCCGCAAGGCTTGCTCAGCGGCAAGCGTGCCTACGTGCTGACTGCGCGCGGCGGGATCTACGCCGGCAGCACCGCGGATCACCAGGAACCGTACCTGCGTCAGGTCATGGGCTTCATCGGGATTCACGACGTGACGTTCATTCACGCCGAAGGCATGAACCTGGGCGGTGACTTCCAGGAGAAAGGCCTGAGCCAGGCCAACGCCAAGCTTGCCCTCGTCGCCTGAGGCTTTAATCGCCAGATAATCCCTTGATGTTCAAGTGACCTGGCGCAACCCCTTCATGGCTTTACGCGCATCGAACCTCCCTTTGCACTTGTTGCTCCTGAGTGCTGTAGCCCGATTGAACGCTTTAGCGAGATCGGGCTTTTTTTTGCCCGGGATTTAGCGATGGTCGGCAAAAACCGCTATCGTCGCCGCCATTCGAAACGAGGCGAGCATGGGCTATCTACTTTTTGTCACGCTGATTCAGGCGTTTTCCTTCAGCTTGATCGGCGAATACCTGGCCGGTCATGTCGACAGTTACTTTGCGGTGCTGGTGCGAGTGGTGCTGGCGGGGCTGGTGTTCATTCCGTTGACCCGCTGGCGTTCGGTTGAACCGACGTTCATGCGCGGCATGCTGCTGATCGGCGCGTTGCAGTTCGGTGTGACCTACGTCTGCCTGTACCTGAGCTTTCGGGTGCTGACCGTGCCGGAGGTGTTGCTGTTCACCATCCTCACGCCGCTGCACGTGACCTTGATCGAAGACGCGCTGAACCGGCGTTTCAATCCGTGGGCATTGGTCGCGGCACTGGTGGCGGTGATGGGCGCAGCGGTGATTCGCTACGACCGGATCAACCCCGATTTCTTCATGGGCTTCCTGCTTCTGCAACTGGCCAACTTCACCTACGCCGCCGGGCAAGTGCTCTATAAGCATCTGGTGGCGCGCCATCCGAGCGATTTGCCGCATTACCGGCGCTTTGGTTACTTCTATTTGGGCGCATTGGCGGTGGCGTTGCCGGCGTTTCTGTTGTTTGGCAAACAGAACTTCCTGCCCGAAGCACCGCTGCAATGGGGCGTGCTGGTGTTCCTCGGCCTGGTCTCGACTGCGCTCGGGTTGTACTGCTGGAACAAGGGCGCGTGCCTGGTGAATGGCGGGACGCTCGCGGTGATGAACAACCTGCATGTGCCGGTGGGGTTGCTGATCAATCTGCTGATCTGGAATCAGCATGAAGCGCTGGGGCGGTTGTTCCTGGGTGGGTCGGTCATTCTGGCGGCAGTCTGGATTAGCCGGTTGGGTATACGTAAACCTCTGGCCGTTCACTAAACCTTGTGGGAGCGGGCTTGCTCGCGAATGCGGTGTGTCATTCAACATTAATCTCGACTGACACTCCCTCTTCGCGAGCAAGCCCGCTCCCACAAGGGGAAAGTGGCGTTACATAACGTGTTTTTCGGGTTCGGGGATATGGCTCGCGCCTAACATGGCCGGAAGCAACCCGGCCCTTAGATCTCCGCCGCTGGGCTGCTGATAAAGGCTCAAGCCAAACTCCGGCAATACCGCCAGCAGGTAATCGAAAATATCCCCCTGAATCCGCTCGTAATCCGCCCACACGGTGGTGCGGGTGAAACAGTAGATTTCCAGCGGAATCCCCTGCGCGGTGGTCTGCATCTGCCGAACCATGCAGGTCATGTTCGGCTGGATTTCCGGGTGACTCTTCAAATACGCCAATGCATACGCGCGGAAGGTCCCGATATTAGTCATCCGCCGCCGGTTGGCCGACATCGCTGCAACGTTGCCCTGGGCTTCGTTCCAGGCCTTGAGTTCAGCCTGCTTGCGGCTGATGTAGTCGGTCAGCAGATGCACCTGGGACAGCTTCTGCTCTTCGTCATCGCGGATGAACCGCACACCACTGGCGTCGATGAACAGGCTGCGCTTGATCCGTCGTCCGCCGGATTGCTGCATGCCGCGCCAGTTCTTGAACGACTCGGACATCAGGCGCCAGGTTGGAATCGAAACAATCGTTTTATCGAAATTCTGCACCTTGACCGTATGCAGCGTGATGTCGACCACGTCACCGTCGGCGCCGACTTGCGGCATCTCGATCCAGTCGCCGACCCGCAGCATGTCATTGCTGGTCAGCTGCACGCTGGCGACGAACGACAGCAGGGTGTCCTTGTAGACCAACAGAATCACCGCCGACATGGCGCCCAGACCCGACAGCAGCAATAGCGGCGAACGGTCGATGAGGGTGGCAACGATGATGATCGCGCCAAACACGTACAAGACCATTTTCGTCAGTTGTACGTAGCCTTTGATCGAGCGGGTACGGGCATGTTCGGTGCGCGCGTAGATGTCGAGCAGGGCGCTGAGCAGGGCACTGACCGCCAACAGCAAAAACAGAATGGTAAATGCCAGCGCGACGTTACCCAGGAAGATCAGGCTGGTCTTGCCTAACTCCGGCACCAGGTGCAAGCCGAACTGGATCACCAGCGAGGGGGTGATCTGCGCCAGGCGATGAAAGACCTTGTTATGCCGAAAGTCATTGATCCAGTGCAATGCCGGCTGGCGACCGAGCATTCTGGTTGCATGCAGAATGAGGTAGCGCGCCACTCGTCCGAGGACCAGCGCAACCACCAGCAATACCACCAAAGCCAGGCTGGAATGCAGGAGCGGGTGCTGATCAAGGGCACCCCAAAGGTCTTGGACGTTGAGCCAGAGCTGTTTGATATCCATGGGCGAAAACGGTTCTTCTGTAGGACGCGACGGGGCGATTAGAGCATTTAAGACGCTTTGGATGACGTTTGAGGACAAAAGACGCAACAAAAAAACCACTGTTTAGCGCCGTTTGTATAAAGAAACTCGGCCTCAGCGCTCGAAACCGTTACCCTATGCAGCTGTTTTTTTGTATTTCTTCGAGGTAGCACCCGTGTTTTCCCAATTCGCCCTGCACGAACGCCTGCTCAAAGCCGTGGCCGAGCTTAAATTTGTAGAGCCAACGCCTGTGCAAGCAGCGGCTATTCCGCTGGCGCTCCAAGGGCGTGACCTGCGGGTGACAGCGCAAACCGGTAGCGGCAAAACCGCTGCTTTCGTTTTGCCGATCCTCAACCGTCTGATCGGCCCGGCTAAAGTCCGCGTCAGCATCAAGACCCTGATCCTGCTGCCGACCCGCGAGCTGGCCCAGCAGACCATCAAGGAAGTTGAGCGTTTCGCTCAGTTCACTTTCATCAAGTCCGGCCTGATCACCGGCGGTGAAGACTTCAAGGTCCAGGCTGCAATGCTGCGCAAGGTGCCGGACATCCTGATCGGTACGCCGGGCCGGATGATCGAGCAACTGAACGCCGGCAACCTCGACCTGAAAGAAGTCGAAGTACTGGTCCTCGACGAAGCCGACCGCATGCTCGACATGGGCTTTGCCGAAGACGTCCAGCGGCTGGTGGAAGAGTGCACCAACCGCCAGCAGACCATGCTGTTCTCCGCCACCACCGGTGGTTCGGGCCTGCGCGAGATGGTCGCCAAGGTACTGAACAATCCTGAGCACTTGCAGCTGAACAACGTCAGCGACCTGAATGCGACCACCCGTCAGCAGATCATCACCGCTGACCACAACCAGCACAAAGAACAGATCGTGAACTGGTTGCTGGCCAACGAGACCTACCAGAAGGCCATCGTGTTCACTAACACCCGGGCCATGGCCGACCGTATCTACGGCCGCCTGGTGGCGCAGGAATACAAAGCGTTCGTCCTGCACGGTGACAAAGACCAGAAGGATCGCAAGCTGGCCATCGACCGTCTGAAGCAGGGCGGTGTGAAAATCCTCGTCGCCACCGACGTCGCCGCTCGCGGCCTCGACGTGGAAGGCCTGGACCTGGTGATCAACTTCGATATGCCGCGCAGCGGCGACGAATACGTTCACCGCATCGGTCGCACCGGCCGTGCCGGCAACGATGGCCTGGCCATCTCGCTGATCTGCCACGGCGACTGGAACCTGATGTCGAGCGTCGAGCGCTACCTCAAGCAGAGCTTTGAGCGCCGCACCATCAAGGAAGTCAAAGGCACCTACGGCGGACCGAAAAAGGTCAAGGCCTCGGGCAAAGCCGTTGGCGTGAAGAAGAAAAAAGTCGACGCCAAGGGCGACAAGAAGAAAACCGGCGCCAAGGCACCGACCAAACGCAAAATCGCCAACCGCCCGAAGACCGACGCTCTGTCGCTGGTCAGCAAGGACGGCATGGCGCCGCTCAAGCGCCGCAAGCCGGAAGCGCCGGCTGCTGAGTAAGCAGTTTTAGCGACCCACAAAAAACCGGACTGATGTCCGGTTTTTTTATGCCTGGGATTCCTTGGATGGATCATCCCTCGGCTTTCTTCTCCGCTGATCCCAGCTCCTTCAATCGCTGATCGATCAACTGGCACTTGTCCGGCAGATCGGCGCTTGCTGTCCCCAGATCCATCTTCTGCAGCTCATCGTTGATCTCCTTGGCTTTGGCCGGATTCTGCTGGGTGAGCTTGGTGACTTCCTTGGCCAGTTGTTCGCGTTTGGCCGTAGCTTCCTCGGGCGTGCAGGCCCAGGCGGGGAGGGCGCAGGCGAGGGTGGCGGCGAGGGTGAGTTTCAGCAGGGCTTTCATAGGCTGGGCCTCATTTCCGGTTAAGGCGGGTTATCCGGTTGAGGGGCGAAGGGTGTAAAAAGTTCAGAAACGCCAAACACGGTCGCCTTTTGGGCGACGGTTTGACTATAAGGATCAGCCGCCCAGCGGTACAGATCCCCGGTTCTGAAGTTGATGTAGGGGAAATGTCCTGGTGCGGTCGGACAGAGCTGATGACTGTGGGAGCGGCTCCGGGCAGCGATCCGACGATAGCGGTGTATCAGTCGATATCAGTGTTGAATGTTTGTCAGTCATCGTCGGATCGCAGCCCGGAACAAGCTCGCTCCCACAGTGGATTTGCGGTGTTTGGGGATAGGTGTTCTGCACAAGTGGTCTATCCCCCATGGCAGCAACTGGCCGCTGCCTTGTCCTCATACCGGTCGTGATACCTCACCCACTCCATGATTTCCTCTTCATTACGCCCCTTGGGCGTCAGGTCGAGGTAGTTGTAAGCCCCGACCAACAAGTCCAAACCTCGGGCATAAGTGGAATAGGTGTGGAAAATCTCTCCAACTTCATTGCGATAAAACACGCTGAGGCCAGGCAATTCTTCTTCGGCACCGTCAGATTTTTCGTAGTTATAGGTGGCTTTGCCCGCGGTGACGTCTTCTGCTCGGGCCGAGACGCCGAAGTCGTAGTTGAAGTCGCAGCCTTCTGACGACACCCAATCGAATTTCCAGCCCATGCGCCGTTTGAAGGCCTGGAATTCGGCGAACGGTGCGTGGGAAACCGCCACCACGGCGACGTCATGATGGGCCAGGTGTTGGTTGGCGCCATCGATGTGGTCGGACAGGAACGAGCAGCCGGAGCAGCCTTCGTCCCAACCTTTGCCAAACATGAAGTGGTAGATGACCAATTGGCTACGGCCGCCGAACAGGTCAGCCAGTTTCAGTTCGCCGTTCGGGCCCTGAAAGCGGTAGTCCTTGTCGATTTTCACCCAAGGCAGGGCGCGGCGTTCGGCGCTGAGTTTGTCTCGTTCTTTGGTGAAGGCTTTTTCGTGGGCCAGGTGTTGCTTGCGGGCGGCGAGCCATACTTCTCGGGAGACGACGGGATGATTCTGAATGTCCATTGGGATTCTCCTGCAGGAGGCTGGGAGGTGACTTACACAAGCTAGTCGTTTGACCTACGCCCAATTCGACATACCGCCGGTCGGTGCTGTTCAAAACCTCAGCTGAACGGCTACGAGCCGCGCCGGTCACAACCTATAAGGCCATCTCACTCTCTGGCTTTGGAGGTTGAATCAGGATGACGACTTATAACTGGGATTTGATTGAACGCTTGTTGCACGAGGCGCAGAACAGCGCTGGCCACAGCTTTACGCCACGGCCCTACGCCGAGCAGTACGCGGCGGAAAAAGCGGCGAAGGGCGAGGAGATTGAGAACCTGGATCATCTGAAAGCAGTGGCTGGTGAGTATGAAAAGTTACTGTTATTGCGCGGCTACATTGAGCCTCGGCCTGAGGATCAAGGTGGCAACGGGTCGAACTACATTTTGACGCCACGGGGCTCGAGTTTATTGAGCCTGATCGACAGCAGTATTCCGGGCAATGACCACCCGCGGCAGGTGCTTGATGAGCAGGAAGATGCACTGGACGAGGTGACGTTTGATGGGGTGGCGTCGAAGGCGCAGATTGCCTGACGATCACCCCCTAACCCATTGTGGGAGCGAGCAGGCTCGCTCCCACAGGGATTTGCGTAGTGCTTAGCTCTGTTTTGCAGCCTTCAGACACGTCAAATCACTGAAGTCCTTGCGTACCCCTTCGATCTTCTTCAACAACCGCTGGCGCTGTTCTGGCGTGCTTTCGGCCATCAAATCCACAAATAGTGCCCGTGCCTGGGCTTCGGTGCTGGCGTAGGCCTGGCGATAAGCGGGCGTCCACAAGCTCTCGCGATTCACCAGAAGCGTCTCGATTCGCTGTGGGAATTCTGGACTGTGGCGCTGCGCAACCGCTGCACTGAACTGCTTCTGCCAATGGACGCGGTTGGCGATCCATTGCGTATTCTGGTCACCCAAGGCGTTTGACCACGCGGCAACCCGCAGCTGCTGGGTTGCACTGAGCGGGCCGAGCCAATCATTCAGGCGTTTTTCCATACGCTGGCTGCGTGCCTTGATCTGTTGATCGAGAGACGGTTTGAGGTACTGCGCCTGGCGTTTATGTTGGTCCTTGGCGAAGGCCTCGTTCATTTCCGCTACTTGCTGGTCATTCAGCCCTTGCAACAGCTCAATGGCCGACGGGGTGATTTCCCGGGCGGTCTGGGCGATGGCCTGTTTGGCTTCCTGGACGCGGGATTGCAGTGCAGCGTCGGTGACCTGGTTGGTCTCGACCATGACCTGCAAGCGATCCAGCCAGTCGAGGTAGCCCGGCAGTTGCGTGGTGCAGTGCCAGCTCAGGTGTTCCTTGAGGCGCTCGTTGAACCAGCCTTTCTGCTCGCCGTTCATGTCCAGGTAGTCGCTGAGCGTCCACGGAATGATCACGTCGAGGTTGCGATAGGCCAGGCCCACGCGGCTGCACGCACCGAGGGCGAGACAGAGGGTGATAACGACGGCGAGACACTTCAACCAGCGCGACATGGGCGAATCCTTTGCGAAGGCCTGGCTTTTTTAATGGGCTTTTCTATGTGAACGCAGGATGAGCCTCGCAGTTCAGCTGATCAGTAAAAGGCGCGTTCGGCCTTTAGGGTGACCAGCCCATCGCATTGACTGTTGTGCCCGGAATAGGCGGAGCAGCTGCTGCCACTCAAGTTAGAGTCACTGTAGATCAGGTCCAGATCGACGCCCATGAACGGGCGGGAAAGTTGCACTGACCAGTCGGTGAAACTGCCTACATACCCACCGTCGACGGACACCGGTGTGTTGAGCTGGTGGGTGGTGTATTTCATGCTGATCCCGATGCCAAACGGCTGATTGCCGCCCAGGTCGGCGAACACGGTGCTGTTCTGTTTGTCCGGGTCATTGCTGAACGCTGCGCCGAAACGGCTACCGAGAAAGGTCAGGCCACCGAAAAGCTCCTGGCTGTCGAGGGTGTCCACTTTCGGATAGCTGTAACGGATCATTCCCACTTCGTACCCGAGGGTGCTATCGAAAGGCTGTTTAAAGCCCATGTAGGAGTCGACTTCAAGTTTGGCCCCAGGCGTTAAACCCATGCTTGGCGCCCATTGGCCCACGTAAAAGCCGCTGTCGTGGCTCAGGTCGAGACCACCGTGGAACGAGCCGGTGCTGGAAGGTTTGACCAGCCCCTGGGCCATGCTGCGGCTGGCGGTGGTGCCGAGTTTGAGATTGAAGTCGCCCAGTTCACGCTGAAAGATTTGCGCATTGGCGACCGAACACGACAGCAGGGTGCCGAGCAATAAATAGGAGGGTTTGAGCATGCGTCACTCCATGACAGCGAGGAGCAGGAACTAAAACCTACTGAAACGCTTGATTTAGACGTGTGCAAGCATACCGGCGAATGCTCGGCATCGAGGGCCGTTCGTCGATTTTTGAAATATTGATGTGTTTGGCGGGGTGTTGCGAGGAGGGTTCCAGTCCAAGCGCTTCGAAGCTCAAAGCGCTTAGGGACCAGGTGACGCGGCGGATCTTGGGGAAGTTACTTCTTGCCCAGGGTGATCTGCTTGGACGGGCCGAACGTCTGGCCGCTGACGCCTTTGGCAATTTGCTGGATCTCTCCGCCGGACTTGAGGAACGCAGCAATCTGGTTGTTGATCGATTCGCTGGTTTCAACGGCTGGAGCTGGCTTTGCTTTGCTGTTGGATGCTTTTACACGCATGGCGGCCATTAACCTATAGAAAATTAACTTGGCCAGGCATCGTACAGGAAATACTTGACAATTGCTTGGTAAATATCCCCCCGAAATACACAGGGCAAATGAAGAATTAATCACAAGTTATTATTCTGAATAGGCCTCTAAGCTGCTGTTTTAACTAAGAACGAGCGTGAAAAAATACAGTTTTCAGCCTGGCGGACAGGTGCGAAAATCACCAGAACGGCCTGACGAGCGGCCAGGCGCGTGCGGCAAAACCCAGGAAAATTAAGCCCTTCAGAGGATTTTCTTGCGCCACCGGGCTGGCCAGCGAACGCGACCCGCAAAACCGGGTAGAATGCCGCCCACGCAATGAGGGTATTGGAAATGGCTTTAGTCGGGCGCTACAACAGTTTGCAAGTGGTTAAACACACTAACTTCGGTTTATATCTGGACGGTGGCGCGGATGGCGAAATCCTCCTGCCTAATCGTTATATTCCCAAAGATATTCCCAGCGAAGATGAAGACTGGCTCAACGTTTTTATTTATCTGGACAGCGATGACAAACTCATCGCAACTACCGAAAAGCCGAAAGTTCAAGTCGGTGAATTCGCCAGTTTAAAAGTCGTTGAAGTCAACAGCATCGGTGTTTTCCTGGATTGGGGCTTGCCGAAGGATCTGTTGCTGCCGTACTCCGAAGAAAAGCGCCAGATGACCGCCGGCGAATATGTCGTGGTGCACGTCTACCTCGACAAGCACACCCGCCGCATCACCGCGACGGCGCGTCTGGACCGCTACCTCGACAAGACCCCGGCCAACTACACCCCTGGCCAGGAAGTTGATTTGCTGGTTGCCGAAGCCACCGATATGGGCTTCAAGGCGATCATCAACAACAAGCACTGGGGGCTGATCCACAAGAACGAAATCTTCAAGTTCATGCGCGCCGGTAAAGAAGAGAAGGGCTTTATCAAAGAAGTCCGTGCCGACGGCAAGATCAGCCTGAGCCTGCAACCGGTTGGCGAAGAAGCCGCCACCAGCCTGAACTCGAAGATTCTCGCCAAGTTGCGCGACAACAATGGCAGCCTGCCGGTCAGCGACAAGAGCGACCCGACGGTGATCAGCAGTATGTTTGGCGTCAGCAAGGGCAACTTCAAAAAGGCCATTGGTGCGTTGTACAAGAACGGCCAGATCGTCATTCACGCTGATCGCATTGAACTAAGCTGACCTCGCGCCCGCCCTCATGTAACGCGATTGCATAGGGTTGAACTGTGATGAAAAAGTCCCGGCTCTGTGTCGGGGCTTTGCTTTTTACTGCCGAGTGACTGCCATGTTTTGTGTTTTCGAGGTGTTCCGGTGAGCGCCACCCGGCGCAGCGCCGATGGGTTTGCCCTGCAAGTGATGATTGGGTTGTGCCTGATCTGGGGTGTTCAGCAGGTGATGATCAAGTGGGCGGCGCCAGACATCGCGCCGGTCATGCAGGCCGCCGGGCGCTCGGGTATTTCCGCGTTGCTCGTAGGACTGTTGATCTGCTGGAAGGGCGGTTGGGATCAAGTGGGCAACACCTGGCGCGGTGGACTACTGGCTGGCGCGCTGTTTGGCCTGGAGTTCTTCTTCATTTCCGAAGGCCTGCAACTCACCACTGCCGCGCACATGTCGGTGTTCCTTTACACCGCGCCGATCTTCACCGCATTGGGCGTTCATTGGCTGTTGCCGAGTGAGCGTTTAAGACCGCTCCAGTGGCTGGGGATTTTTCTCGCCTTCGTCGGGATCGCCATCGCCTTTGCCGGTGGGGTGTCCTGGGACAACCTCGATCACCGCATGTTGATGGGCGATGCGCTGGGCGTGCTGGCTGGCGCGTCATGGGGTGCAACCACGGTGGTGGTGCGCGCTTCGCGCCTGTCGGAAGCGCCGGTGACGCTGACGCTGTTCTATCAACTGATTGTCGGTTTTGTTGGCCTGTTGCTGATCGCGATCCTCAGCGGCCAGGTCACCCACGTCAGCCTGACCACCGTCGCGGTGGCCAGTGTGTTGTTTCAGGGATTGGTGGTGTCGTTCTTCAGTTACCTGACCTGGTTCTGGCTGTTGCGCCGTTATCTGGCGGCGAACCTGGCGGTGTTTTCGTTCATGACGCCGCTGTTCGGCGTCACGTTCGGCGTGGTGCTGCTGGGCGAAGAGCTGAGCTTCAATTTCGTTGTCGGCGCGGTGCTGGTATTGCTGGGCATCACGTTTGTCAGCGCTGAGCAGTGGGTGCGCCGTCGCTTGCGCAAAGCCCTTGGGCAGAGCTGACCGGACGCAGTAACAGACCGCCGGCGACAATCAAACCGCTGCCGGCGAACACCAGCGCGGGATGCAAACCTCCGCTGAAGTGGCTGCTCAATGCGGCCAGCAACGGCCCGCTGAGCTGGCCCACGGCGAAGCATGCCGTCAGCAGCCCGGCGTTGCGCTGGGCGGTGTGGGGCGCCAGTTCCCGGGAGCGTTGCATCACCAATTGCATGCAGGCCAGGAACGGCGTGCCACAGAGGATCACGCCCAAGGCCAGGCCCGGGCCGCTGCCCAACAAGCAGGCGAAGACCCCGGCGGCTTGCAGCCACAACGTAGCCATCAGCCAGTAACGAGTGCCCTGCGGGTGTTGTCGACGCAGACTTACCAGCACCACCCCGATGGCCGAAGCAAGACCGAAGCAAGGCCAGAACAGATCGGCCTGCCATTGGCCATGGAACTGCGCGTTGGCCATTTGCGAGAGGAAAGTGGCCGGAATGATGTAGCCCAAACCGTACAACCCATAGACCACGCCTAAACGGCCGATGCCATGATTTCCCGAGCCAGCGACGCTGGGGGCGGTGGCCACGGTCGTGGCCGGTTGCGGCAGGAACGGCAGAATCCCCAGCAGCATCGCCAGCCCGACGCCGGCATATACCAGCCACAAGGCTGCAGAAGTCTGCCCCAGCAGGTTCGATCCCAAGGCCAACAAGCCCGTCAGAAAAATCCCCAAACCCGGTCCGGCAAATACCAGGGCGCCAAGCCGTGGGCGACCGGCCGCCGCGGCCAGCGGCTGGCTCAACGCGGTGATCATCACCAGCACCCAGGCGCTGGCCACGCCGGTGCCGAACCGCAGCACCAGATGGGACCAAAACCCGTTGGCCCAGAACGAGGCTAACGTCAGCAATACACAGAGCCATAAACCGCCCAGCAAACGCCGGCGGACTTGCTCGGGGCGGCGAGAGAACATCGCGTCCACTGCGCCAACGAAGTAGCCAAGGTAGTTGGCTGCGGCAATCAGACCGGCGGCGGTCAGGTCGATCTGACCTTCGCTGAGCAGGTGCGGCAACTGAGGCGTGAGGGCGAAACGCCCGATGCCCATGGCCATCATCAGGGCGATGAAACTGGCGAGTAAGCGAATCAGAGGGGACATGGTCTGAATTCCGGCAGAGGATCAATGACCGTCAGGCTAGGACTGATTGACTTTCTTTTAAAATGAATAATAGTGAGTAACTTGTTCTGATTTGGAGAAAGGTGTGGAATTCAGCCAATTGCGGATTTTCCAGGCAGTAGCGCAGGAGGGTTCCATCACCCGCGCTGCCGAACGTCTGCACCGGGTGCCATCGAACCTGTCGACCCGGCTTAAACAGCTGGAAGAGCAACTCGGCGTAGAACTGTTCGTGCGTGAACGTCAGCGTTTGCAGTTGTCACCTGCAGGAAAAGTCCTGCTGGACTACACCGCCAAGTTGTTCAATCTGCGCGACGAAGCTCAAGCGGCGGTGCAGGGCGGGCAACCGGCCGGGGACTTCGTACTCGGCACGATGTACAGCACGGCGGCGATTCATCTGCCGGGGTTGTTGGCGCGTTATCACCGCACTTATCCGGCGGTGAACCTGCAAGTGCAGGCCGGGCCAAGCGGCGAATTGCTTGAAGGTTTGCTCACCGGTCGTCTCGATGCGGCGCTGGTGGACGGTCCGCTGGAACTGGCCGGGCTCGACGGCGTGCCGTTGTGCGACGAACGGCTGGTGCTGATCAGCGAGGCCGATCACCCGCCGATCCTCAGCGCGCTGGATGTGCAAGGGCGCTCGGTGTTCACGTTTCGCCAGGGTTGTTCCTACCGGATGCGCCTGGAAGCCTGGTTCTCCCATTACCACGCGGCCATGGGCCGGGCGATTGAAATCGAGTCTTATCCGGGGATGCTGGCCTGCGTGATCGCCGGCTCAGGCGTGGCGCTGATGTCGGCGTCGATGCTCGCCAGCCTGCCGGGCCGCGAAAGCGTGGCGGTGCATCCGTTGGCCGAGCCATTTGCCAGTGCCACCACGTGGCTGATGTGGCGCAAAGGCATGGTTGGGGCGAACTTGAACGCCTGGCTTGAGCAGCAACAATTGGTCTATCCGTCGACGCCGAGTCAGGCTCGGGAGATAGCTTGAACTATCGGTCAGGTATTTTGATCAATTCAGTAACAGATCATTGCGACTTTGGGCGAGCATTGCGTAGGACTTCGGACTATTATCAGTGCGAAGTGGCTACAGAATTTTGGCCACTCGGCACTACCCTGAAGGGGGCACCATGAAAGAGAAAATCCAAAACTGGCTGCACGACCTGGGTGTTGCACTCGGTTTGATTGAACCGCCTCTGCAACCTGTGCCTATTCGCACTGACGACGAACAACGCCGACGCCAGCAGCGCCGCCGGTAAGCGTAGCGCAGCCGTTGTTGTAGCAGTTGCCGAGCCCAACGCAGCCTCGCGGTGCTCGGCAGCTGCTACAGGACCCCAGTCGAACTCAAGAGAGCGGGCGGGGCTTAGTGCCTTCCGATCTCCATTAAAAACCGGCTCAAGTCATTCGCCGTCCTGGCGGTCTTGAGCATCTGATCTTCCTCTGCCGTAAACGCCGTCAAACCCAGCTCATCTTCCAGATGGAAGATCAGCTCTTCGATATCTTCTTTATCCAATCCCAATTGCGTCAGGCTGGCGTTGTCGTCGAAGTCATCCTGACCCTCCAGCAGGCGGCGGATGAAACGATGCACGACAGCACGAACGGCAGCTCTTTTCATGGCGGTTATTCGAGGGCGTTATTGTTGTTGTCCCTGGGGCTGAGTACAGCAGGCTTCAGGCGTGCGAGCGCTGCCACTCGTCAATCATCGTGCGCAAATGCTCCCCGGAAAAACTCCCGAAATGCCCGCCATGCACCGTACGGATCGGCAACTCGCGCAAACGCTGCAGGCTGCGGGCGTAGTCCTCGAGGTTGGAGTGGTAGGCGTCTTCGATCAGTGGCCCGTCGTAGATGATGTCGCCGCTGAACAGCGTCTCGGTCGCCGCTTCGTACAGGCTGATACCGCCCGGTGAATGCCCCGGTGTGTGCAGCACTTGCAGCGTGCGATTGCCCAGATCCAGCACGTCACCTTCTTCGATCAAACCGGTGGCTGGTGCGGCTTTGACCCGATACTCGGCGTAGCACAACGGGCAATCCGGGTGCGCCTCGAACATCTCGTCGCCGACAAAAGCTTTACTCAAATCGTTGTCGCCGTCTGGTGCGGCGAGGATGTCCGCCTCAGCCGGATGCACCAGCCGTTCGGGGAATTCGTGATGACCGGCGATGTGGTCGAAATGGCAATGACTGGCCACGGCGACCAGCGGCCGTTCGGTAATCCACGGCAGTTGCTCGCGCAGGCTGACGAGCCCGGAACCGCTGTCGAGCAGCAAGTCTTTGTCGCGGCCCTGGATGTGCCAGAGGTTGCAGCGATAGAAGGGGCGGATGTAAGGCTCGTGAATCAGGCGGATGCCGTCGCTGAGTTGTTTGACTTCAAACCACTGATCGCGAGAAACAATCTTCATCAAGGTTTTCTCCAGACGAAAAAAAACGGGTGTGGCAACCGACGCCACACCCGTCGAAGAAAGCATCAAGTCGTTATGTTCAGCTTAGGCGGCGCTGGGCACCGCTGCAGGGCGAGGGGACAGCAAGCTGACCACCACGAAACTCACCAGACCTACGCCGAGGCTGTAGTAGATCGGGGTGTTGGCATCCAGACCGTCTTTGAACATGAACAGCAACGCTGTGGCGAAGCCCATGCCCATGCTGGCGATAGCGCCGGCGGTGTTGGCGCGTTTCCAGAAAATCGCACCGATCAGCGGGATCAGCATGCCGCCCACCAGCAGGTTGTACGCCAGGGTCAGGGCGCTGATCACGTCATTCACGACCAGAGCGATGCCGAGTACCACGATGCCGGTCAGCAGGGTGAACAGGCGGTTGATGCCCAGAGTCGACTGTTTACCGCCACGCAGTTTCGGCAGCAGGTCTTCGGTCAGGGTGGTGGCAGCGGCGAGCAGGCCGGCGCTGGCGGTGGACATCATGGCGGCCAGGGCTGCGGCGATCACCAGGCCACGGATACCGTCCGGCAGGGACAGTTTGACGATGGCGGCGAAGGCGTTGTTGACGTTGTCCAGGTCCGGGATCAGCACATGAGCGGCCATGCCGATCAGGGCGCAGGCCAGTCCGTAAAGGATGCAGTAGAAGCCTGCGAATGTGCCGGCGACCTGGGCCACTTTGGCGCTCTTGACGGTGAACACACGCTGCCAGATGTCCTGGCCGATCAGGATCCCGAAGAAGTAGATCATGAAGTAGGTGATGATGGTGTCCCAGCCAATCGTGGTGAAGCTGAAGGCGGTGGCCGGCAGTTTCAACACCAATTCATCCCAGCCACCGACGCGGTACATGCAGATTGGCAACAGGATGAACATCAGGCCCACGGTCTTGATCACGAACTGGACGATGTCGGTCAGGGTCAGGGACCACATGCCGCCGATCGCCGAATAAATCACCACCACGCCACCGCCGACCAATACCGACAGCCAGAACGGCAGGTCGAACAGCACTTGCAGCACGGTGCCGATAGCCAGGATCGAGACCACACCGATCATCAGTGCATACGCCAGCATGATCACTGCGCTCGCGGAGCGGGCCATCGGGTTGTAGCGTTTTTCCAATACCTGGGTAACGGTGTAGATCTTCAGTTTCAGCAGCGGTTTGGCGAGGAACAGGTTCAGCGCGACGATCCCGCAACCGAGGGCCGCACAGAGCCAGAAACCGGAAATGCCATGGACGTACCCCAGGCGCACGGTGCCGACGGTGGACGCGCCGCCCAGAACGGTGGCGGCCATGGTACCCATGTACAGGCTCGGGCCGAGGTTACGACCGGCGACCAAAAAGTCTTCGTTGGTCTTGGCCTTGCGCATGCCGTAGTAGCCGAGTAGCAGCATCGCGGCGGCGTAGATGAGTACGACGATTAAATCCAAAGCCATTATGGCGTGTCTCCGATTGTCTTTTTTATGGTGAGGCTGAAATCAAACTTTTGTGTAGGAGCGATGCTTGCTCGCGAAGGGGGCGCCGCGGCCAGTCAGGCCGACCGCGTTATCGTTCTTCGCGGGCAAGCCACGCTCCTACACCATCGCTGGTTTAGCGAGCGAATCGGTGCCCTTGCTGCGTGGATCGTTTGGACCGAATACCGCGGCCGATTCCGGGAACAGGCTCAACAGTGCCAGGTACACCAACGACGCCAGGCCAAGGGTGACCGGCAGGCTGATGTCGATGCCGCCGGCCAGTTCGCCGAGCGGACCGACGAACTGCCCAGGCAGGTTCACAAAGCACAAGCCCACTGCAGCGCTCGGGATCCAGGCACCCAGCCCACGCCAGTTCCAGCCATGGGTGAACCAGTAGCGGCCACCTTTCTCGCCGCGGGTGAACACTTGCAGGTCATCCGGGCAGTAGAAGCCGCGGCGCACCAGCAGGCCGATGATCATGATCACCATCCACGGAGTGGTGCAGGTGATGATCAGCACGGCGAAGGTCGACACGCTCTGCACCAGGTTCGCTGCAAAGCGGCCGATGAAGATGAAAGCAATCGACATCACACCGATCAGCAGCGTGGCCTTGACCCGCGACAGTACCCGTGGAAACACGCTGGACATGTCCAGCCCGGTGCCATAGAGCGAGGTGGTGCCGGTGGACATGCCGCCGATCACCGCAATCAGGCACACCGGCAGGAAGAACCAGCTCGGCGAAACGGCCAACAGACCACCGACGTAGTTGTTGGCGGCGATGTAGTCCGGTGCCTTGATCGCTACGATGGTGGCGGTGGCGAGGCCGAACAGGAACGGGATGAAGGTCGCGATCTGCGAGATCACCACGGCGGCCATGATGCGGCGCTTGGAGGTGTCACGCGGGATGTAACGCGACCAGTCACCGAGGAACGCGCCGAAGGAAATCGGGTTGCTCATCGCCACCAGCGCCGCGCCGATGAAGGCCGCCCAGAAACCGGGTTGGCCCATGCTGACGGTGCCAGCGTAGTTCACATCGAACGGACCGATGAAGGCGAAGATGCCCAGCAGGAACAGCAGGCTGGCACTCCACACTGCGATCTTGTTGACCCACAGCAGGAAGCGGAAGCCGTAGATGCAGACTGTCAGTACCAGGATCGCGAACAGACCGTAGGCCAGGCCCAGGGTCAGGTCGGTTTCCGGCAGGCCGATCAGGCGTTTGGCGCCACCGATCAGCGCATCACCCGAACTCCACACCGAGAGCGAGAAGAAGGCGATGGCGGTCAACAACGACAGAAACGAACCCACGATCCGCCCGTGCACGCCGAAGTGCGCACCGGAAGACACGGCGTTGTTGGTGCCATTGATCGGGCCGAACAGGCCCATGGGCGCAAGGATCAGCGAGCCCAGCAACACACCCAGCACAATCGCCCAGACGCCCGCCTGAAAAGACAGGCCGAACAGGACCGGGAAACTGCCGAGCACGGCGGTGGCAAACGTGTTGGAACCCCCAAAGATCATCCGGAACAAATCCGTCGGACCTGCGGTGCGTTCGCTGTCCGGGATCTGTTCGACCCCGTAGGTTTCAATGTGCGTAAGGCTTTGGTCTTTGTTGTTGTTATTCATGATCAGCTCCGATCATAAAGGCGCGGTCATCGTGTGTGAGCGTCACCTGTTTGGCTAAGGGGTTGGCAGCCCTTCCGGCATCGCGGACAAATGTTCGTGGCAGGCCAGCCATAGGCCTTGTTGTTGTCGGCGAAACACAATCGTCTCGCGCTCCTGGCTGAAGTGTTGCTCCCCTTGCATGCGCAACTCGGTGGCCACGTCATGGATGAAAATCGCCACGTCACCCTGCAGGCTGACGAAGGCGTTGCTCGAGGTGCACGAAAGCACCTCGAAGCCATCCTCCGAGCGCCAGGTGTCCCACAACGCCTGATAGGCATCGCGCGACAGCAGGGGTTGTTCGAGGGTGTAGAACACGAAGCTGGCATCGGTGCTGAACGCACCGAAGTAGGCTTCGCGATCGTTACGGGCGAAGGCGGTTACCAGATCGGCAGCGGCCTTGAGTACCTGATCACGTTCGTTCACGAGCAATCCTCAGCGGTGGACCACGCCAGGCAGTACGCAGAGCATTTCGTACAGCAGGTTGGCGGCCAACAGCGAGGTATTGCCGGTGGTGTCGTAAGCGGGCGAGACTTCTACCAGATCGCAACCGACCAGGTCGAGGCCTTGGCAGCCGCGAACGATTTCAATCGCCTGAATGGTTGTCAGACCACCGATTTCCGGGGTGCCGGTACCTGGCGCCCAGGCAGGATCGATGCCGTCGATGTCGAAACTCAGGTACACCGGACCGCCGCCGACTTTCTCGCGAACTTCGGCCATCAGCGGTGCCAGGGATTTGTGCCAGCACTCTTCGGCCTGAACCACACGGAAGCCCTGGTTGCGGCTCCAGTTGAAGTCGTCAGCGGTGTAGCCCTGAGCGCGCAGACCGATTTGCACTACGCGGTCCGGATCCAGAAGGCCTTCTTCGACAGCGCGACGGAAGGTGGTGCCGTGGGCGATTTTCTCGCCGAACATGTGGTCGTTCACATCAGCGTGAGCGTCGATGTGCACCAGGCCGACCTTGCCGTGCTTCTTATGAATCGCACGCAGGATTGGCAGGGTGATGGTGTGGTCGCCGCCGAGGGTCAGGGGGATCACATTGTGTTCGAGGATTTTGTGGTAGGACTCTTCGATGATCCGTACCGCGTCCAGCAGATTGAACGTGTTGATCGCCACGTCACCGATGTCGGCAACCGACAGCGAGTCGAACGGTGCAGCGCCGGTGGCCATGTTGTATGGGCGGATCATCACCGATTCAGCGCGGATTTCGCGTGGTCCGAAACGGGTGCCGGGGCGCAGGGACGTGCCGATGTCCAGCGGGACGCCAACGAAGGCAGCATCCAGACCGGCAGCGGTTGGCACATGGGGGAGTCGCATCATGGTGGCGATGCCGCCGAAGCGCGGCATTTCATTGCCGCCCAGTGGTTGGTGAAGAATCTTGTCCACGGGTAGGGCCTCATCGTCGTTGTTTTATTTATGTCGGTTGCACTGGTCGGGGAGACGCAGGAACCGCTGTGGGGCGATTCTGCGAAATGTAGTGGCCGGGAAGAATCGCTACGGGCAAATACTTAGTTCAGATTTTTCTAAACTAATGGCTGGAGGGGGATTAGACTTTGCGGCATTGAGATTTGTGATCGGCTCAAGAACGGCCCCTCACCCTAACCCTCTCCCAGGGGGAGAGGGGACTGACCGAGGTGTTCTCGGGAAATACATCGACCTGAAATATCGAGTCAAACTCAGGCTTTGAAAGCCATGGAGATCGGCTCCCTTTCCCCCTCTACCCCGTGGGGAGAGGGTTGGGGTGAGGGGTGGATTTAACAGACAACACATTTCTAAAGCCCGGAGCCCCCATGGCCAACGCATTACCCGACCTGAAACTCTTGCGCATCTTCGTCAGCGTGGTTCGCCATCAGGGGTTTGCCAACGCGCAGCAAGAGCTCAACCTCTCGACGTCGGCCATCAGCACTTACATGAGCCAGCTCGAAGCTGCCCTCGGCCTGGTCCTCTGCCATCGCGGCCGAGGTGGTTTCAGCCTGACCAGCAAAGGCGAGCTGTTCCATCAGGAAACCCTGCGCCTGCTCGGCGAACTCGAAGGCTTCGAACAATACGCCGCGGCGCTCAAGGGCGAATTGCGCGGCACCTTGAACCTCGGCGTCATCGACTCCACCGTCAGCGACAAGGCCTTGCCCTTCGCCGAAGCCATTGGCGCTTACAGCCAGGAACACCCGGCCGTGCATTTGCACCTCTCGGTGATGAGCCCTTACGAGCTGCAACTCGGCGTGCAGGATAACCGTCTCGACCTGGCCATCGGCGCGTTCTCCACGCGCATGAGCGGTCTGGTCTACATGCCGCTGTACCGCGAACAACACTGGTTGTATTGCAGCAGTCGTCATCCGCTGTTCACCGAGCGGCGCATTCCCGAGCAAGTCATCACTCAGCAACGCATGGTTGGCCGCGGCTACTGGAGCCAGGCGGAACTGGCACGCCACGGTTTCAAACACAGCGCGGCGACGGTAGAGAGTATGGAGGCGCAGCTGATTCTGGTGCTGTCCGGCGCCTACATCGGTTACCTGCCGGAGCACTATGCTCAGGCCTGGGCCGACAAGGGCGATTTGCGGGTGCTGCTGCCGGCGACCTTTGGTTATCAAGCGCCGTTCTCGATGATCGTGCGTCGTGGCCGCAGCCGCGAGCCGCTGATCCAGACCTTCCGCGATTTGCTCAAAGCGCAACTGAATCAGGCTTGAAAAAATGTCCAGAATTCAATGCCCGCGCTGCCTGCGCCCGCAAACTCACTGTTTGTGCCCACTGATTCCGAGCCTGGACAGCCGCACCCGAGTGCTGTTGTTGCAGCATCCCAGCGAAGTGAACCATGCGCTGAACACCGCACGGTTGGCGGCGTTGGGGTTGAAGAATGCCGAGTTGATAGTGGGCGAGGTGTTCGAGGATTTGCCGGCGCTGTTGTATCAACCGGGCTATCAGGCGCGGCTGCTGTTTCCTGCCGATGATGCGCAGCCGTTGCAGGCTTACACGGCAACTGATCAACCACTCTTGCTGGTCGTCCCGGACGGCACCTGGCGCAAGGCGCGCAAGATGCTGCACCTCAACCCGCTGCTGGCGGCGCTGCCGAGGGTGACGTTGGCGCAGGGCGGGGTGTCGAGGTATCGATTGCGCAAGGCACCGGGGCCGGGCGCGTTGTCGACGGTGGAGGCGATTGTTCAGGCGTTGCAGACGCTGGAAGCGCCGAGCACGTTTGAGCCGTTGTTGAAACCGTTCGAGGCGTTGATCGAGGGGCAGATTGCGGCGATGGGGGAGGAGACTTTCCAGCGTAATCATGGACCGAAATGATCGCTGAATATAAGGCCCTCATCGCGAGCAGGCTCACTCCTACAGTGGACCGAGTTTCTCCAGAGGAAATGCGGTCCACTGTAGGAGTGAGCCTGCTCGCGATGGCGGTAAAACAGCCACCGCAAATTTCAGCCAGAGACTACCTTTCGCGCATCGCCTCAGTCCGGGCTTTAAGTACCGGTTTGAGCAAGTAATCCAGCACGCTTTTCTCCCCGGTGATGATGTCCACCGTCGCCACCATCCCCGGAATGATCAGCAACGGTTTCACATCCCCGCCCAAGTGATTCTTGTCCGTGCGCACCTGAATCAGGTAGAAGCTGTTGCCCTTGTCATCCGTAATCGTGTCCGCCCCAATCAACTCCAGCTTCGCACTCAACCCGCCATAAATCGTGTAGTCGTAAGCACTGAACTTGACCATGGCTTTCTGCCCCGGATGCAGAAACGCCACGTCCTGCGGCCGCACTTTGGCTTCGATCAGCAAGTTGTCTTCAATGGGCACGATTTCCACCATGTCGCTGCCCGGCTGGACCACGCCGCCGATGGTGTTGACCTTCAGCACTTTGATAATCCCGTGAACCGGCGACACCACCGTGGTGCGGGTTACGCGGTCATCGATAGCAATGCTCGATGCGGTGATTTTCGACAGGTCGGTGCGTTTTTCATTGAGCTCTTTCGCCGCGTCGGAGCGGAAGGATTGTTCGGACTCATCAATCTTGCTTCTGATCTCATTGATCGCCGATTCCGCGCGGGGAATTGCCAGCGTCGTGGCGTTCAGCGAGCCGCGAATCTCCACCGCACTGCGTTTGAGTCGCAGGATTTCCACCGGCGAAACCGCCCCGGTGCCCACCAGTGGCGCGGACATGTTCATTTCTTGTTGCAGCAGCGCCAGGCTTGAACTGAATTGGCCCTGTTTGGAGCGGAACTCCGCCAGTTCCTGGGTTTTTTGCCGAAGTTGTTCACTCAGGGTGCGCTGTTCGCTGGCCAGTCGCCGTTGTCGTTGTTCGTACAGCGAGCGCTCGTCTTCGGCCACTTGCGGCGCCTTGGCGATCACTTCCGGGGAGAGCTTGAATGGCCGGCCTTCCGCTTCGGCCGACAGCCGTTCGACCTGCGCGGTCAGCGCATAACGATCCGCCTCGCTTTCGCCCTTGTTCGACAGGAATCGAGTGTCATCCAGGCGCAGCAACGTATCGCCCTTGTTCACCATTTGCCCTTCGCGCACGAAGATCTCAGTGACGATGCCGCCCTCCAGATTCTGGATCACTTGGACTTTGCTCGACGGAATCGCCTTGCCTTCGCCCATGGTCACTTCCTGCAACACCGCAAACTTGGCCCAGACCACCGCGGTGATAATCAACGCAGCCGCCAGCCACACGGTGATCCGCGACCAGCGTGGTGAGTCCTGCAACGAGGCGCCGGCGGTTTCCGGCATGAATTCGCTTTCGGCGCTTTTGCTGAAACTGCCAAAGTAGCCGCGTGGCTTCGAATTAGAGCGCGACGCGTCGGATGATGAACGGGCCATGGCTAGCTCCTAGACAGCCGCAGAGCCGACACGGCCCTTGCGCAGTGCATCGATGACCACTTCTTTCGGACCGTCGGCGACGATCCGCCCGTTGTCCAGCACCACCAGCCGATCCACCAGACTGAGCATCGAGGTGCGGTGGGTCACCAGCAGCAGGGTTTTGCCCTGGACCCAGCGGTGGAGTTTTTGCCGCAGGACGTCTTCGCTGCTGTTGTCCATGGCACTGGTGGGTTCGTCGAGCAACATGATCGGCGGATCCAGCAACAACGCGCGGGCCAGCAACACCGCCTGACGTTGCCCGCCGGACAGCAGTTGTCCGCGTTCGCCCACCGGCCGGTCGAAGCCTTGCGGATGCTGACGGGCCAGCTCGGTGACACCGGTCAGTTCGGCGACTTCGAGCATCCGTGCATCGCTGATGTAGCGGGCGCCGAGGGTCAGGTTGTCGCGCAGGCTGCCGGCCAACAGTGGCAGGTCATGGGCGACGTAACCGATTTGCTGGCGCAGGTCGGCGACGTCCAGTTGCCGCAGGTCCAGGCCATCGAGCAGCAGTTGGCCTTCTTCCGGTGCGTAGAAACCCATCACCAGTCGCGCCAACGTACTTTTCCCCGAGCCGCTGCGACCGATGATGCCGATCCGCTCGCCGGGTTTCACGCTGAAGCTGATGTTGGCCAGGGCCGGCGCGTTCTGGCCGTTGTAGTGGAACGTCACGCTGCTGACGTCCAGCGCACCTTGCAGTTGTGTGCGTTCCAGCGGCCGTTGTGTGGCGTCGCGTTCCTGCGGCAAGGACATCAGCGCATCGGTGCTTTTCATGGTCAGTTGCGCTTGCTGATAGCGGGTGATCAAACCGGCAATCTGCCCCAGCGGCGCGAGGACCCGGCTGCCGAGCATGTAGGTCGCCACCAGCGCGCCGACGCTGAGGTTGCCGGCGATGATGCTGTAGACCCCGGCAACGATGGTCGCCATGCCGGAGAATTGCTGGATGAACAGCGTGCCGTTGGTGGCCAGTGCCGAGAGGTTGCGCGCATGGCTGTCGAGGCGGGTGAGGGCGCCGTGGGTGCTTTCCCATTTGTGCTGGCGTTCGCTTTCGGCGCTGCAGGCCTTGAGGGTTTCCAGACCGCCGAGGGTTTCGATCAGCAGCGCCTGGCGTTCGGCGCCCAGGGTCAGGCTTTTCTGTACGGTGTCGCGCAGGCGCACCTGGATCACCATCGCGAAGATGATCGTGATCGGAAACGCCAGTAACGGAATCACCACCAGCCAGCCGCCGAGCAGGCCGATCACCACCAGCATCAGCACGGCAAAGGGCAGGTCGATCAGGCTCGTCAGCGTTACGGCGGTGAGGAATTCCCGCAGGCCCTGGAAGTCATGGATGCTTTGGGCGAAACCCCCAATGGTCGCCGGCCGCGCTTTCATCGCCATGCCGGTGATGCGTTCGAACAACGTGGCCGAAAGGATCACGTCGGTTTTCTTCCCGGCGGTGTCCAGCAGGTGCGCGCGGACCACCCGCAACACCAATTCGAAACCGGTGCCGATCAGTAAGCCGATGGACAGCACCCACAGCGTCGAGGTGGCCTGGTTCGGCACCACCCGGTCGTAGGTCTGCATCACGAACAGCGGCACCATCATCCCCAGCAGGTTGATCAAGAAACTCGCCAGAATCGCATCGCTGTACAGCCACTTCGACAGCTTCAACGTGTCGCGAAACCACGCTTCTACCCGTGGCACCAGCGGCGAACGCAAGTCTTCGAGTTCATGCCTTGGGCGCGCGAACAAGGCCTGGCCGCTGTAGTTTTCGGCCAGTTCATCGCGGCTGACCCATTGTTCACCGCCGTCGGATTCGCTCGGCAAAATCAGCAACTGCCCGTCATCGCCGAAGCGTCGCAGAACGGCAGTACGACCGTTGTTGAGGATCAGCATTACAGGCAGGTTGAGGGCGGAAATGTCCGCCAGTTCACGGCGCAGCAATCTCGCCTGCAAACTGGCCCGGGCCGCTGCGCGAGGCAGCAGGTCCAGGCTCAAGCGTTGTTTGTTCAGGGGAAGCCCGGCACTCAGGCTGGCGCGACTGACCGTCGCGCCATGGAGTTTGCAGAGGATCAACAGACCGTCCAGAAGTGGGTCATCGAAGCTCAGGCGCGGATCGACACCGATGTTGCCGGGTTCCATGCTGGTCACATTGATCTCTCCACAGGCCTACTTCAGTTCAGGCAAACGGGCTTCATTTTTTACTTCCGAGGAGGCGATCGCATCGGCGGGCAATACCACCCGTTGTTTGCTCAGCAACTGACCCATGTTCGCCAGCACGCGGTACATCGAGTACTCCTCGGTGTAGCGCACTTCGGTGTAGCGACGGTTGGCGTTGTAGAGCTCGTTTTCACTGTCCAGCAAGTCGAGCAGGGTGCGTTGGCCAAGGCCGAACTGGTCCTGATACGCCACGCGCACGCGTCGGCTGGTATCCGCGTATTCGCGGGCAGTCGGGGTTTGTTTCTTGGCATTGACCATGGCGTTCCAGGCCAGGTGAATGTTCTCGTTGAGTTGGCGCAGGGCATTGTTGCGGATGTCCATCGCCTGGTTGATCTGGTGCGCATCGGAGGCCAGGCGAGCCTTGTCGCTGCCACCGCGGAACAGGTTGTAGTTCATCACCACGCCGACTCGCCATTCGTTGTCGTGGCCTTCATCGCCCTGCACGTTGTTGTTCGCACCCACGGCCGCTTCGGCGTCGAAGCGAGGGTAGAACGGCGACTTGGCAACTTCGTACTGGCTCTCGGATGATTGCACGTCGGCCTGGGCGGATTTCAGGTACGGGTTGTTTTCCACCATGCTTTGCTGGGCTTCCGGCAGGGTGGCGGGCAACTCGCCGCGGATCGACGGCGGTGCTTCGAGCTCATCGGGCAGGCGTCCGGTTACGGCATAGAAGTTCGACTCGGCATCCGCCAGATCGACTTCAGCGGTATCGAGGTTGTTTTGCGCCAATGCCCGGCGAGCGACGGACTGGTCGGAGTCGGCGGTGCTGCCAATACCACGCTGGGTGCGCAGACCGATCTGATCGTTGACCCGCATGTGAGCTTGCAGATTGTTCGTGGCCAGGGTCACCAGTTCGCGGCGTTTGAGCACTTCGAGGTAGACCTCGATGGTGCGCAGGGCCAGATCCTGTGCGGTGCCCTGAGCGTAATAGGCCCGGGAATTGACCACGCCTTTGGTGCGCTGGACTTCGTTGGCGGTGTTGAAACCATCGAAGAGCATCTGCCGCAGACGCAATTCCGATTGGGTGTACGTCAGGATTTCGGTGTGGTGATTACCGAGTGCCCGGGTGTTGGTGTTATCGCTGTACCCGCGCCCGTAGGCGGCATTCAGATCAACTGATGGATAAAAGCCCCCCTTGGCGACTTTCACCTGCTCATCGGCCGAGAGGCGGCTGTCTACACGCGACGCCAGCTCCGGGTGGGTCGCGATGGTGCTCTGGATCGCCTCCGTCAATGACATGGCTTGAGCCTGAGAAGTGCAGGCCATGGCCAGCAGAATTGCGCTGCAGAGGGGGGTTAATACGCGCATGGGTGCCTCTCCCTGATTCCTAATGGTGCTTATTAGTCGCCAAATATTTGACGGCATTTATAGTGAAAACCGTTTCATGCTTGTAACAACAGAGCTAAGAACATTCTAGAGAGAACCATAGAAGAAATTTTCATAATTGCTATGCCAAAAAAAACTTATGCGCTCCGTAAAATCCAGCACATTGTTCACTGCGAAAGCCCTTGATTTATGAGCCTTAGGGCGCTCAGCGGGGCTTGAGGAAAGTTCCAATCCACATATCGACTTAGGGCGGGGAAGTGCTGGAGGGGAGGGACGCGGACGGTTTTCAGGTGACGGTTTTTTGTCACCTTGGTGGATCAAAACCGTTACGCATCGCTCAAAAGGCGACTTGTTGCGCAAGTGGATCCCGATGCCATTGATTGCAGAGGGTTTTTATCCCGCAGCAGACACGTCGCCCGCGAGCGGCACGCTTGGCGAGAACGGCGCCAGGGCAGCGGCTTACTTCAGGTAACCGCTGCCAGCAGGCGATTCCGCCAGGCAACCCGTTGGAGCCAGGAGCACGTTCTTCGCAAAAACAGGATGCCGACAGCGGTTGGCAGCGGAGGAAGTGCACATGGCTACGCTCATCGGTATTGTCAGTAAGGTCATTGGTCAGGTGTTCGCGGTTGCGAGCGATGGCACCCGACGCGCGCTGGTCGAGGGGGACCGGTTATTCACCGGCGATCAACTGGTCACCGGGGCCGAAGGCGCGGTGGCGGTTCATCTGCAAAATGGCCAGGAACTGACACTTGGGCGTGGCAGCAGTCTGGAGATGACGCCCCAGTTACTCGCGCATCAGGCACCCCATGTAGAGACCGCTGAAGCAGTAACGCCGACTCAGGCGCAACTGACCGATGTCGAGCAACTGCAAAAAGCAATCGCTGCCGGCGACGACCCGACCCAGACCGCTGACCCCACGGCGGCCGGACCGGATTCGACCGGAGCACCGGGTGCACTGGGCGGCGGCCACTCGTTTGTCATGCTTGAAGAGGTGGGCGGGAGTGTCGATCCGACTATTGGTTTTCCTACCGCAGGCTTCAACGGCATTCCCGAATTTCCCTTGGGGCGGCTGGCTGGAAACCCGGACAACGGTGGCAACGGCGACAATGGTGCAGGCGGTTCAGGCGGTTCAGGTGGTTCAGGTGGATCAGGAGGGGCAGGCGTTGTTCCTGTAACACCGGTTGATCCTGTAGCACCGATTGTTCCTGTGACACCGGTTGTTCCTGAGGTGCCGAACAATCCGGTGACCCTTTCCGGCCTGTCGGTGGCAGGGGGCGAACTGACCCTCAATGAGGCCAGCCTGGCCGACGGTTCGGCCCCCAACCCCGGGGCACTGACCAAGACCGGCACGTTCAGCGTGTCTGCTCCTGACGGGCTGACCAGCCTGAGCATCGGTGGGGTCAACGTGATCAGCGGTGGCGTTGCCGCAGGCTTCCCGCAAACAATCACCACCCCGTTGGGCAATACCCTGACCGTCACCGGCTACAACCCGGCCACGGGGGTTGTGAGTTACAGCTACACCCTCAACGACAATGAAACCCATCCGGCCGGTGACGGCACCAACAACCTCAGCGAACACTTCACCGTGGTGGCCGGCGACAGCAATGGCGATACCGCCACGGGTTCTCTGGACGTCAACATCACCGACGATGTGCCCAAGGCGTTCGATGACAACAACGCCAGCACCGCGTCGGAAACTCTGGTAAGCCTGACCGGCAGTGTGCTGCCCAACGACGTTCAGGGCGCTGATCGCATTCCTGCCGGACCCGAGAGCGGGCCGGTGGTTGGCGGCACTTTCACCGGTAAATACGGCACCCTGGTGCTCAACGCCAACGGCACATACACCTACACCCTGAACACCAGCGACGCCGACTTCAAAACCTTGCACGCGGGTGGCACCGGGACCGAATCCTTCACCTACACCCTGACCGATGCCGACGGCGACACCAGCACTGCCAAGCTTGTGCTGAACATCCATAACAACGATGACCCGGTCACGATTGGCGGCCTGAACGTCGAAGGCGGCGAAATCACCGTCTACGAAAAAAACCTCAGCTACGGCAGCGACCCTGATGCCCCGGCCCTGACCCAGAGCGGCACCTTCACCGTCAACGCGCCGGATGGCCTGCAAACCCTGACCGTGAGCGGCGTCGCAGTGGTCAGCGGTGGGGTGGCGGCAGGTTTCCCGCTATCGGCCACTACCTGGACGGGCGCCACCTTCACCATCACCGGTTACGACCCGGCCACGGGCGTGGTGAGCTACAGCTACACCCTGAATTACGACAGCGACCACCCCAATGCGGATGGCGCCAACAGCATCTACGAGAACTTCGACGTCGTTGCCACCGATGCCGACGGCAGCACGGCGACCGGGCAAATCAACGTCAACATCGTCGATGATCTGCCGACCGCCAACCCTGACTCGACCTCGGTCGCAGAGGGCGGCATCGTCAGCGGCAGCGTGTTGGGGAACGATGTCACCGGCGCCGATGGCCCCGCCGCAGGGGGCGCGGTGGTTGGCGTGCGCGCCGGTTCAGACACCTCGACCCCAGTTATCGGCGGCCTGAACAGTCAGATCAATGGCACCTACGGTTACCTTACGCTGGATGCCAACGGCAACGCGGTCTACCACAGCAACCCGAACGCCGTCAGCGGCCCGGGGGCGACCGACGTGTTCACCTACACCGTGCGCGATCGCGACGGCGACCAAAGCACCACCACCATCACCATCGACGTGCACAACAGCGGCATCAGCGCGGCCAGCGACAGCGACGTGACCGTCTACGAAAAAGCCCTCGACCTGAACAAGGACGGCCAGGACCTGGCGCCCGGCACCGTCACCGGCAGCCTGCCCGGCAACACGGGCGAAACCGCCAGCGGTACGTTGGTCGGCTCGGTCAGCGGCGCGGTCGGCGCGATCACCTACACCCTGGTCGGCAGCGCCACTGGCACCTACGGGCAGATCCTGCTCAATCCTGATGGCTCCTACACCTACACGCTGACGTCAGCGCCAAGCACCACGCCGCATGCGAACGACGGCGCGAACACCCTGAACGAAAGCTTCACCTACCAAGCCACCGACTCTCTGGGCAACAGCACCACCAGCACCATCGTGGTCAAAATCGTCGATGATCAGCCGATTGCCCATGCCGACGAGACCTCGGTCGCCGAAGGCGGCACCGTCAGTGGCAACGTGCTGTGGAACGACGTCGGCGGCGCCGATGGTCTCGCCGCAGGCGGCGCGGTGATCGGCGTGCGGGCCGGTTCCGACACCTCGACCTCGGCGGTTGGCGGTCTCAACACCCAGATCAATGGCACCTACGGTTACCTGACGCTGGATGCCAACGGCAACGCCGTGTACCACAGCAACCCGAACGCCGTGAGCGACCCCGGGGCGACCGACGTGTTCACCTACACCGTGCGTGATGCCGACGGTGACCAAAGCACCACCACCATCACCATCGACGTGATCAACAGCGGCATCAGCGCGGCCAGCGACAGCGACGTGACCGTCTACGAAAAAGCCCTCGACCTGAACAAGGATGGACAGGACCTGGCGCCCGGCACCGTCACCGGCAGCCTACCGGGCAACACCGGAGAAACTGCCAGCGGCACGCTGGTCGGTTCGGTCAGCGGCGCAGTCGGCGCAATCACCTACACCCTGGTCGGCAGTGCCACCGGCACCTATGGGCAAATCCTGCTCAATCCCGATGGTTCCTACACCTACACGCTGACGTCGGCGCCAAGTACCACGCCGCATGCAAACGACGGCGCCAACACCCTGAACGAAAGCTTCACTTACCAAGCCACCGACTCTCTGGGCAACAGCACCACCAGCACCATCGTGGTCAAAATCGTCGATGATCAGCCGATTGCTCATGCCGACGAGACGTCGGTCGCCGAAGGCGGCACCGTCAGTGGCAACGTGCTGTGGAACGACGTCGGCGGCGCCGATGGTCTCGCCGCAGGCGGCGCGGTGATCGGCGTGCGGGCCGGTTCCGACACCTCGACCTCGGCTGTTGGCGGCCTGAACAGCCAGATCAATGGCACCTACGGTTACCTGACGCTGGATGCAGCGGGCAACGCGGTCTATCACAGCAACCCGAACGCCGTGAGCGACCCCGGGGCGACCGACGTGTTCACCTACACCGTGCGTGATGCCGACGGTGACCAAAGCACCACCACCATCACCATCGACGTGATCAACAGCGGCATCAGCGCGGCCAGCGACAGCGACGTGACCGTCTACGAAAAAGCCCTCGACCTGAACAAGGATGGCCAGGACCTGGCGCCCGGCACCGTCACCGGCAGCCTACCGGGCAACACCGGAGAAACTGCCAGCGGCACGCTGGTCGGTTCGGTCAGCGGCGCAGTCGGCGCAATCACCTACACCCTGGTCGGCAGTGCCACCGGCACCTATGGGCAAATCCTGCTCAATCCCGATGGTTCCTACACCTACACGCTGACCTCGGCGCCAAGCACCACGCCGCATGCGAACGACGGCGCCAACACCCTCAGTGAAAGCTTCACCTACCAAGCCACCGACTCTCTGGGCAACAGCACCACCAGCACCATCGTGGTCAAAATCGTCGATGATCAGCCGATTGCCCATGCCGACGAGACCTCGGTCGCCGAAGGCGGCACCGTCAGTGGCAACGTGCTGTGGAACGACCTCGGCGGCGCCGATGGCCTCGCCGCAGGCGGCGCGGTGGTCGGCGTGCGGGCCGGTTCCGACACCTCGACCTCGGCGGTTGGCGGCCTCAACACCCAGATCAATGGCACCTACGGTTACCTGACGCTGGACGCCAACGGCAACGCGGTCTATCACAGCAACCCGAACGCCGTGAGCGACCCCGGGGCGACCGACGTGTTCACCTACACCGTGCGCGATGCCGACGGCGACCAAAGCACCACCACCATCACCATCGACGTGATCAACAGCTGCATCAGCGCGGTCAGCGACAGTGACGTGACCGTCTACGAAAAAGCCCTCGACCTGAACAAGGACGGCCAGGACCTGGCGCCCGGCACCGTTACCGGCAGTCAGCCGGAACACACGCTTGAAACCGCCAGTGGCACGCTGGTTGGTTCTGTCAGCGGTGCGGTCGGCGCGATCACCTACACGCTGGTCGGCAGCGCCACTGGCACCTACGGGCAAATCCTGCTCAATCCTGATGGCTCCTATACCTACACGCTGACGTCGGCGCCAAGCACCACGCCGCATGCGAACGACGGCGCCAACACCCTGAGCGAAAGCTTCACCTACCAAGCCACCGACGCCCTGGGCCATTCCACCACCAGCACCATCGTGGTCAAAATCGTCGATGACCTGCCGACCGCCAACCCCGACGCGGCCTCGGTAGCGGAGGGCGGCACCGTCAGTGGCAACGTGCTGGCGAACGACTTCAACGATGCCGATGGGATTGGGGTGGTCGGCGTGCGTGCCGGTTCAGACACCTCGACCTCGGCCATCGGCGGCCTCAACAGCCAGATCAATGGCACCTACGGTTACCTGACGCTGGATGCCGCGGGCAACGCGGTCTATCACAGCAACCCGAACGCCGTGAACGGTCCCGGTGCGACCGACGTGTTCACCTACACCTTGAGCGATGGCGATGGCGACGAGAGGACCACCACCATCACCATCGACGTGAACAATAGCTGCATCAGCGACAACAGTGGCGACCAGGCCAGCTCGGTGTCGACAGTCATTGCGAACGCGCCGCCGGTGGTGGTCGATGACCACATCATCACCAACGTGCTGTCGGGCAACATCGTGGTGCCGGGCGAGTTGCTGCTGGCCAACGACACCGATCCGAATGGCGATCCGCTGACCGCTTCGCCGACCACCGTCAGCACCGGTTGGATTGCCAAAGGCGCGGACTTCACCGGCACCAATCAGAACTTCAGCTTTACCGGCGGTAACGTGCAGGCGGTGACTCTCGCCCGCAGTGCATTCGTCGCCAACACGGCAGCCATGACGGCGGTGTTGGTCGTCAGCGGGGCGCTGGGAGCGGTCAACAACCCCCACGATGAGGACCGCATCACCGTCGACCTCAAACAGGGTGAAACCCTTAACCTGGATCACAACCTGGCGGCCGGTCATGTCGCCATGGAGTACTCAATCAACGGCGGCGCATGGATCGCCCTCGCGGACGGGCAAACCCTCACCGCAACGTCGGACAGCACCTACCAGATCCACATCACCAACATCGACAACGGTGGTCCGGGCAACAGCGGGAAGGGGGCGGAAAACTACCAACTGACCATGACCGTCAACTATGCCGGTGCCCACGACATCACGCCCGACGCCCACGGCACCTACGCCGCCAACGACAGCCATGGCGGCAGCGACAACGCCGCCGTGACCATCACCTATCAGGACGGCCACACCCTCACCGGCACGGCAGGCGATGATGTACTGGTGGCGGGCGACGGTAACAACGTGATCAATGCCGGCGACGGCAACGACGTGCTCACCGCCGGTTCCGGCAACAACGAAATGCACGGTGGCGCCGGCAATGACTTGCTTTACAGCGGCGCGGGCAACGACCTGCTCGACGGCGGCACCGGCGTCGACACCGCGAGTTATGCCCACGCCACGGCCGGCGTCACGGTCAATCTGGGCGTACTCGGTGCGCAGAACACGGCGGGCGCCGGGACCGACACCCTGACGGCGATCGAAAACCTGACCGGCTCGAACTTCAACGACAGCCTCACCGGCGACAACCACAGCAACATCATCAACGGCGGCCTGGGTAACGACATGCTCAACGGTGGGGGCGGCGACGACTTCCTCATTGGCGGCCTGGGCAACAACAGCCTCACCGGCGGCAGCGGTGCCGACACCTTCCAGTGGCTCAAAGGCAACAGCGGCCACGACGTGGTCACCGACTTCACACCGGGCATCGACAAACTCGACCTGTCGCAACTGCTGCAAGGGGAAAACAGCACCGCGGCGTCGCTGGATGACTACCTGCACTTCAAAGTCACCGGCAGCGGCGACTCACTGGTCACCAGCATCGACGTCACCGCCATGGCTGGCGCCGCGCCGAACCAAACCATCGACCTGGCGGGTGTGAACCTGGCCAGCCATTACGGCGTAACGCCGGGGGCGGGTGGGGTGATTGCGGGGGGGCACGATACGGCGACGATTATCAACGGGATGTTGAATGATCATTCGTTGAAGGTTGATACGGTGTGATCGGCTTTTGATTCGAGCCTGAAACGACAAAACCCGCCGCCCGATCAAACGGTGCGGCGGGTTTTTTCTGTCTGAAGAGATGTGTCGTCGGTGAGTCAGCCTTTGCGAGCAAGCCCGCTCCCACAGTTGATCCTCAGGGATCACAGATTTTGTGTTCGACAACGATCCAATGTGGGCGGGCTTGCTCACGAAGGGCCAGAATGGACACCGAATCAATCAGTAAGTGTTCCTCAGGCCTCGGTCAGCCCGGCAACTCCAGATTATCCAGCACCCGATTCACCGCCAGTTCCCCGAGCATGATCAACTGCGTAATCCCCAACACCGTCCGGCGCTGCGGCCCCGGCAACTGGCCGGCGAAGTCCTGGGCGATGGTCTTTGCCGAAGCGAGAGTTTCGCAGGCATCGGTCAACAGTTCCTCGTTTTTTGTGTCCGCGGTCACGGCATACATCCCGCGGGTTTTACGTGGGGGCGGCGTGGAGCCGGGCGGGCAGAGGTAGTGGTCGAGCGCGCGGTCAGCGGCTTCGTGGAGTTTTTTCGAATCGAGGGATTCGTAGGGGGAGGTGGGGGCGGTTTCGGGCGGGTTGGGTGTGGGTTTGAACATGGATGAATCTCCAAATCATAGAAAAGGAGCCATCATCTTTCGCTACCAAACGAAGGGGTGGTGGCCATACGAAGGTTGGTAGACCGGTGACTTGGAAAACCGGCGCGCCCGAAGACGCCCTGCGCATGACCACCATAAATACACAGCCCCGGAAGGGCCTGTATCGGGTGACGCTATGCGCCAAGTCTAAGCCGGGCTACCAAACCCGATCGCTGATTCGTCAGCGACCGGACCACAATAGAACCCACCCCCAAGGCGCACAAGCCGGCGGATTCTGGCGTAGCTGTAGGCAATGGCGCAAGGATGTGTAGCCTGGGAGGCGTGTCCGGAAGTGTTTTTAAACGCCATAGTTTAAAAGCAAAAGATCACAGCCCCCGGCAACTCCAGCAGGATCAAATGCAATCCGCTGTATGAACTGTCGCAGGCTGCGATCTTTTTAAACGCTCAATATTAAATAGATCCGTCCCCTTATCCTGTCCTTATTCTTTTGGTAGGGAGGGACGACTGCCAGAACGCCGATGCCGCGATCGGGCGGAAATACAACGACTTGTCCACTGGACGCGGTGGCAGCGTTTGTCACAGGGTTGTTCATGAGTACGTACCTTCCATAGAGGCGCCCGGCTTCTCGAATGGGAGGCACCGATAGGGATGAATTAGATAGTCGGCGTGAGTGTTTGCCTACTGTCATATCTGACAGGTAAACCCACGTTTACGACGAACGGTCGAACCCCTCACATCGGCTCCGGCGGCCCAATCAACCGCCCCATCACCCCAAACAATCCCAACTCCCGGATCACCTCCAGCTCCCCTTTGGTCTCCACCATCTCCGCAATCAACGGCAAATCAATGCTGTTGGTCGCCCGAAATATCGCTTCGATAAATAGCCGTTTATCACTCTGCTCATCAATGTGACGGATGTACGCCCCATCGATTTTCAAGTAAGCCAGCCCCAGTTGAGCCAGGTTGCCGATCTGGCCGAAGCTGCCGCCGAAATGCTGCAGGCCGATGCGGTAACCGGTGTTGAGCAGGCTGTGGCTCAGGCGTTGCAGTTCTTCCTGAGGGGGCAGTTGGCGTTCGTCGATTTCCAGAATCAGCAGCGGCGCGAGTTCGGGCAGCGATTCGAGCATGTCGAGGATGTGTTGCAGCTGCGCTGGATCGCGCAGGGTGCTGCCGGACAGGCTTAACGCCAGCGGCCAACGATTGATGATGAGGTAGTCGAGGGTGGCTTCGAGCATGGCCAGGTCGAACCTCGCCGACCAGCCGAGTCGCTCGATCCACGGCAGGAAGTGCCCGGCCGCAATGGCCTCGCCCTGCGGGTCGAGCAGGCGCGCGAGGACTTTGTGATGCAGTACCTGACTGGTGTCGGCGCATTGCACCACTGGCTGGAAATACAACTGCATCTTGCCTTGGTTCAAGGCGTCGTCGATCCAGGTTTGCCAGTCGTTTTGGGATGGGGTCGGCGCGGTGATGGCATCGGCCAAGTGGACCCACGGGCGCTCGGGATGTTGCCGGGCTTCGGTCAACGCCTGATCCAGTCGCATCAGCACGTCACTGGCGGGCTCGCCGGGGTGGTAAGGGGCGATCCCCAAATGCGCCACCGGCATGGAGTCGCTGGCGCCGGTCAGGCGCAGGTTTTCCAGGGTGGCGCTGATTTCGCTGGCCAGGCGTGCGGCGTCGGCGCTGTCCAGGCCTGGCGTCAGCAGGCTGAATTCACCGCCGCGATTGCGCGCGGCTAGCCAGGTGCGACGTTCCGGTGGCTGGGTCAGGCGCTTGAGTAATTCACCGACGGCGCTGATCAGCGCATCGGTGCGCTGGCCACCCAAGCGTTGGTTGAGACCGACCAGATCGTTGATTCGCAGCATCAGCAAATGGCCGTCGCTGCTCTGCTCGGAGACCAGCAACTCGTCGGCCAATTCTTCATCCAGCAAGCGTCGATTGGCCAGGCCGGTAAGGCTGTCCTGATAGGACTCGGCCCGCAGTTTTTCACTGCGCGCGACCTCTTCGGCGAACAGCGTCTTGAGCTTCTCGACCATCTGGTTCATGGCCAATACCACGCGTTTCAACTCCGGTGTGCGCGGCAGTTTCGGCAGGCTGAGGAACTCGCGTTTGCTGATGGCTTCGGCCTGTCTGACCATGGTGTCGAGTGGACGAAATTGCCGGCGCAGCAACCAGCCACCAAACACGGCACTGAGCAGGCCGCACACCAGCAACCAGATCAGGCTGCCGAGGGTGCTGTCCCAGAGTTTGGCCAGGGCGAACTGCGGATTGCTCAACACTTCGACCCGTGCCGCCTGGACCCAGCCGCGCATGATCAGCGCTTCGCCACCGGGCGGGTGCAGGTTGACCAGGTTCACAAACCAGGTGGGAACGCCCTCGATTTGCCCCGGCGCACTGCGCTCCACCAGCACCTGCGCATCCTCGATGTTAATGATTCGAATGCTGCTGAAGTAACCGCTGTCGAAAATCGAGCTGACCATCAATTCGATCATGGCCGGGTCATCGATTTGTGCCGTCAACGACAAACCCAACGCGGTGGCGGCGTCCTGGGCGTGGGAGCGCAACTGGCCGAGCATCTGGTCGCGAGAGCTTTCCAGGCTAACAAAAAAACTGCCGCTGAACGCCACCAGCAAGAACAGGCAGATGGCGAGAAACAACTGTTTACGCAGTGACATAAATCGCTCCTTGCTCAGGTGGCTAGCCGTCGCCCACGGCGAACCCTTCGGCCTGCATCTTTTTCAGTACGTCCTGCCAGCGCGACAGTTTTTTTGAGTCGCTGCTGCGTTTGCCGCCATTGGCGCCCGGCAAGTACAGACCTTCTACGTTGAAGGCGTACACCGGCAGCAAGTCTTTGCGTTGGGAGGCGGGGCGGACCTCGCCGATCAAGTTGTCCAGCACCAGCGGATCGGCCGTGGGACTGTTGTAGTACGTCAGCACCATGTGCGCCTGGTTCTGGGTCAGGGCTTTCACGTAGGTGATGCGTAGTTTTTCGCTGGGAATTCCCAGGTAGCGCAGGCTGAAATATTTCGCCAGTGCGTAGTCCTCGCAATCAGCGGACCCCTTGATCAGGGATTCGACGGGCGTGGCCCAGTAATCGGTCTGGTGCCAGATGCGGATGTCGTCCAGAAAGCTCAGTTGCTGATTGAAGAAGCGATTGACCGCGTTCAGTTGCTCGCGCTCGGGGGCATTGACTTCGCTTTGCAGCATCTGCCCCCAGGCCTCGATCCTTCCCCGTCCCGGGCCGAGGGTGCCGTAGCGATCTTCGGCGGTTTGCAGAATCTGCGTAAAACTCCAGTTGGCCCCGACACTGCCCAGCCCGGCCAACAGAAAAGTGATCAGCAACAGCCATCCGCCGAGCCGAAGTCGGAGCGTTGACCATCCTGGACGACGCGGACTGCGGGACATGTCTGGCCGCTCGGGTGCAGATGCCTGAAGTCTAGGCGGTTTTTTGAAAGGGAGGGTTGATCGTCGGGTTGGTACGCTGACGTGTAGCAGCTGGCGAAGCCTGCGTTCGGCTGCGCAGCAGTCGTAAACCCTGGATCCCGGATTTAACTGGAAGACCGCGCCGCCTGATTTCACGACTGCTTCGCAGCCGAACGCAGGCTTCGCCAGCTGCTACAGGGGGGGTGTTTTCAGGGCTTTTGCAGGGTTTTCTGTTTGAGGATGTAGACGGTCACCAGAACGGCGCTGGTCAGCATGAACCCCCGCGCCCACGGCAAGGGCACCAGGTAACAGGAAAGCAGGATGCTCGCCCACATCAGGCCGATGGCGTAGACCTTGCCCTTGAGCGGGATGCCGTTGCCGCTCAGGTAATCGCGAACCCACGGCCCAAGCCGCGGATGTTCAACCAGCCAATGATAGAAACGCGGCGAACTGCGGGCGAAGCAGGCGGCCGCCAGCAGCAGGAAGGGCGTGGTGGGCAACACCGGCAGGAAAATCCCGATCACCCCCAGCGCTACGCTCAGCCAGCCGATGGCCAGCAGCACGTAACGCAACATCAGGGAGCGGTTGCCTATGGGGTTGTCCATAGGCAAAACCTTAGTGGTGACGAGGCTTGAGGATCGCCGGTTTTTCGTCTGGCGCCTGGCACAGCAGGTACAGCGCGGTCAGGGCTTCCGGGATCTGTACGATCATGTCATCCATCAGGTTGGCGTCTTTGGCGATGTCTTCGAACTCAGGCTGTTCGTCGAACAGACCCGAACCGACCATGATCGGCAGCAGCATTTCGCTGACTTCGTCTTCGGCGGTTTCGAACCAGGCCGCTTCGCGCAGGAACACGCCTTCCATGAAGCCGATGCACCAGCCGCGCAGGTCGGAGTCATCCGGCTCTTCGCCCAGGTCCAGGTCGCAAGGCAGCTCGAACTCTTCATCGGATGCCAATTGGCGAGCGATGTGAGCCTTGAGGGCCAGCAGGGTGGATTCGATCGCTTCACGCTCGGTGTCGTCGGCGTAATGCGGTTCTTCGGCGAAGAGGGCGTCGATCCATTCACGGTCGGGAACGGTTTCGGAACAGATCGACAGCGCAGTGAGGTAGCCGTGGGCGGCCACGTAGTCCAGCGCCTCGTCATGCAGTTCGTCGGCGTCGAGGAAGACTTGCAAACGGGTTAGTTGCTCAGCGAAGGACATTAAAGGGCTACCTTGGGAATTAAACAGATGCGGGAATTCTAGGCCTTCTTGAGCGCTTGGGCCAGCCGCGCGGCATTTTTGCAGCCCTCGCAAGAACAGGAAACACCGCAATCCCTGTAGGAGTGAGCCTGCTCGCGATAGCGGCGGGCCAGTCAGCACTGATTTTGAATGTAACGCCGCCATCGCGAGCAGGCTCACTCCTACAGGGTTCTTTGTTGCATTGGCATTCGTGTGTCTTATCAGCGGCACCCTTTGCAGCGGAGGGGTCGGGTATACTCGCGCGTTTTGTGATGCCCTGCCGGCGTCGCGGCTGAAATGTGAAGCGTCATGCAATGCGCACTTACGATTTGTCGGTGCAGCCTTCGTGGTTCTGAACCAGCCTTGCAGGGATGTTTTTGTGATTTTTGGAGTTTCTATGCTCGAACAGGCTCAACGCGTCCTCAAGGACATCTTCGGCTACGACAGTTTCCGTGGCCGTCAGGGTGCAATCATTGAGCGCGTGGCCAGTGGCGGCGACGCCCTGGTGCTGATGCCTACCGGTGGCGGCAAGTCCTTGTGTTTCCAGGTGCCGGCGCTGTTGCGCGAAGGCCTGGCGGTGGTGGTGTCGCCGCTGATCGCCCTGATGGACGACCAGGTCGCCACCCTCGAAGAGCTGGGCGTCGCCGCGGCGGCATTGAACTCCACGCTTAGCGCCGAGCAGCAGCGCGATCTGGCGGCACGGATCAAGCGAGGTGAAGTGAAAATGCTTTATCTCGCGCCCGAGCGTCTGGTTCAGCCACGGATGCTGGCGTTCCTGCAAAGTCTTGAGATTTCCCTGTTCGCCATCGACGAAGCCCACTGCGTGTCCCAATGGGGCCACGACTTCCGCCGCGAATATCTGCAATTGGGCCAGTTGGCGGAATTGTTCCCCAACGTCCCGCGCATCGCCCTGACCGCGACCGCCGACAAGCGTACCCGGGAAGAAATCGTCGACCGCCTTCATCTTCAGGATGCCGAGCGTTTCCTGTCGAGTTTCGACCGCCCCAACATCTTCTATCGCATCGTGCCCAAAGAGCAGCCGCGCAAGCAGCTGCTGGCGTTCCTCGCCGAACGGCGCAGCGATGCCGGCATCGTCTATTGCCTGTCGCGCAAGAAAGTCGACGAAGTGGCGGTGTTCCTCAGCGAGCAAGGCTTCCCGGCGCTGCCGTACCACGCCGGTCTGCCCAACGATACCCGGGCTCACCACCAGAAGCGCTTCCTCAATGAGGAAGGCCTGATCATGGTCGCCACCGTGGCGTTCGGCATGGGCATCGACAAGCCCAACGTGCGCTTTGTCGCTCACCTCGATTTGCCAAAATCCCTCGAGGCTTACTACCAGGAAACCGGTCGCGGCGGTCGAGACGGTCTGCCGGCAGACGCCTGGATGGCTTACGGCCTGCAAGACGTGGTGATGCTCAAGCAGATGCTGCAGAACTCCGAGGGCGACGAGCGTCACAAACGTCTGGAGCAGCACAAGCTCGATGCCATGCTCTCGCTCTGCGAAGAAACCCGCTGCCGTCGCCAGACGCTGCTGGCCTATTTCGACGAAGACATGCCCGAGCCGTGCGGCCATTGCGACAACTGCGTCGATGGCGTGCAGACCTGGGACGCCACCGAGCCGGCCCGTCAGGCGCTTTCGGCGATCTATCGCACTGGCCAGCGCTACGGCGTGGGGCACTTGGTCGATGTATTGCTGGGCAAGGACAACGAAAAGGTTCGCAGCTTCGGCCATCAACACCTGTCGGTGTATGGCGTTGGCAAAGCAATGGGCGAGAGCGAATGGCGCTCCTTGTTCCGACAACTGGTGGCCCGCGGTCTGGCGGACATCGACCTCGAAGGCTACGGCGGCCTGCGCCTGAGTGACACCTGTCGACCACTGCTCAAGGGCGAAGTGACCCTGGAGCTGCGTCGCGACCTCAAGCCGCAAACCACGGCCAAGAGCAGCAAGAGCCAGGCGAGCCAACTGGTTCGCGGCGAAGAACGCGAACAGTGGGAAGCCCTGCGCGCCCTGCGCCGCAAGCTCGCCGAGGAGCATGGCGTGCCGCCGTACGTCATCTTCCCCGACTCGACACTGCTGGAAATGCTCCGCAGCCAACCGACCTCGCTGTCGGAAATGGCCACGGTCAGCGGTGTTGGCGCGCGCAAGCTGGAGCGTTACGGCGAGGCCTTCCTCGAAGTCCTCGGCGGGCAAGTCGAGGCGCCGAAAGTGGTGGCCGACCTGCGTCACGAACTGATCACCCTGGCCCGCGCCGGCATGACACCGTTGCAGATCGCCGGTCAGCTGCAATGCTCGGAAAAGAACGTCTACACGCTGCTCGCCGAAGCGATTGGCAAGCAGCAGTTGTCGCTGGAGCAAGCACTGGATCTGCCCGAAGAGTTGATGGGCGAAATCCAGGACGCGTTCCTCGACGGCGAGGGCGAATTACCGCCCGTGTCGGAGATTGCCGCACTGTTCACCGGGAAGGTTCCGGAAGGGGTTTTGTACTGTGTTCGGGCGGCGCTGCAATCCGAATTCGAGATTTAGGTGACCTGCCACATAGATGTAACGATTCAGTACAGAGCAAGCCTTGCCTCTGGCGAAGGGTCATGCTTAGCTGACTAATAATTAGTTTTTCTTTATTTCAGTCTAATCATGAGTGTTTTATGCCGTTAACCGACCAACACCGCTTTGGCATGCAACTGGCCCAGATGTCGCGCGGCTGGCGTGCCGAACTGGACCGCCGTCTGGCTGGCCTGGGGCTGTCCCAGGCGCGCTGGCTGGTGCTGCTGCACCTGGCGCGTTTTGAGGATGCCCCGACCCAACGTGAACTGGCGCAGAGCGTCGGCGTTGAAGGGCCGACCCTGGCGCGACTGCTCGACAGCCTCGAAAGCCAGGGACTGGTGCAACGTCAATCGGTGCTGGAAGACCGCCGGGCGAAGAAAATCGTCCTCTGTGCCCCGGCCCTTCCCTTGATCGAACAAATTGAAACCATTGCCACCCAACTGCGCCACGAGTTGTTCGAAGGCGTCGATGAGGCGGACTTGAAGATCTGCATGCGTGTCCACGGGCACATTCTGGCCAACCTCGAAAAGTCTTGAGGTAAAACCGCACGCTGGATTTTTGAGAGACCCCGTTGGGCAGACTATAAAGAACTACTTAGCAATATCGTGTTCGTACCGGAGGTGCGAACGCGTACAAGATGGTTCTGGTTATCTAAGGGATGCTCATGCTCGAGAGTTGGCACATGGCTTTACGGTGTTGCGCCAGGCTGCTTCTGGTCGGTGGTGCCGTCACTTACTCGGCATTGGCGCCCGCGTTGGGCCTGGGTGATATCACCCTGCATTCGGCGCTGAATCAGCCGTTGCGCGCCGATATCGCACTGGAAGATGCCGCAGGTCTGGAGGAGGGTGAGCTCTCGGTCAGCCTGGCGACAGCGGACGAGTTCAGCCGCGCTGGAGTCGATCGGGTGTTCTTTCTCAATAATCTGAAATTCACCCCGATCCTGCGCGGCAACCGCAGCCTGATCCGGGTGAGCTCCAGCAAACCGGTCAATGAACCTTTCCTGAATTTCCTGGTGCAGCTCAATCAGCCCAACGGGCGCGTTCTGCGCGAGTACACGGTGCTGATCGATCCGCCGGGTTCGCCGGGGATCGTTCCCGTCACTGACGAACCGGTGACCGACGTTCAGCCCTCCGGATTCCCGACGGTTGAGCCGGCCGTTGCAAAGCCACCTGCGGCGAAGGGCAAAAAGCCCTCTGTTCCTCGCGTTGATCAACCTGCCGCCGCGCCTGAGAGTGATCCCGTTGCCGAGCAACTGGCCGCCAGCGTGCTGCAAAACCAGCAGCTGCAAGCAACCATCAATGATTTGACTGCGAAGCTCCAGGCCCAGGAGGAGCAGGTTGCCGGTCAGAAAAAGCAGGTGACTGAACTACAAACCCAATTGGCGGAAATCAAGACCTCTGCGGTGGAGCCGGTTGCACCCTCCGTTGAGGCTCCCGCGCCGGTTGTTGTTGAAGATCCTGAGGCCACCCACTGGGGGCTTATTCTGGGGCTGCTGGCGGTGGTGGCTCTGGTGTTGCTGGGGTTGTTCGTTCGGCGTCAACGACAACAGGTTCAGGCCTTGCCCGACGCTTTACCTGTTTTGCCGTCACGGCATGAACCGGTGCTCAATCGCACGGCAGAACCGGTTGCCCGATCGTCAGCGTTGCAACCGGCAACTGAATCGGGTGGTGAGACGCCCGCCGGCGATGTGCTCGAAGGGGTTGGAATCTATCTGGCCTATGGCCGTTTTTCCGAAGCGGCCGGTTTGTTGCGAGAGGCGCTGATCAAAGAGCCACAGCGTACGGATCTGGCCGTTCAGCTGTTGGAAGTCTTGGGTAAACAGGGTGACGTAGCCGCCTATGAAACACAGGAAAACAACCTGCGTGACGCCGGATACGACCTGCAAGAACTTAAGAATATTCGCGCCCGACACCCGAAATTGAGCAGTGCGGTAGCGTTGACCGTCGCAGCGCCAATCACTCCCCCCAAGGCTGCGATACCCGAAGCAGCGCCCAAGGATGAATTCCAGTTGAACCTGGATGACCTGTCGATGGATTCGAGTTGGGATTTGATCAGCCCTTTTGAGGACTCGCCGTCCGCCGCGAAGCCATCGAGCGAATCCGCGCCGGTCGAGCCGCCGTTTGTCTCGAACCTGCACGTCTTGCCTGAGGTGTTTGAGATGCCCGACGACTCGACGCTGGATGAGCCCGAACTTGAATGGGTCGCCGAGCCTGATTCGCCGTCTCTGGATGACACCTTTCTCAACGAGTTCAGCGATCCCGGCCAGTCGCTGGAACTGGAACCGCTGAACCTGGAACCGGCCGAGCCGAGCAGCGCCGACAAACTGGAGCAAGCCCAGACCTGCATTGATGATGGCGATGTGGACAGCGCCATCGAACTGCTCAACGAGTTGCTCAAGGAAGGTAACGAGCCGCTGAAGCAGACCGCCCGGAACCTGCTCGCCGGGCTATCATAGCGGCGCCCTCTGGCTCAGGAGTTTCGCCGATCATGACTGCACGCAAACCGGAAATCATCATCACGTATTGCACGCAATGCCAGTGGCTGTTGCGTGCTGCCTGGCTGGCCCAGGAACTGCTCAGCACCTTCGGTGACGACTTGGGCAAAGTGTCGCTGGTGCCCGGCACCGGTGGGGTGTTTCACATTTTCTGTGACGACGTTCAGATCTGGGAGCGCAAGGCGGATGGCGGTTTCCCAGAGGCCAAAGTGCTGAAGCAGCGGGTCCGCGATCAAATTGATCCGGACCGCGACCTGGGGCACAACGACCGCACTCAGTGAGAGGCGGCTTCTGCCGCAACGGTCTTCTTGCTTGAGCCGCCCGAGAGTCGGCTGGAGACCACGATCGCCACGATGATCAACGCGCCACCGAGCAGCATGCGCAGCGTCGGATTTTCATCAAACAGCAGCCAGGCCATGGTGATGCCGTAAACCGGCTCAAGGGCGAACACCACGGCCGCGGTCCGCGCCTTGATCACTGCCAGGCTGGCGACAAAAAGACTGTGGGCGACGCCGGTGCAGAACACCCCGAGTAGACCGATCCACAACCAGTCGATGGCGCGCACTTCACTCAACTGCGGTGCCGCAATCGGCAACAGGCACAACGCGACCACCACGTTCTGACACAGCGCAGCCTGCACCGCCGGGATTCGCCCGGAGCTGGCACGGTTGGTCAGCGATAGCAGAGAGAACAGCAAACCTGAGCCCACCGCCCACAGCAGGCCAGTGGTGGCGCCGCTGGCCAGATCGAAGTCAGGGGTGACCAGCACCAGCCCGACACTGACCAGCACCACCAGCAGGATTTCGTTGGCGCGAATCCGCTCGCGGAAGATCAACCCTTCAAGGATCACGGTAAACGCCGGGAAGCTGGCGAAACCCAGGGTCGCGATTGCCACGCCCGCGACCTTCACTGCAATGAAAAAACTCACCCAGTGTCCGGCCAGCAACAAGCCGCTGAGCAACAGTCGGCGCCAGTCCACAGCCTCGAGTTTCTGCCAGCGAGTAGTGCTGGCGAACCGCGCAAACACGGCCAACGCCAGCACAGCGAACGCGGCACGACCAAAAACGATAATGGCGGGGGAAGCCGCAGCGAGTTTGCCGAACACACCGGTCAGGCCGAACATCAGTGCGCCGATATGCAAAGCGCCAAGGGCGGTACGGGGAGTCATTGCAATCCTTGAGAAACGTATAGAGCCAGGCCGGAGACAACGCCGTCCCCTGTAGCAGCTGGCGAAGCCTGCGTCCGGCTGCGAAGCAGTCGTAATATCAGGGCACCGCGGTCTTTCTGATGCACCGTGCATGCAGTTTTACGGCTGCTTCGCAGCCGGACGCAGGCTTCGCCAGCTGCTACATTTAATCGTGCAATGCCCAGCTACGTCTGTCGCCAGACTATCGTTCTTTGTCGCCAGCCTCGCGCCGCAACTTGCCAGGCGATGCGCCAAACTCCCGCAACACCGCTGCAGCAAATGCACTCTGCGAACTGTAACCCACTCGACTGGCTACCTCGCCAATGGGCAATGGCGAATCCCGCAGCAGTCCCACAGCGATATGGAGCCGTCGACTGCGGATGTAATCCATCGGCGTCTGCCCGCATTCAGCAACGAACCGTGCATGCAGCCGAGCGCTGGACAGACCAGCGACGCGCGCCAGATCGGCGACTTGAAGTGGATAGGCTGCGTACTGATCGATGTGCGCATTCAGCGCCGCATAAGGCAGGCGCCGACCGCCGACGATCTCGGGTTTGGCGTTGTTGAGGCTGGCCAGCAGCAACACCGCGCCTTGTTGCGCGATCAATGGATCGCTGACCTGACTGCCCGCCAACCAACTGACCAATTGGCTTTGACCGGCATCCAGCGGCAGGCGACCGGCGTTGTCGAGCAAACGACGGCTGGCCTCGGCGTGATCACCCAGGGACTGAGCAACCCATTGGTCGCTGGGCACATCCAGCACCAGGCAACGGCTGCCATTGGCGCTACCGCAGGCGTGATGGAAACCGGACGGCACCACCACGAAACTCTGCTGGACCACCTGGCTGCCATGCCCGTCGACCTCGAAATCCAGCGCACCCGACAGCCCGAACACCAGCTGCGCGTGGTCGTGGCTATGGACGATCAGGTCATGCGTGTATTGGCGTAGCGTGAGGATCGGTCTCATCGCAGGTCTCCCGGGCAAGGTTGCCAGTTTACACCGTGGGCAATCGTGGGGCGCTGTCACAGGACTGACTCGCCACTGTCATGGGCAATTAACCCGACCGGCGCAAGCTTGCAAAAACTTATCCAGAGGGTTGCCCATGACCAGCGCCGAGCTCGCCAAACCCAGTCGTAAGCAACGTGTACGGACCTTGTGGATTTCCGACGTGCATCTGGGCACCCGGGATTGCCAGGCCGAACACCTGTCGCAGTTTCTCAAGGGTTATCACGCGGACAAGGTCTACCTGGTCGGCGACATTATCGATGGCTGGAAGCTGCGCAGCGGCATGTACTGGCCTCAGGCGCACACGAACGTGATCCGCCGCTTGCTGACCATGAGCAAGCGCGGCACCGAGGTGATCTACGTCACCGGCAACCACGACGAATTCCTGCGCCGCTACTCGAAGCTGATTCTGGGCAATATCCAATTAGTGGACGAGGCGGTGCACGTGACCGCCGATGGCCGGCATCTGTTGGTGATCCACGGCGATCAGTTTGATGTGATCACCCGGTATCACCGCTGGCTGGCCTTTCTCGGCGACTCGGCCTACGAATTCACCCTGACCCTCAACCGCTGGCTCAACCATTGGCGCGCACGCTATGGCTACGGTTACTGGTCGCTGTCGGCGTACCTCAAGCACAAGGTCAAAACCGCGGTCAGCTTCATCAGCGATTTCGAAGAAGCCATCGCTCACGAATGCGTCAAACGCGAGTTGCACGGCGTGGTGTGCGGGCACATTCACCATGCCGAGATACGCAAGGTCGGCGGAGTGGATTACCTCAATTGCGGGGATTGGGTGGAGTCGTGCACTGCGCTGATCGAGCATTGGGATGGCTCGATCGAGTTGTATCGATTGGCGGATGCCCAGGCGCGGGAGGCCGAGTTGAAGGCCGTCAAAATCGCAGAACCGGCTTAAGAACAAGGTGCTTGGGCGGGTCTCTTCGCGAGCAGCAGTCCCCGGCAGTTTTCAGGCTGGCGAATGTTCTTCCATCGCCGCCTTGTAAATTGAATGCTTGGGCTGCGCAAACAACCGCTCCATCATCGGCTCAAAGAAGCTCAACGGCAGGGTGTCATACGCCGGATCAAACGCCGCCGCATCGTATTTGGCGCAAAACTCAATGGTCGCCTGATACTGCGGATGTCCGCTGAATTGCTCGCGCAGATGCCGGTCCATCCCTAGATGATGGAAGAAGTAATACCCCTGGAAAATTCCGTGTTTCTCGACCATCCACAGGTTCTCGGCGCTGACGAACGGCTTGAGGATTGCCGCAGCGATGTCCGGATGGTTGTAGGAACCCAAGGTGTCGCCGATGTCGTGAAGCAGCGCGCAGACCACGTATTCTTCATCGCGGCCATCGCGCCAGGCACGACTGGCGGTTTGCAGGGAATGGGTCAGGCGATCCACCGGGAAGCCGCCAAAATCACCCTCCAGTAATTTCAGGTGCGCCACAATCCGTGTCGGCAGTTGCCTCGCATAGGCACTGAAATCTGCGGCGATGATCGCCCAGTCTTCCTGCGTGCCGTCCTGCATGTGGGTGAAACGGGCGCTGGCATTCATCGGCTATCCTCTTGTTCTTATCGAAAGGGATTTTTTGAGTGTAGAACCTGGATCCAATGCCGCACTGGCCGCGCAGGACGCTTTTGTGGCCCATCGGGCCTAGAACGGCACGCGACCCAGAATCATGTCTCGGTACATCACGAAATCGCCGAGCAGGCTGTAAAACGGATGTTGAAAGGTCGCAGGACGGTTCTTCTCGAAGAAGAAATGCCCGGCCCAGGCGAAGCTGTAACCCGCCAGCGGAAGGGCCCATAACAGCAGCCAGGCGCCTTTGCCGATGGTCAGGGCCAGGATAAAAATAACCAGCGTTGTGCCGATAAAGTGCAGTCGTCGGCAGGTGCTGTTGCTGTGTTCGCTGAGGTAATACGGGTAGAACTCAGCGAAGCTGTTGAAACGTTTGATGTTTTCCACGACTGCGATCTCTGTGGTTATTGTTCTGACTGCAAGATGTTCTGCGGGTAGCTTATTTGAGTCTAGAGTGATCATTGGTATCAGCCAGTGACAATAGGCGCCACTTTAGTATCCTTCGGAAATTGGCCGTAGCATGCGGCTCATCATGTAAGTGGACGACATGAGCGAACGAACGACTTCTGCAAGCTGGGCGATGGGGATTGTCAAAGCACTGGAGATGGACGGCCTGGATTGCCGGGTTCTGTTCAAGCAGCTGGGGCTCGACTACGCGGCACTGGATGATCCGGACGCGCGCTTCCCGCAAGATTCCATGACACGTCTGTGGCAGCGCGCGGTTGAGCTGTCCGGCAACCCGGCGATCGGCTTGAACATGGGCAAGGTGGTGCGACCAGCCTCCTTCCATGTGGCGGGCTACGCCTTGATGTCCAGCCAGACCTTGGCCGAAGGCTTTCAACGGCTGGTGCGCTATCAACGGATCATTGCGGAAAGTGCCGACCTGAGTTTCCGATTGTTGGAAGAAGGCTACGCGCTGATTCTGACGGTCCACGGCGACCACCTGCCACCAACCCGGCAGAGCGCCGAAGCGTCACTGGCTTGTGCCCTGGCGCTGTGCGGCTGGTTGACCGGGCGCACCCTGCAACCGCGCAAGGTGCTGGTGCAGGGCGATCAGCCCGTCGATCTCGAACCCTATAAACAAGCCTTCCATGCGCCTTTGGTGTTCAACGCACCGTATGACGCCTTGATCTTCGAACGCGCGGACATGGAGGCACCGCTGCCGACCGCGAATGAGGCGATGGCGCTGTTGCATGACCGGTTTGCCGGTGAATACCTGGCGCGGTTTTCCGAGAGTCGCGTGACCCACAAGGCGCGGCAGGTGCTGTGCCGTTTGCTGCCCCAGGGCGAACCCAAGCGCGATACCGTGGCGCAGACGTTGCACTTGTCGCAACGCACCTTGCAGCGACGCTTGCAGGAAGAGGGTACGAGTTTTCAGACGTTATTGGACGACACCCGACGTGAATTGGCAGAGCAGTACCTGGCGCAGCCGACCATGACCCTGCTGGAAATTGCCTACCTGCTGGGGTTCGCCGATCCGAGCAACTTCTTCCGCGCTTTCCGCCGCTGGTTCGACGCCACCCCCGGCGAGTACCGGTCGCGGCTGATGGGCGTGTCTGCGCCTGTCAGTGACGCCAGAATGCCGGAATACATAGAACAAACACCGTAATGATCTCGAGTCGGCCCAGCAGCATGCCGAACGAGAGAATCCACTTGGCGGCGTCCGGCAGAGTGGCAAAGTTGCCCGCCGGGCCAATCGTCTCGCCCAGCCCCGGACCGACGCCAGACACCGTGGCGGCCGCGCCGGTGAGGGCGGTCATCCAGTCCACACCGAGCAGCGACAACAGCAGCGCGATGACGCAGATGGTGATGGCGAAGAAGAACGAAAAGGTCAGAATCGAACGCACGATTTCTTCGTCGAGACGGTGACCGTTGTACTTCTGCTTGATCACCGCGCGCGGGTGAATCAACTGGTTAAGGTTGGCCTTGAGCAGGATGTACGCGACCTGGAAGCGGAAAATTTTGATCCCGCCAGCGGTCGAGCCCGAACAGCCGCCGATAAAGCCCAGATAGAAGAACAGCATCAGCGAGAAATTGCCCCAGAGGCTGTAGTCCCCCAGCGCAAATCCTGTGGTCGTGACCACCGAGGTCACGTTCAGCGCCACATGCCGCAGGGCTTCCAGCCAATGCAGCTGGGTGGTCCACCAATACCAGGTGCCGAGCACCAGCCAGGTCACCAGCAACATGCCGAGCAGCCCCTGAACCTGTTCATCCTTGATCAGTGCTTTGCGGTTACCGCGCAAGGTCGCTACATACAGGGTGAACGGCAGGGCACCAAGAATCATGATAACGACCGCGACCCAATGCACAGCAGGCTCCGGCCACTTGGCCAGAGACTGGTCGGACGTTGAGAAACCGCCGGTGGAAATCGCTGACATCGCGTGGTTGATCGCATCGAACGGGCTCATCCCGGCCCACCAGAACGCCAGGCTGCCGAAAATGGTGATGCCGACGTAGGCCGCAACGATCAAACGCGCCACCATGTGCGAACGGGGCATGACTTTTTCGGAACGGTCCGACGACTCGGTCTGAAACAGCCGCATGCCACCGATGCGCAGCAGTGGCAGAATCGCTACCGCCATGCCGATAAAGCCGATGCCACCGATCCAGTGCAGCAATGAGCGCCACATCAGGATGCCGGGAGACATGTTATCCAGGCCCGTGAGCACCGTCGCACCGGTGGCGGTGATGCCGGACATGCTTTCGAAGAACGAATCGGTGTAGCTGATGTGCTGGGTCAGCAGGAACGGCAGCGCGGCGAAGATGCACACCACCAGCCAGCTGCTGACGGTCAGCAGGTACATGTCTCGCGGACGCAGGTGTACATGTTCCGGGCGACCGGGGATAACCAGCGCGAGGCCGGCGACAAAGGTAATCATGCTCGCCCAGAGGAACGACGGCAGGTCGCTGGTGCGGTCGAAAATCACCAGCGTGGCCATGGGCACGACCATGGAGATGGCCAGTGTGATCAGGAAGATGCCGATGATGAAACCAATAGTCCGTAAGGTCGGCAACGCCATGAAGTCCGCTCGGGCTGAAATAGGGAAGGGCGCCATTCTACCTGTGGGGCCTGCTATGTAAACCGGCACTCCCGAGGTGGTTGCCGGGCCTGCCATCAATTATTGCCTGTGCCGCGCCGGGTCTGCTGTTGTGCAGGGCAAGGCGCGAGGAGCGTAGTTTGGTCATTCCAAATAAGCTCCGAGCAACGCAGCCCTGCACAACAGCAGGCCCGGCCCTTCGGGTTGTGGCGGGGGGCGGGGGCGGGGGGGGGGGGGGGGGGGGGGGGGGGGGAAAAACAAACCCCCCGCCCGCGACAGAGGGACGCCCGCGCAACCAACAACAACCGCCCCGGCCAAAAAGAAAATCAAAGC
>NZ_JBNDJH010000012.1:0-208882 GCF_050434865.1 Pseudomonas silensiensis
GCGTATCGACACCTTGAGAAAAGGTTCGTGCTATAGGAATTGCCCAAGTCGTAGTAGAGATACGACTCACTGTCCTGCCGGGCGATGACGTCATGATCGATCTATACTGTCAACTTGAAGTCTTAGACCCTGTTCCGTCCATGCGCACCGATGAATTAGCTTGCTGATGTGGCATAGCCGCGAGGATGGATAGCTTTGCAGGACGGGATTTCTACCAAAACTAGCCCATGCCATTTGCAGATAATCTGATCTGAGAAATGGGATCCGAGCCCGCATGTTTTCAAACGCGAGCGACTACATCTACGCTCGCGGTTTGAGTGTCAGCGAAATCCAGGCGCACTGCAGGAAATGTACGGCACCTCCCAGCCTGATCTCGGCGATTACTGACGCACTCCGTAAAGGACAAAAGCTTGCTCCGCTGCCGGACGCGTGGCTAAGCGCAGCATAGCACCAGCGCTATGCCCCAGCGCCTGCAGGCGCGTTCCGTTGGCAAGGACAAAGGCTTGCTCCGCTGCGGGACGCGTGGCTAAGAACTGCGTCGCACCAACACTATGGCCCATTTCCTTCAGGGGCGCTCCGTTGGCAAGGACAAAGTCTTGCTCCGCTGCGGGACACGCGGCTAAGAAACGCATAACAACAGCTCTATACCCAAGCGCCTTCAGGCGCGCTCCGTTGGTAAGGACAAAGCTTTGCTGCGCTGCGGGACACGCGGCTAATTCCCGTATAGCAAAAGAGTTATGCCCCAACTCCTTCAGGCGCGCTCCGTTGGCAAGGACAAAGCCTTGCTCCGCTGCGGAACGCGTGCCTAAGAACTGCATATCAACAGCGCTATGCCCCATCGCCTCTAGGCTCTCTCCGTTCTGCACCAAAAAGCGCTGTCCGTCAGATAGCTGTCGGTCTGCTATGGCTTTCATGTGCCGATTGACGCCTCGCAGACTCACATTCACCCCGTTGTTGCGTTGGCCTGTCTGTTCGGCGATCTGTTGCAGGAGCTCGTTTGGAAGACTCAATAGAGAAGGTCGCGACCGGGCAATGCCCGCCGCCTCATCCCTCGGCTTGGGCAACGTCATCGACACCAGTTCTCCGGACGCCTTACGTAACCCCACGGCCAAAATGTCATATTCAGATTTTTCATTCAGCTTCGCCCGTACTACCAAGGTATTTTTATTTTCTTGCCTCCCATATTGAACAACGCCAGTAATACCAGTTTGTTGATGACCAGGCGATAGTTGCAAAAAATCACTCTGGATTAATTTTTTTACAAGCGTAGCAAGTTGTTTATCGCTTGCACGACCTTGACTCTCCATGGCGTTCAAAGACATAAATGAGTGATTGCTTAGATATGCAAGCGTTAGAGAACTCGCATGCAGGGATGGTGGCGTGTTCGCAGGCTCCGGTGTGCCCCCTTCAATATGGGTTGGTCCGACCTGCAAGTTAACTGAGACTCCGCCTCTAATGGGACCCATAAAATACTCCAGATGCAAAATATCAAAACGATGCATTGAGTGGCACGAATCTCCCTATCGGTTCCAATCCTGGATAAACTCTGAGTATGGGAAGGCCGCAGAATTCTGAAAAAATCGTACGCTAAGGTATTCCGGGCAACCGTAGCGGTTTGAACTTCCCGTCCTCCAGTCTGGGTTCTGCCGCCAGACGTAGTCGCCGGCCAGGTTGATGTGCTCCCCAGCCCAACCGCGACAGGTATTGCAATAGCTCGCCCTCCACCGGCCTGCCGATCTCGCTCAGGGAGTGGGTGGCGCGCTCCAGGCACATCGTATTCCACAGCACAATGGCCGCCGTTACAAGGTTGAGGCCTCTGGCGTCCGGGGAGCCGATGGCACTCGATGATCACGATACGCTTGAGCAGATACAGCGCGACCAGTGAACTGCCCACTTCGTCGTCCCAAGTGCGCTGCGATCAAATGGAACCGCGCAAGATTTCATACCACCCATGACTCAGTGTTAGCATCAATACTTGGGGAAGATAATGGATCCTATTAGAGGCTCAAGCGCCTACAATACTCAAGCCAGTTCAGCAAATCCTGCCGAAGCCGCGCAAACCGCGGCAGCACTGCATCCATCAGGGCATGCCCACCTGCTAACGTCGGCGATGTTGAGTCATCACACATTCGATGCGTTGAATGCCAAAGAGGCGCAAGGTAATAAAGAGGAACAGACCTTGGCTAGGTTTGCAAAAGAGGCTATTAGAAGTGGCCGGTTGCAGATTTCGCCCAATCAGCCCGAGAACGGGATCGCTCAATTTGGGATGCGGCGCAATCAGGATATATTAGTCATCCGAGCGAAGTTGAATGAACGGTCTGAGTATGACGTTCTGGGGGTAGGCTTTCGAAGGGGATCTGAGGCGCCTGCATCCATGACTTTGCCAAGCCCAAGCGCTGCGATGGCGCGCACGGCCCGGCAACCGTCTACCTTGTTAAGTCAGCAAGTTAGAGGCCGTCTTGAGCGCTCCGCCCACTCGCCCCATGATCAAGACGAACCTGATAGCAGTGATGACGAGCTTGTCCCAAATTTCGCAAGCCGAGTGCGGTCAAAAAATAACGCTTATCCGCCAGAACGTTGTACTACGCCAGATGAGCAGTCTTTATTAGAAAAGCAAAGGGCTTCGGATAAAAACAAAAACCCTGAAGATGCCAATAATTTCCAGGATGCTATCTTGGCCTATGTATCTGGTGACAAAGATGATGAGACGGTTGAATTTATTGCCTCCGAAATGAAAAATTTCGCAGTTGAATTATCGCCCATTCAAGGAAAGTATATTTTTCGAGGGATCGCTTGTTATGCGGAGAAAATGCCTGAGCTTACCAACTACAAAAACTGGGGCATGAATAAAAACCGAGAAGTTACGAAAGCGCTTATACACAGTGCAGAGTTTGCTCCTAATACGGCAGGTGACTACGGATTGGCTAGCATCACTACAGTCCAAGAAATTGCCAGTGAATTTGCAGCGTCTAGGCAACACGCTAACACGGACGATGGAAAAGCCTCGAACCAAGCCATCTTGAATATTTTGATTGATCCCTCTAATCCGCCAAGAGGTTACGTCTTGGACGAAAATTATCCTTTTGGGGAAAACGATATTTCTCTTCATGAAATTCAGTTATCTAAAGATAACAATGACTATCAGATTGTTAATGTAGATATTCAAGAGTCTGGCATGTCAAACATATTTATCTTGGCATCAGGTAAAAATCAAGCGGTTTAGGGTTCGATTATTTGCTACAAAATCTCATCGCGATGGGTCCCCAATCCCTGCCGACCATCTAGCCCATGAAGGCATCTTGCAGGGACAACGCATCGGTTACATCCAGGTCAGTAGCTTCGACCAGAACCCGGAACGCCAACTGGCGCTAATCGGCGGCATCCTAAACATAAGCACGTCCGCGCCCATTGGGATGACATCCTGCGCCGAGCCAGCTCGATCAAGCAGGGCACCATCACCGCCTCGCTGATGGTGCGCGAGCTCGGCAGCTATCCGCGCCAGAACGGCCTGGCCAGGGCGGTGTTCTTTAATCGCCTGGGCGAGATCAGGGATCGAAGCTTCGAGCAGCAGCGCTACCGTGCCAGCTGCCTCAACATGTAACGGCGGCGATCGTGCTGTGGAACACGGTGTACCTAAGAGCGCGCTACCCAGCGTCCTGAGCACAAAGATTGACTTAAATTCTGACCCCTAGATTTTTGGTTCATCATGGACGGTAGGCCGCCGGAAAATAGAGTTCTTTGAGCTCCGCCATAAGGTCACGCATTGCGAGCTTCCTCATCGGTCGTACCGAGCCGGTCGCAGCGTGCCCGTCACAACACGGCATCGAGCCCGGTGATGGGAACCGCAGCCAGTACCTACATCTTTACTCGGTCACCATGGGTGTGACGTATCAATCCGCGCTTGAGAAGCCGCAACGGCTTCGGCAGATTGGCAAACGGAGCGTCATTACGGCGCTCCCGGCTTGCGTTCGATCAGTGGGGAAGTGCTGCCAGTCAAAACTGACCTGATCTCGATCAAAGAGCGGCTCGTGACTGGCAATCATCGTTTCATCGGCGATCACAACCATGCGGGAGGGATACAGACGTTTCGCGCCATTCTCATCAGACAGGTGCTGGAGACGACACGGTGCGCTCGAAATAGCCGTCAAAATCAGTGGGCATTGGCATCATTTCCACCCGTTCCAGCTGACGTCCGCTACCGTCGCCCCGCTGTACTACGGACTAAGCAGCTCGCTCGAGAGCGCAAGGCAGCGTTGTCCGAGCCAGACATTCAGTTCTTCAAAGGTGTGGAACATGCAATCTTGAGCATCGAGCCAGATCCGTCGTCGGCTGTCTTGCGCGTTCTTTTCCACGATGTCTTTTTCCCAACTCAAGGCCACGTTGCAGAAGTCCGGATCGAACAGGTAGTGCGCGCAGACGACGGAAAACCGGGTATTGACCGTACGGTCGTTGCATTTGTTGAACTTATCGACAGCCGTTTTCATGTTGTCGTAGATGCCGCGAAGTGGCACTCCACCTAGCGCGCCAAACGAGCAGGTATTGCATCGAATAACATTTCGTGGCCTTGGCTGGGGTACGCAACCAACTAAAATGCACGACTAGCGCGCAGCTTCATATGGTAGATTTGGATGCGTCGGAACAGGCCGAAAATCAGAGGACCTTCTTCGCTCCAGTCGAACTGAAAGGCCTTACCGAGTGCAAACGTCAATGGCTGATGCGTTACTTGGTGCGCGCCTACAATGTGAAGCCCCATCGCAGCAAGCCGGACGCAGGAATTGAGATGACGCCTTTAAACCCAGACTTACCAGGTCGACTACGCACATCGGATTAGTATTACTGACGTAGCCGTCGAGGCTTTCGGAAAGTTAGGTGCCCTGGCCCCTATGTTCACCTTGAATAAACTGGCTGCCACCACCGCTATTGCAGCGGAATATAGATATCAGTTTGCCATTGATCCTGCGGTGTCTCGGGATAAACGCTCAGATACTCGAAGAACAACGTCTGGTCGCGACGTTCTTCCTTGCTAGCTGGAAGCCAGTCGCGGTAGATAGGATAGATAGTTTTGCCGACTTGATTCGGCGATCCCGAGTGTCGTACCACAACGCAGCGCCCGCCAGGAATGATGATCTCGCGCACACCGAACTCATTAGGCGATACTGCCTCGTGAGTCTCACCACAGATAGTGAAGCGGAATGCTTCCGGTGGCGTGATGTCCGGATTGCCATTGGGAATTCCGAAGGTTCGACTCGATGTCACGGGGGATTGTCCGCTCCACATGCGCCATTCGATGAACCTGCACACGCTCTCATCGAGAAGCCCGGCTGGGCCGCAATGTTCAAGCGCTGCGACCCGGACTTCGGGAAAGTCCACGATTCGTACCTTCATAATAATGCTCCTAGAAAAGTGAGGGGTTACGAACACCACATCACAGACCTTCCGTTTCGGTGTCAGACTGATGGCATTCGGCGTCACACCCATCGACCGTTTGAGCGCACAGCAACTGCCGAAGGACTTTCAATGCAGGCACCAGATTCGGCCCCAGAAACAAGTAATCTGTGAGATAGCCCCGGGTCATGTGCCGCCCGCTGCCGCCGCATGGATTTCACATATCCTACAATGGTCACGCCCACGTGCGTGGTGAATTACCGATGGAAGTGAATGCTGGAAAGCGCGCTACATGGCTCAACGTCTTTATCGACACAGATCACTTACGAAGTTGGCGTCGATACGGGCGAGCACGGCGTTGAAGTATTTTATGTAGCCGACGTTGCTCGACATGTCAGACACCGGGCAGAAGCTCTTGAAAATACGGTAAGCAATAAGATCGAACATGCCGGCGCGACTGACTCTAACTGCGTTTGCTCAAGGTGTGCATCATCTTTCAGATTACAATACCATTGCGAGTTAACGGTCCACTTCCGCCGCTGATCATATTTACGCTTATCCAGCGCGCTTTGGGTCATCGTCTGGCCCGAATTTTTTCGGGGCCTCCACCGTACTCCGCTTATTCAGCGCGTTTGGGTTCATCTCGCCCGAATTTCTTGGGTCCTCCACCCGCCGTGCAACGTGCCCTCGCTTATTACTCAAGTTACGGGAGATCGTCTTTCCCGGATTATCAGGGTCCGGCACCCGCTGCCGATCATACCTGCGCTTATTCAGCGTGACTTGGGTAGTCATCTTTCCGGGGTATTCCGGGTCCGGAATCTGCCCTTGACGCACTTCACTCACAGAAACATCCTGAGAATGGCTTCGACCTATCGATGCCTGCGTGAACTGACTTCGGGAGTAGAGAGCCGCCAAATGGCTAAATTGCTGATCACCACACATTCCGGATGGTTCATTGTTGCTCGTGACGGCAGGAGGAGAATCAGGCAGGTTGATGGATGCAGTTGCGCCAGATGAAGGCACATGAAAGTTGATGCCAATAATATCGTATTGGGACTGTTCGTTTAGTTTCGCGCGAACGGTTAAATTGCCAACCTGCCTCGCGCCCATTGTGCCTCTTGCGCTTGGTGCATCCACTTCTTGCTTATAGTGAGCTTCTGCTCCCTGGCTCGATTGAATTTGCAAAGCACCATCGGCGATACCATTACATACCAGCAATGCCAAAAGCTGGTCGGGTCCATTGGGCTGGGCTTCGATTTGTTTTAAAGCAAACTGAGTGTTAAGGCTCAGCCTGGCAGGCGAGAGAGCATTAGGGTGACTGTGCTCTGCCTGCGAGCCAGATGGCTCTGGCAGCTGACTGGCATTTACTGGCAGGATTCGGTACGAGGGGATACCTAAGTTAGAATTCATAGCTGCCTGTCGTGCTTTCCTGGTAATTTTGAATCGATATCAACGATCTCGATCCCTATGGGTGGTAAAAATGGCCTATAGGTTCCAAGCAGCAAAGAATTGACTTAAATTTTTGAAATAGTGCAAAGTCGAGTTAGTTGAAGATCGGTGCGAGTTTCGACTTGTAGAACCGACCGTATTGGTTTATCCAGTCCCGTAAGATAGGGTTGAAGCTGTCAGCCAACTCCTTGATCATCAACTGCGTCCACAGATGGGGCTTCCACAAGCCCGTTTTGACACCGTCTAGATTCCGTCGCGTCATCAGTCTGTTCACTGCGTTCAACTGCCTGAACCCACGTGACACTAGTTTCTCTGCTTTCCCGAATCGCTCACCACCAGCATGCTGAACATGCTCGCACCATCGAGCCGTTTGATCCGCGTGCCTGATGTTGTCCAAAATTGTCACGACGCTGGCGGATCTAATGCTTCCTGCTGCTTGGCCTTGACCTGTTTCGGATAGTCAACCGGCACCACATTGCGGTGAAGACCATTGCTCTCAAAAAATACCTGTAAAGCAGTCGTAATGATCGGCTTCGGAACAAGCGTTAATTTAGGTCCACAACTACTGTGGCGCCAGCCCTCATCAGTTAATTTAGAGCCCACTCAGCATCCAAAGCTGCTCAGGGAAATAAAGGCCAGGAGAGACCAGAGGATGGCCTTCAAGACCCAGAGCTGTAGACAACGACATCATGATGCTTAAGCCGATCAGCATGGCTTGCCGTGAATTCAATCGTCGAACGGCGCTGTCTGGGGCTAACGCTAGTCTCCCCTCAATCTCCAGGATTACCTCAGTTGAGGTGGGGCCGCCCTGCCGGCGGCTGGAAGAGACATCAATCGCAGATCAAAGCGCACGCCTTGGGCGCCTGTGGCCGCTTGGCGGGAGACAATATCATAGAGCTCGAATGCATCGGCTTTAAGCAATCGACCATCAATTGCTTCGACGCTTATCTGTGCCGAATGGCCAGCTAACTATACTCGCCGCCTCCCCCCTCGAAAGCCAGAGAGACGGAGACGCCTCCCCGCTCCATATCCCCCATTGCAGCGGGAACAAAATGCCAAGACTGGCAAGCACGACCAAGGACGCGTCAGGACGAAGAGCGAAGTGCGCAATCTCGCCACCTATTTCGACCAGCCAGTTGCCGATGCTCAAATAGGGGATGCGTGAATCTTAGGCAAAAATCATGCCATAACGACTTTCATCAGGCGTCGCCATGACGACAGATGAGACCAAAACGAAGACCCAAGCCCAAGCGTCGCAAGCGCCAATACAATGCCTTCGCGGATACCATGCAACGCTCCGGTGACCAAGCCGAGTTTATCAGTAAGCTTACTCATCATTATTCTCCTCTGCGCGTAGTGGTGTTTTTCGGGAGGATCACTCTGGCAATCAGTTTGCCGTTGTTGCGGCCATCAAAAAGTTTTAGAAAAGCGCCTGGAATGCTCTCAAATCCCTCCACAAAGTCCTCGCTATATTTGATTTTTCCTTGGGATACAAGCGGAGCAAGTTCAGCAAGGAATTCTGGGTAGCTGCCAAAATGGTTCTGGAGAGCAAAGCCACGAATCACAATAAACCGGTAGAGAAAGGCCTTTAAAAGTTCAGGAAGCCTGTTCGGTCGGTCCGATGCTTCCGGAAATGCATACTGCGCGATCGTGCCGCAGATAACGATTTGGGCTTTCATATTGAAATACGGCATCAGCGCTTCAAATAAAGAGCCACCTACATTGTCGAAGAGTATATCGAGTCCGTTGGGTAGCACACGCGCAAGCTGGGCTGCAAAATCTGGCGACTTATAGTCCACCGCGTCGTCAAGACCGAGTTCATCTTTCAGGTAACGCACTTTCGCGGCTCCGCCGGCGATGCCGACCACGCGATGCCCCTGCAACTTGGCTAGTTGCGCCGCGACCGAACCGACTGATCCAGCTGCAGCGGTGACGACGAAAGTTCCGCCCGGTTTTGGATCCAGGAATTTGTTGACGCCGACCCAAGCGGTGAGACCAGTGTGTCCAAGCACGCCAAGTGCTGTTGAAAGCGGTGCAGCTTCAGCATCGATCTTTTGAAGATCGGCACCATTGGAAAGTGCATATTCTTGCCAGCCAGACCAACTGACCACATGATCGCCAACAGCGAAGTCTTCGTTTCTGCTCTGTTCAATGACGGCTACCGTCGGGCCTGACATTGGCTGACCGATATCGATCGGCGGCAGTTCGCTGGAAGCATTTCCCATCAGACTGCGTTGATAAGGATCTAGCGAAATCAACATATTTCTAATCAATACCTCGCCTTCACCTGGCGACGGCATGGCCTGTGAAACAAGGTTGAAATCACCTCGCGTGGCGTTCCCATTGGGTCGTGTGGCAATGACGATCTGGCGATTCAGCGAATGTTTCATTGTGGCCTCTTACATTGCATTCAGGTGGATCACATGCAGATGAAAACGCTGGGCTAGCAGATATGCTGACCAGTGCCCCTGTGGTGCTATATTTATGTATCGATCGACACAAAATCTATGAGCATTGCCGTCAGATGTCAATAGAATTAATATAACAATCGACACAGAAATCAGGAGGTCCAATGAATGAGGACGCTACGCAAAAATCTCGCCTGCGCGGACGGCCACGTGCGTTCGACCGGGCCGCGGCTTTAGCGCAAGCCACCCGCTTGTTCTGGGAAAAGGGTTATGAAGCGACTTCCGTGGCTGACCTCACAGGGGTAATGGGCATAGGTTCGCCTAGCCTTTACGCCGCTTTTGGCTCGAAAAAAGCGCTTTATGGCGAAGCACTAGATTATTACCGTGACAACTATGAGGCTCTCGTCTGGGGCAAGTTCTTCTCAAAAAACACCGCTCGAGAAGCAATCGAATGCTTTTTTCTGGATTCAGCTGCGGCTCTGACTGGGTGTCTTGTCGATATTCCCCGTGGTTGCATGGTGACGCTCTCAGCTGTCGGCAGTGAAGGTCACTCAGATCTGGGTCATCTTGTGCGGTCTGCCCGTGAAGTCACATTGGCTCGCCTGACGGCACGACTCGATCGCGCCGTTGAGGAAACAGAGATTCCCGCCTCAGTTGACGTTCACACACTAGCCCGATTTATACAGACGGTACAAAGCGGCATGTCTATCTTGGCGCGAGATGGCGCGGACTGCTCCGATCTTGAGAATGTAGCCGAAGTCGCGATGCTGGCCTTTGATGCGCGTATTGGCGCCTGATTACCATTAATCCCATGCGGAGGCTCCAATGAAGATCTTATCGAAGTCCGTTTTGCGAGATACCTTTCCTTAACACTGTGTCTACGGATATCACCCGAACTACGGCGATCTCTGAACTCCCCCTCACCTCGCCCCACCATGAAGAAAGTCGACAGCGGTATTTCAATGAAAGGCGGTTCCGGAACTGTTGCGGGTTTACTTCACATTCCGCCACCACTGGCTACCGGCATGGGGATACTTCAGATCGAGTGGCTCACCCATTTCGGGCGTCGCTATCGCCACTCCGTGCAAGCTAGCCAATGCAGTGATGCGTTCGAACGGCTCCTGCCAGGGGTGCAGGCCAAGATCAAAGGTGCCGTTATGGACCGGTACCAGCCAAGCGCTTTTAAGGTCCAGAAACGCCTGTATCGTTTCCTCCGGTTGCATATGGACGTCCGCCCATTGTGTGTCATAGGCGCCAGTTTCCAGCAGTGCAATATTGAACGGCCCGTACTTGTCGCCTATTTCCTTAAATCCCTGAAAATATCCAGTGTCGCCACTGAAGAAAACCCGCAGGCTATCATGCAGTATCACCCAGGATGCCCAAAGTGTCGCGTTGCCGTCCCTGATACCGCGACCGGAAAAGTGCTGAGCTGGCGTTGCAACGAAAACTACCCCGTCAAGATTGCCTTCCTGCCACCAGTCGAACTGGCGCACCTTACTCCTGTTGACGCCCCAATCGATCAGGCGATCACCAACACCCAGAGGAGTTAAGAAATAACGGGTCTTCTTCGCCAGCGCGAGAATGGTGGCATGGTCGAGATGGTCATAATGGTCGTGTGAAAGAATCACGGCTTTAATCGGCGGCAGATCCTCAATTTTAATTGGCACCTCATGGAATCGCGCTGGTCCAGCCCACTGCACCGGCGAAGCACGCTCGGAGAACACCGGATCGGTCAAGTAAAACTCACCAGCCAGTTTGATCAACATGGTCGAATGGCCGAGGCGGTAAAGCGTACTGTCAGGTGCGCCGAGCAGCATACTCTTAGTTAATGCCCGCACAGGGATCACGCGCGCAGGAACGGTGTTGGCTGGCTTGTTGAAAGTGAAAGCCCACCCGATGCGTATCAGCTCGGCAAGGCTATGTTTTTGCATGGCGACCGGGTTGCGGAACTTACTATCTTTAAACTGCGGAGAAGACTGGCTGGCGCACGACGATGGCACGGCGGTGCTGGGAGACATGATTGATACCGTTATGAGAGAAACAGCTGAAAAATGATGAGCATCGTTAAACGGTCCGTTGATCTAATCAGATGAAACTCCCGACACCATAAACCGATGCCTGCATTGAGACTTGGAACTGAGTAGGGGTAAGCAATTAGCGTTGATCGGATTTAATGGATGCCTTTTTTTTGATCGCCACTTCCCGCAACGCCGTCTTAGCGCTAAGCAGCGATTGCTCGCATTAAGGTGGCGTAGTAATCATGTCGCCAGTGAGACGCCCTTCACTTCTGTAGCGTGAGCGGCCGAAACCGACAGTGCTATGTTTACAGTGCTATGTTTCATGCTAATAATGCTTGCCCAGTCACTCTTCTAAATGACGGAAAATTACGCAACGATACGCCACAGTGCTTCGAAACCGGTGGAAGCGTGCTTCTCCGCGTTAGCCATATCTGATGCCATATAATTAGTTGTCACATCGACCAGGGCCATAACGAGCGAGCCGACATACATCAGTGGCGCATCACGCATTGGCCCATAAGCACGACTGCGGTCTAGGAGTTCAGCGACACCACTATAGAACCGGCTTGCCGCCTCGTGGCTCGCCTGTGTCACGTCGTGAGAGACACCCAAGTACGCAATTGCCCTACGCTCCTGTGGGTGAGAAAGAGTCCAATGCAGCCATCTATTCCAAACATGAAGCATTTGATCACGCACGCTAGCCTCAGTCGGAAGATCTGTTGTTGTCGCTTTTGCCATATCTGCTTTCAACTGCAGATAAAGTTCATTCAGCAGGTCGGACTTAGTCTCGAAGTAAGTAAATAATGCGCCGTTCGAGACCCCTGCTTCCTTCGCGATCATTGCCGTTGGAGCGCTCAACCCCTTCGCGGCGATGGTCTTGATCGCCGCAGACATGATCGCGTTGCGCTTAGTATCACTTCTTGGTCGTGCCATCGGTGGTCCCCTACGTTAATAGCAACAGTATAGAAGAGTGACTGGTCGGTCAATGGAAGAAAACGCCCCTTCTAACAAAAGCAACTTCTGGTTATCGGCATATGGCCTTCCTGAAGCCACTCAATAGCTTCAAGTTTCCTGGCACCGCGAGGTAATTGAAATAACCATTCACCACCCGAGTGAGCCACGGCCCTTGAGCCCGGACGAGCCAATGCCGTCGGTGCTTCAGCTCATCCCGAATAGCCAAGCGTCGCACGCATTCGCTTCTTGACCGTCAGGCGCAGTACTTGAAAGCCGTGCCGACTGGATCAAACGCATGATCGCAGCCGCACGTTTGCAGCTGCGTAACGAGCCCGCGAATAGCCAGTTAGAATGCCCGAGAGGGCCGGATTTGATTGTCGGGTAGCCGCCTCAAGTCTTGGCTCTACAGTAGAGACTGCCTTCAGCCATCCCGTCCCTCCCGCGACCAGCCACAACGTAAGGAGCCGGCGAACACACCTTCCGAGCCCGGCCGATAAGGGCGTGTCCGCGTATTTTAAGCGGGCGCAATTACCCTTAATGCCAGGATCGCCATGCGCTAACGTAAGTCCTACCCGACCCCCTTCAAAACCAAAGTCGCCCAAGAGTGCGAACAACCCGGTGTTTCCGCGGCGGCTATTGCGATGAGGCACTGTATCACCGCCAATGTCGTTCGCCGGTGGATACCGCTTTACCGCGATCAGCAGGCAGTCGTGCTGCCAGCTTTCATTCCTTTGGAAGTCGAACCAAAACGAAAAGCTGAAGCATTGACAATCATTGAATTACCGCTTGGCCAGCAAACGTTCACGGTGAAGTTGCCATCCTCAGATCCCGAGGGATGCGCCCGCTTCATCCGAGGACTCGCTCAATGATACGCATCGATTCTATCTGGCTCGCCACCGAGCCGATGGACATGCGTGCAGGCACCGAGACCGCATTAGCCAGCGTTATCGCGGTGTTCGGTGCGGCAAAGCCGCACTGCGCCTATCTGTTCGCCAACCGCCGCGCCACTGGCATGAAAATTCTGGTGCATGACGGGTTTGGCATTTGGCTGGCGGCTCGCCGGCTGAACCAAGGCAAGTTTCACTGGCCAGGGATTCGGCATGGCTCTGAAATGGAGTTGGATGCCTAGCAACTTCAAGCCTTGGTGCTGGGCCTGCCATGGCAACGAGTGGGTTCCGACAGCGCGATCACACTGCTTTAAAAGCCACCATTAGCCTATTGGTCTATCGCTGTGAATTGCCTGCGCTGGCAAAATCCGCAGCATAACTTCTTCGCCCAATCTCAACCAAATTTCCCCCGACCAACTTCGTGCCTTTGCAGCGCATTTGCTGTCGCAGGTCGACACTATGGGCAAGAAGATCAACCGAGACCAAACGGTGATCGAGAAGCTGACCTTCGAGATCGCACAACTCAAGCGCTTAAAGTTTGCCACGCGCAGCGAGCAGTTGAATCCGCAGCAGGCCAGCTTGCTCGATGACTTAATCGATACCGATATCGCGGCGATTGAAGCAAAACTTCATGGCTTGCAAGCAGTGCCAGCGGCGACCGAAAAAAAGCAAAAACCTAAGCGCACCGCGTTGCCGGCAGAGTTGCCACGCACGTTGATCCATCACGAGCCCGACAATACTCACTGCCCGTGTGGCTGCGCAGTGAAACGCATCGGTGAAGACGTCAGCGAGAAGCTGGACTACACGCCCGGCGTATTTACAGTTGAAGGCCATGTCCGTGGCAAGTGGGTGTGCGATGACTGCGAAACGCTGATCCAGGCATCCGTTCCGGCGCAGGTCATCGACAAGGTTACCCTGAGCGCAGGGTTGCTGGCCCATGTCATGATCGCCAAGTTTGCTGACCACCTGCCTCTTTACCGCCAGGAATTGATTTTCGGTCGGGCTTGCTTGGCAACTCCGCGTTCAACCTTGGCTCAATGGGTTGGCGTTACTGGCGTGCAGTTGCAGCCTCTGGTCGATGCGCTGCGCGACGTAGTGCTCAGGCAGTTGGTCATCCACGCCAATGAAACACCGGTTCAGATGCCCGCTCCAGGCTCGAAGAAAACCCACCGCTCTTATGTTTGGGCCTACGCCACCAGCCAGTTCGGCAAAACGGCAGCGGTCCTCTACGATTTCAGCCCCAGCCGCGCCGGTGAGCATGCTCGTAACGTCCTGCAAGACTGGAAGGGTACCGTAGGTCGCGGGCGGCGATCATCTTATCATGGGTTTTCTCAGACCGGATGCTTGACAGCCTTCTAACCCTCAGTCTTAAACCTTATCTCCCTAAAACACCTTCGACGACTTAACACACAACTGAGCCGCGCAAGGTCTCAATCTGAACTGACCGCGAAGCCCCCTGCATAGGCATCCTAGTCAGATTTATATAAATGACGTTTATAACCGACAGTAACGCTATTTCATTTATTGCAGAAAATTCAAAATTTAAGTCGGTTTTTCCTGATTGGAACCTATAGGCCATTTTCACCACCCACTGGGATCGAGATCGTTGATATCGATTCAAAATTACCAGGAAAGCACGACAGGCAGCTATGAATTCTAACTTAGGTATCCCCTCGTACCGAATCCTGCCAGTAAATGCCAGTCAGCTGCCAGAGCCATCTGGCTCGCAGGCAGAGCACAGTCACCCTAATGCTCTCTCGCCTGCCAGGCTGAGCCTTAACACTCAGTTTGCTTTAAAACAAATCGAAGCCCAGCCCAATGGACCCGACCAGCTTTTGGCATTGCTGGTATGTAATGGTATCGCCGATGGTGCTTGCAAATTCAATCGAGCCAGGGAGCAGAAGCTCACTATAAGCAAGAAGTGGATGCACCAAGCGCAAGAGGCACAATGGGCGCGAGGCAGGTTGGCAATTTAACCGTTCGCGCGAAACTAAACGAACAGTCCCAATACGATATTATTGGCATCAACTTTCATGTGCCTTCATCTGGCGCAACTGCATCCATCAACCTGCCTGATTCTCCTCCTGCCGTCACGAGCAACAATGAACCATCCGGAATGTGTGGTGATCAGCAATTTAGCCATTTGGCGGCTCTCTCCTCCCGAAGTCAGTTCACGCAGGCATCGATAGGTCGAAGCAATTCTCAGGATGTTTCGCGAAAGCCCGTTCAAGCGGGGCACTTTGCCCCCTCCCCGACGTCCTTGGCGTCCTTATTGCCTTCACAGAGCTCTACTTCCTCTGTGAGTAAAGTGCGTCAAGGGCAGATTCCGGACCCGGAAAACCCCGGAAAGATGACTACCCAAGGCGCGCTGAATAAGCGCAGGTATGATCGGCAGCAGGTGCCGGACCCGGAAAATCCCGGAATGACGACTACCCAAGGCGTGCTGAATCATCGGAAATATGATCGGCCGCAGGTTCCGGACCCGGCCAATCCGGGACATACGATCTCCAAAGGAGCGCTGGATAACCGTAAGCTGGTCCCTGACCCGATAAATCTGGGACAGATGATTTCCCAAAGCATGCGGAGTCAGCGGAAGCTGGTGGAGGACCCGCAAAATCCAGGACAGATGATTTCCCGCAGTAAGCGGAGTCAGCAGACGCTGGTGGAGGACCCGCAAAATCCGGGACAGATGATTTCCCGCGGTAAGCGGAGTCGGCGGAAGCTGGTGGAAGACCCGCAAAATCCAGGACAGATGATTGCCCAAAACCTGCGGAGTCAGCAGAAGCTGGTGGAGGACCCGCAAAATCCAGGACAGATGATTTCCCAAAACGCGCGGAGTCAGCAGAAGTTGCTGCGGGACCCGGAAAATCCGGAACTGATGATTTCCCAAAGCACGAAGAGTCAGCGGAAGTATCTTCGGACGAAGAATCTGCCCAAGTAAACGGCTCAACGCCCGATTGAAGTAATTACGCAGGTGGTGCGCCTGCAACATGCAGCCGCTGCAGCCGCTGCTTCATTAATAGCATAGCGGTGGACTAGGAAGCCTGCGCAGGGGGCTTCGCGGTCAGTTCAGCATTGGGATGCTTACGCGGCTCAAGTGTGTGTTGAAGTCGTCGAAGGTGTTGTGTGGAAATAATGTTTAAGACCGCGGATTAGAAGGCTGTCAAGCATCCGGTCTGAGAGAGACCTGACATGACGGGCGATGATCGCCGTGTCGCGACCTACGGTATAGCGAGCACAAGGGCGCTTGCTATAAACGCGTTCGCGACGACTCGACCTGCCTCCGCTGAGGATGCGCTCGCCAGTGATAGCGACGTAACCAAGCATCTCGGTAATGGTTGACGATGGTTCGGGATTTCAATTCCGGACAACTCAATTATTTCATTTTCGTGTCTGGAATCCCTCTCAGAGCACACAATACTTCAGACACAAGGCCGTGAGTCAATCCACTGCAATTCTCCAGCGTCGGTGTGCCTGGCCTTCTGTACCGTAAGGAATCTATCACCAATGCTAACGCGTACTCCCTAAGTCAGCCCGCCCCACACGCTGTTGTGCCAGACACAATATCCGCCCCATTTCGACTCCAATGACATCGACACCAGAGCCACTCGAGAATCGTATAGTTCGTACCCTCCCCCGCGTTTCTTACGAACAGCGATCCTTAAGGCAAATTCGACATCGCAGAGACAGCCATCGCCAGTATTGGGTTTTGGAAGCAGTGGAATAGAAACTGCTCATCTGGTTTCACGGACTGCCCACCGATGTCATTGACCAGGTCTTGCACGCCCCCTCCGCCGGACCTATCAAGCCCTCCAGTGAGACCAGTCCGCCTGCGTGGCTGTCTTAGATGTAAGCCATAACGAAAAATGCTCCGTATCTTTCGATACGGAGCATTTCCTTTAAGCACTGCTTAAGTTTTCGGTCGGTTTCTGCCAAGACGCTCATGCGCGTTTGCAAATTCGTCCGCTGCGAGGGCAGAAAGGGTTGATAGCTCCAAGGCCAGGCAGAAACTGGCAATGACCTCGGCAAAGGCCGCCGATTTTCCTGCACCCGCACAGCCCATCAATCGTAAGCACTCATGTTGCTCTGGCAATCCAGTTCCTCCACCGACGGTGCCTATGAGCAAGCTAGGCAGGACCAACGAAGCATAAATGGAATCATCTTCGTTCAGCTCGACAAATAACTGGCCTATAGATGATTCATGGACACTGGCAATATCTTGACCAGTCGCCGTGAAGATCGCCGCCACCGCATTCGCCACATTAATGTTCATACCCACCATTCCTGCTGATAACGCGCCAGAAGCGAGTTGCCGGTATCCACGGACCAGTTGTTGCGGTGTGACCCTGAGAACCCGACGTACCATTGATGCAGGTAACAGACAGTCTGCAACTACACGACTGCCACGACCACGAATGTAGGACTGATAGGTTACCTTCTTGTCGCTCGAGAGATTCGCTTCAAGTACATATGACGTTGGGCGGATACCATGTTTTTCGGCAATCTCTTTTTGTAACCACTGCACGGCGTTCCAAGTGCAAGTGGTGGTCATGTTCTGACCTGCGGCATCGCCGGTTTCGTAGATAAACTGTACGTGCACAGACCTCCCACTCACCTGCGGTTCAATGCTGCATAATACGGCGTGTCGCGAAGAGCTTTCCGCTTGGGCTTTCAACTCAGCAAAACTCTCGTTGACGATGCGCACGAACAACAATGCCTCTGTCATCGTCTTGAATTCGAACAGCGGTGCTCGGATCATCCGCTTTCCAAGGAAGGCCGCGTTGACGCCACCGGCCATAGAGATGACCTTCGCACCTCGAGCAATAGAGGCGATCAACGCTCCCTCAGAAGTCGCGAGTGGTGCATAGTAATGGCCGTTTGCGTTCTGGCCGTTAACTATCAACGGACCGGCCACGCCAAGCGGAATTTCGACCGACCCCACCAAGGACTCACAGTTGTTGCGGAGTTGATCGGCGCTGAACCTCATCTTTGCTACTTCGCTCAATTCGGTCCCTGTTTTCTTGAATAAGTACTCGATTCGTCGCTGTCTGGCCTCCTCCGTATAAAGACCACCACCAGGTACTCGATCAATACTTTTGCCACCAGGTACTCGCTCGATACCTTTGATTGTCGCGCTGTTGATTCTGGACTCCTCGAAATACTCTTCCGACGACATATTCAGTCTCCATATTCAATTAAGCACATTTAATAAGGCCAAATCGTCCGACAATGGTTCGCTTGGAGTCAAAGCTGTTGGTTCGACCGAGGGTGAGTAAAAAAGCACTTTCCCGTAGTTCAGAATTACAGTGATCCGTTGAAGCGCCAGAGTCGCCTGAATGAGAGGGAAGCGAAGCTTGCACAGTCGAGACGGGCTAGCGTTCTGGCGGATGGATCATGGCAAAGAAAGCTTTAATTGGATTCATAATGGATGGGCTTGCCTGTCTAAGATAAAAACTGCGTGGCGTCTGGTGGGCAAACGGTTCCATAGACTCGATCGATATTGGCATTTAAAAATCATCCAGACACAGTCTAAGTCTTCAGTTGCTTACACGAGCCCCATTGCACAGTCGCAGGATGCTTTCATCTACCCGCCTCCCACGACGTGATGACCGACAAAACATAGCCAGTCTTCGAAGATTTTAATTTAGAGACCGTACCCTAAAACTCGCTGTTCGCAGGTTCGCTGTGCTGCGGTGATCTCGGACGAATACGGCCCAGTGGAACCCAATCGATATCGATCACTACAAAACTCTTACCCGAAGAAAATCATAGCGTCTGCAAAGCTGTCGCTCCCTCTTCGGGGCTGGACAGGTATTCGGACGCAGCAACTCGATGGTAAAAAAATGTCATAAGTGGAGTGAGCTGATGTAACTGGACTAATGAATTTTTTAGCTGTAATTATGGCAAGGGGCAAGATATCAACCTTGGTCCTTTCATTTTTTTAGCACGGTGACTTACTTGATTTCTATAAGCTCCTCGTATCGTCAGTCGCCCCCCCTCCCCTCTTCCCCTGCGACTTCAAATGCCGTTCAAACAGGAAGGCAGGTCTCTCACGCCACCCCGTCAGATTCGGAGTATTCGATACCCACTCCCCGATTGGGTTTACCCTCGAAAATAAAAGTAGGCGGCCTGAGTTTTGGGATAGGTGTCTTGAAAACCCGGTTAAGCTCTGATAGACGCAGGGTGCTGAATGCTGCACTGAACAATATAGTTTCTGGCCAGAAACCTGAACTGGACCAGGATCGCAGGTTTTTCTACCATGCTGATTACGATTACCCGAAGAACAATAAAATTAGCCTGAGAGTGAGCGGCGAGGTCGATCATCAGAATAATCTACGCTCGCTAAGCGCATCACCTATAGATCTGGACACCGCGCTCGCGGCCAAGCGGGAGCGGTTCACCCTCGATTCGGCGCAATTCGCCCCTAACATACCCCTCAGCGGCCACCGCGCCTTGCCAAACAAGCCTTCGGTTATTCGTTCCGCCATATTGACCCAGGCCATTGACGCAGTGCGAGACAAGACCGGCATTAGCCCCGGTCATCTAGAAAAACTGCACGATATTGCATGCAGGGAGGACTGCCTGATCCTATTTCGCCCTGTGGATCCGCACAACGCACCTCTTATAAACGACAACTACCCAACCAAAGGCCTAGAGATCAAAGGCAAAAGTGCCAATTGGGGCCCGCAGTATGGCTTCATTTGCCTTGATCAAAGCTTGAGCAAGCTGCAGGCTCAGCCCGACAAGGCAATTGCTGCCTCTTCTAAGACTCAGGCCAGCTGCACTGAAGAGAATGGTCCACAAGCTATACCTCTGGTCCTGACCCATGAACGCTTGCTCTATCTACAAAGTGCGGGATTGCTACACATGGCCCCCAATGATGGGGGTTATATTCTTGATGCCGAAGCGCCCGACGGCAGCTACCAGACTTTCGCCGCCCTTGCCGGGGCCAACGACAAAGGCTATTTAATTCAAAACGGCGACGTACCAATTCAAGTATTAGCCCCACGCCTCGCCACTTATGGCTCTCACCATGTTCAGAAGGCATATGTCGCCGATTTCGATTTATTGGCGGTAATGCCAAATATGAAGAATTTCGGCGGCCACGACCAGCGCAAGGATGTAGTAATGGACGCTCGAGGCCCTCTAAACTTTTTCCAGTCAGAGCAATATTTCTTGGCTAGCGGCCAATCCTTGCAGGCCAGCCACCGACACCCAGTCGCTGCTAGCACCGAGAGGATGATCAATCGCATCACCGAACGTGAACAGCGGATCGCCGATACTATCAACCATGAACTGCGCCCTGAATTCAACTCCACCGAACTAAGCGGCTACGCAGATGCCTGGAAGCTGGTGCATCACGGTTCCGACGAAGGAAACGTGGCCACTGAACCAGAAACAAACCTGCCGGCAACGGTCATCTGTCCCGTGCTACATGACCTCGATCCGGTGCTGGTCCTTGACAGTGAACAAGCGTTACGGCAACTGATCAGCGTCGCAAGCAGGCATGGCTACCGGCTTGCAGGTAATCCCGGTTGGACACCTGACTTGAAAAAAGACACCCTCTTCAGCCAGCGCCTGGACATGTGGGAATCTCTTGCTCGCCGCGATAGTCTTTTTTAAAGCGGCTCGCCCATCACGGCCAGGTACCATGTCGGCCACCATTCCCCCTACCCTCAGCAGCAAAGGGCCAATCAGATGATGCGCGGCTCTGATAGCAATAGCGCCACACCCAAATCAGCATGTGCAGTCAGGTCGAACTAAGCGATCAGGCGACCAAATAGCATTTACCTTGCACTGCAAACGCAGCAATCTTTGAGCTGCCAGGTCATTAATGATTTGGGTCTGCCAACCCTGAAAACGTCAGTCGATATGCGAATCGGAACTCATACACTGTGACAGCCCACTAACCTCGGTTGCCATTGGGATCTCGATGATGTGGGCATCGATAATTGATCTGGGCGTAGTGCCAGCATCGGTTGGGTGCTATCCAAAGTCGGGATTCGGTTTTTCCGTCAACCGACAACACTAAGGCATTATCCGGCGGGTTCAGAAAGAGCCCAACTACTTCCGACTACCTTGTCGGCGAAATGAAGATCGCTGCTGATTTTGAAGGTCTCCAGGCGATGGGGTTGAGGTCGGAAGCGGAACAGACCTGCCGGACCCGCCACGTAGTGACCCGCGCATACCTTCCACGCATTCGGACGGCGATGATTGGAAAATTGAAACGTTCAAACTCGGATCATTCAAGATGAAAGTCTACTTCTTTGTCAGCGTATCCTTGGCGCTAATGGGTACGGTGATATATGTATTATTCGAATGGGAAGCCGCCAAAAATCGAAAGCAGCATGCATTGTGCGAAGTAGCGCAACAGTATATGGAAGGCCTGGATGCTCAAGCGTGGTCTTCGACTACCGGGCTTTCCCTCTACGCGTACAACGAGCATAAAGAGGCTGGATTGCTCACGCCTAAAAGGATAGTTATCGTTACCGCTGGAAGCATTAGAGGCGCGGGTACTGAAGCTGTCATACCTGACTATGTGGAGCAGTTCAGTGGTTCCGATATTGACAACCAGCTCATTCGTGCGGCTGCTGGACAGTGGATACCCGATGAAATCAAACAGGAAATCAAGCGCGCCATAAAGTCGCTGAGCGCTGCTTGCAACAGGTATTGATTACGTTAAGGTGCTGATACGGAATCGGGTGAGACTTGAGGGTAGTAGCTCTCCCAGTCTGCGTCACGGGCTCGCTGTATCTTTGTTCAAAACATCCTCTCCTTTGCCGTTCCAAACTAGCGAGTCGGCTGTGCATTTCGCAGCGCCAGGAACGTAGTGATCGAACTTTCCAGCTCACGCACTGAGCTGAAGCGGCCCTCACGTAGGTACACCGCTGATGTCGCGCAAGAAGCGTTCAACCATGGTAAGCGGCTGGCTAGTCATCTAGCCGACTAGCCGGTCAAGAGCGATAAGGGCAATAGCGTCCACGATTTTTAAGCGGACGCAATCACCCTTAACGTTAGGATCCCCATTCGCCAACGACTTGCCCCCACAGATCAGGCAAAGCCTGAGACATCGGTCAGCATCGAGATACCGTACGAGCAAGGGGCCCTGACCCTGACATGGCCAGCGGCCGACCCGTCAGGGTGTGCCCGGTTTGTTCGCGGACTGACACGATGTCTCGAAGAAAGGTCGCGCAGGCAGCCGCGCTTTCCCTCGGTCGGTTCACTTTGACGGTGCCGCGTGCGTATGGGATTTCAAGGCAGATCATGGCTGGGGTGATATCTGATCGTGACGCCGACGACGGTAATGCGTAAGGGGCCGGGGAACACACCTTCCGAGCCCGAGCAATAAGGGCGATTGTGTCCGCGTATTTTTAAGCGGACGCAATTACCCTTAATGCCAGGATCGCCATGCGCCAACGTAAGTCATACCCGAAATCCTTCAAGACCCAAGTCGTTCAAGAGTGCGAGCAGCACGGTGTTTCCGTGGCAGCTATTGCGATGAGTCACGGGATTAATGCCAATGTCGTTCGCCGGTGGTTACCGCTTTACCGTGATCAGCAGGCAGTCGCGGTGCCAGCTTTCATTCCTTTGAAAGTCGCGCCGGTTGAACCAAAACATAAGACCGAAGCATCGGTGATCATTGAGCTGCCGCTTGGCGAGCAATCGCTCATCGTGAAATGGCCAACTTCCGACCCTGACGGATGCGCCCGCTTTGTCCGAGGGCTTGTCCTTTGATCCGCATCGATTCCATCTGGCTCGCCACCGAGCCGATGGACATGCGCGCCGGTACCGAGACGGCATTGGCCAGGGTGATCGCGGTGTTTGGTGCGGCGAAGCCGCACTGCGCTTATCTGTTCGCCAACCGCCGCGCCACGCGCATGAAAGTTCTGGTGCATGACGGCTTCGGGATCTGGCTGGCGGCTCGCCGTTTGAACCAAGGCAAGTTCCATTGGCCAGGCATTCGCCAAGGCTCTGAAATGGAGTTGGATACCGAACAACTCCAGGTTCTGGTGTTGGGTCTGCCATGGCAACGCGCCGGCTCCGGCGGTGCGATCACACTGGTTTAACGGCTGCCATTAGCCTATCAGTCTATCGCCGCGAACCGCTTGCTCTGGCAAAATCGGCGCCATGATTTCGATCCCCAATCTCGACCATCTTACCCCTGAACAACTGCGCGCTTTGGCTGCGCAGTTGTTACAGCGTGTCGAGACGCTCGACCATCAAGTCGACACTTTGGGTAAGACAGTCGAGACGATGGGCAAGAAGATCAACCGCGATCAAACGGTTATCGAGAAGCTCACCCACGAGATCGCCCAACTCAAGCGTTTGAAGTTTGCCAAGCGTAGCGAGCAGATGAATCCTGAGCAGGCCAGCTTGCTCTATGACCTGATCGATACCGATATCGCGGCGATTGAAGCAGAGCTTCAAGCCTTGCAACCTGTTGCGTTGCCCGCCGAGAAAAAGCAAAAGCCCAAACGCACTGCGTTGCCAGCAGCGTTTCCACGTACGTTGATCCATCACGAACCGGACAACACTCACTGCCCATGTGGCTGCGCACTCAAGCGTATCGGTGAAGACGTCAGCGAGAAGCTGGACTACACGCCCGGCGTGTTTACCGTTGAGCGCCATGTCCGTGGCAAGTGGGTCTGTGATGACTGCGAAACGCTGATCCAGGCGCCGGTTCCGGCGCAGGTCATCGATAAGGGAATCCCGACTGCCGGTTACTTGCCCACGTCATGATCGCGAAGTTTGCTGACCATCTGCCTCTTTACCGTCAGGAATCGATTTTCGGTCGTGCCGGCCTGGCGATTCCACGTTCAACTTTGGCTCAATGGGTGGGTGTGACTGGGGTGCAGCTGCAACCTCTGGTCGATGCACTGCGCGACGTAGTGCTTGGGCAGCAGGTTATTCATGCCGATGAAACACCCGTGCAGATGCTCGTGCCGGGCTCAAAGAAAACCCATCGCTCTTATGTTTGGGCTTACGCCACCAGCCAATTCTGCGAAACAGCGGCAGTCGTTTACGACTTCAGCCCCAGCCGAGCCGGTGAGCATGCTCGCAACTTCCTGCAAGACTGGAAGGGCAAGCTGGTCTGTGACGATTTTGGCGGCTACAAGGCCAGCTTCGCACTCGGCGTGACCGAGATCGGATGCATGGCCCATGTGCGACGCAAGTTCTTCGAACTGCACGCGACCAACAAGAGCATGCTCGCCGAACAGGCCCTGCGCTACATCCAGTGGCTGTACGAAATCGAGCGTGAAGTGCGCGACCTGGAGCCGGATTTACGGCGCCGAATACGGCAAGAAAAAGCCGTACCGGTGATGGATATGCTGCATGCGTGGATGATGGCCCAGCGCGATCTCGTGCCTGAAGGTTCAGCCATCAGCAGAGCGCTGGATTACAGCCTTAAACGCTGGGCAGCGCTGTCGCGCTACCTCGATGACGGGGCCGTACCCATTGACAATAATTGGGCGGAGAACCAGATCCGGCCGTGGGCTCTTGGACGCAAGAACTGGCTCTTTGCAGGATCGTTGCGCAGCGGCAAACGGGCGGCGGCGATTATGAGTTTGATCCAGTCTGCGCGGCTGAATGGCCATGATCCGTACGCGTATCTAAAAGATGTCATCACGCGCCTGCCGACGCAGCGCGCGAGTGAAATCGATCAGTTGCTGCCGCATAGGTGGCAGCCGGTTTAATCACGCAAGGCGTGATGCCCGGACGCATACAAATAGTTAGCGCGTATGCTGGAATTGATTGCTTGCAAACGATGAAGACTGAGCGTTTGCAGAGGCTCATCTCCGGCTTGCTCGGCAATTTGAGCCAATAGCTTTTGCCTAAACATCACTATCTTTTGATCATCCAGATATTGGGCTTTTTCGCCGTTTTGGCCTTTTATCCGCACGATTAGATTTGCAGGCAACTCGACCTCTTTTATAGCGCACCCAAGACACAAGGTGGCAAAGTCAGCCAGACTTCGCACTTCCACTTCTTTCAGCTTGCCGCCATTTTCTGAACTCCCGGACAGCGGATGCTCGGTATTCTGATAGGAATATTGCTTGATCTTGGAAGAGTAGTGGATACGGTGCGTGGACAGATTGTTTATTTTCTCGAAGCCAAAAACCAATGGGACGATGCCTCCCTTGTTCAGCAAGCCCAGATAAGGGGCTTTGCCATCCTCTAGAGAGCGCTGCAACTCACTTGCCGCCTGATGATAAAAGCGGTTCAGGTCTTCAACTCGCAGCTCGTTTACCTGCCCGCCAGATTTCAAAGCAAGAGATCCAGGCAGTTTCAGGGAGTCCAGATGCTCATCCAGAGGGGCGCCGATGAATTTCCGACCCCCAATATTTTTGATGTAACTGGCATGCAGTAAACGCTGTAGCCATGCTGCACCTTCGATCTGCGGTTGCTTTGGGTTGGCGACTTCGATCGATGGCGAAGCAGTGGAGGTCGAGAGTGTTTTTCCGTTGTCCAGCGCATGCAGGATGACTTGCGCCATGCGGTGTTGTAGCGCTCGCGAGTAAGCGTTACTGGGATGAAGACCTTCGCCAGCAGAATAGTCTCGAGGCTTCCTGCGCAAGTCAGGCCGAGTGGTCTGATCGGTCGTACTCTCAGGGGTGCGGTCAGAGAAAAATACTTTGCCCTCGAGGGATTGGGTTCCGCCCTTGGGATCGTTGACGCCACCCTTGAGAGCCCCTGATTGCAGGATTTCAAGCCCCCACGCCGTTCCATGCAGCGCCTCCGGTTTGGTATAGCCCAAGGGCGCTGTCGGGTTGAGTGATTGCAGTAAAGCCATGTGTAGACTGGAGCGACTGCGCTCGTCAATATCGCGCATGTTCTCGAGCGCGTCCAAGGGGGAGCGGCCTTCTACATTTAAAGTATTGGCGCGCAAACCTTCATTGCGTAGACGCGCCACAGCCTCGCTGTCTCGTTTGACTACCGCCGCGTGCAGCGACGTACTGGAGGTTTCAATACCTGGCGAAGGGATAGGCGGGACGGAAGACTGGGAAGACCGGATGGGCGTCATGAGTGGGTCTCATAGCTGAAAAACGTGAGTGGCATTAGCGCCCGTAGTGGTTCCATGGCGGGTGGATGTCCACGGGAGGGAAGCAAATCGCCGGGATGCCCCTGCCCCCATGGAACCTGTAGGCATGATCGGTAGGCTTATCCGAAGGACGTGCTAACTCGTCAACGCAAGGTTTGTTCCCCGTTCGCTTACTCGCTTCCTACGATTTCTCGCAGCAAAACGAGCAAACTCAATTAGTCGTGTCTTCGAAGCGTTGAGCGATAAACCGAACCTGGCTAGCCGTTCCCGCAATTGCACCAGGAACTGCTGTGATTGCGTCTTGAAACCCACCACGCTGTCGTCCGCGTAACGCACGATAATTACATCGCCACGGGCATACCGCTGTCGCCACTGCCTTGCCCATAAGTCCAGCACGTAGTGAAGGTAGATATTCGCCCGCAATGGCGATATCACCGCACCTTGGGGAGTTCCCTTGGTCGCAGCCACCCTACGGCCATCCTCCATAACGCCCGCTTGAAGCCATTTGCAGATAAGTCCGAGCAGGCGTCGGTCTGCATTCCGGTGTCCCAGAAACATCAGCATCCATTCATGGTCGATCTCATCAAAGAACGACGTGATATCCGCATCCAATATCCAGTTCACCTTCTGGCCCTTCAGCGCGACCGTCAACACGTTTAGCGCATCGTGCTGGCTGCGCCCCGGTCGAAACCCGTACGAGAAGCCCAGGAAGTCCTCTTTATAGATCGCATTCAGAACGGTAACGACCGCCTGCTGTACGATCATATCCTCCAGAGAGGCAATGCCCAGCAGACGCTGCCTGCCGTCGGCTTTGGGGATATAGACCCGCCGCGACGGCGTTGCCCGATAGGCTCCACTGTGGAGCCTTGCGTGCAAATCGGTCACCCGCTGGAGAAGACCTTCCTCATATTCTCGCCACGACATGCCGTCCACGCCCACCGCTGCATCGCGGCGCAGGGCATAGAAGCTCTGCGCCAATAACCGCGGTGTGATGTGCCGTGAACTGCATACCCTTGTCCCTTCAGGCTGCTTCACGTACACCTTCAAGTCCCACCGACGCACAACTGATCCGGCTCAGTGTCCGGGGCGCGGGGGGCTGTCGGTGTTTCCCTTGGCTACGTCCCTTTCCTCCACTATCTCCGCAGGGCCAGGCCCTTTGTTCGATGGCTTCAGGTACTACGGACGTATCCGACTTCTCAGCGGCGTGGGCAGCAGGGTTACGGCTTTTGGCCTTTCCTGCTCCGCACCGGGCACCGCTGAGATCTCCCAGTTTCTGTGCGAAGGACTTCCCGACGTGCACAGGGCCTCCGACCGCGCTGGATCAGAGCATGACTGGCGTATGACGCCATGCTCCGTATTGCCTTCTGCTTCGCTTAACAGCATCGGCATGCCGGATTCCTGATTACGCGGCTCAATGGCTGGCCCATCGGTTTCCCCTGTCAACGCTTTACCCTGCACCTCGCGGTGCAGTATGCATGACTCGGGGTCTGGTTAATTCGCCATTTCTTACCAGTATCGAACTTTTATCGACGATCCTCCGCCAGCTTTAACTGGCGCACTAAGCGTCCGGAGAAAGTCACCCACCCGATCTCTGCAATAAGGGCGATGTTCTCCACTTAAAAATACGTGGACACCATCGCCCTTACCGTCAGGATTAAAAGCCAGTTAGCCGAACAGACACTTTACTCGATTGGCGGCTTGTACGAAGTTGAATGGCAAGCGCGGGACATGAGTGATGAAGACCGCTGGCGAATACGACAGGAAAAAGCAGCTCCGATAATCGCAACGCTGCATGACTAGATGTTGGCCCAGCTAGACCTCGTGTCCAAAGGATCGGTAACGGCCAAAGCTCTGGATTACAGCCTTAAACGCTGGATTGCGCTGACGCGCTACCTTGACGACGGGGCTTTGCCCATCGACAACAATCAAGTAGAGAACCAGATCCGGCCGTGGGCACGTAGACGCTCAAATTGTTTGTTTGCCGGATCGCTACGCAGCGGGCAGCGGGCAGCGGGCAGCGGCGATCATGAGTTCGATCCAGTCTGCGCGCATGAACGGGCATGATCCGTATGCTTATCGGAAGGAAGTGCTGACTCGTCTGCCGACGCAGCGGGCAAGTGAGATTACGCAGTTGCTGCCTGCCGCATAAGTGGACGCTCGTTTAACTACGCAAGGCGTGTTTGCCGGACGCTTACACTCTAGCTTGGTGTGGTACCTGCAAAATGCACCAAGGCGCTGAGCATGGTTCGCCAAGGCCGGGCTATGTGTTTAGCGCTTGGGGGGTTTTCTACCGCTGAAACCTCGAAGCTCTAATCCATATACATTATTGGCGACCGCTCGGAGCACCTCGGTGGCTTCCTGATTACGTATCGCGTCGTTAATAGCGTTTTCGAGTGGAATCGGTCTGGTAACTCCATCGTCACCCCTAAGCTGCATCCAGTCTTGCCCCTTACTTTCCAGGGCTCGCCAATATGTTATAAGCTGCGAGCGATACGCACCTTTCACAGTTATTGGCAGTGCGCTTTCCATCTGCTTATGTATTGGAGACTTTAGAAACTCTAATTCTCCTGCCGGAGTCACCGGATGAGCGTTAACAGCAGAGGGGGACGCCAAAGCTCCCGCCGTTGCAACCTGCGGGGTTTGAAAAAACGTACGCACTGAATGCCGATGATCTAGCGTTCGAGTGCTTTCGCGGCGTGACGAAGGCCCGCTTGAGCCCAAGGATGTGGGATAAGGTTCCACGCGGGCTGTAGGAGCGGCTTGATGCCGGATAGGACCAGGGGTGCCCGTACTGGCGGCCGTCGGGTCGTAATGCGAAGATGGCATGTATTGGGGAGCGAACGATCCGATTGAAGGCAGAGGGGGGCCCGAAAAATTCTGATTTTCACGAAATCTTGACGCTGCCAACTGGCCTCGCGAATGTTGTGCGTCTATGTGATTCGATACCAATGACGATTGTTGATGCACTGGAGGTGAAGTTTCGTCGTGCGCGGGGGCTGGAGGGCGACAAGACAGCTTGATAGATACAGGCGCGCTCAATGACGTGCCATCTAAATCTATTCCAATGATGTCATATTGAGAATGATCGTTTAACTGCGTTTTAATCGTTAGATCAGAACTGATTAAATTAGCAAAGTTCATGGGATTAGCATCAGCGGGCAGGTTAACTGATGCCTGATAGGTCGCTTCTATCTGATCGTTAGACTGAAGACGCAAAGCCCCGTCCTGTAGCGCATTGCATACTAACGATGCCACGCGTTGATGATCGACATTGGACTGGGTTGCGAGTTGATCTAGAGCTAATTGAGCGTTACGGCTAAGTTTGGCCGGTGGCAGCTTGGTAGGGTGAGAATGCTGGGCTCCTGAGCCAGGTAACGCCGATGGCTGACTGACATTGGTTGAAGTCGCGTAGTGTTGTGCTGGAATACCTGAATTAATAGGATTCATTGCAATATTAAACCCGGGGTTAGACGAAGAGATTGGCTTGCTCTAGTTGAGCAAACTTCGCCCTAGTAGGTGGTCAGGAGGGGGTTGGGGGTTCCCACGGCTGTGGGTATAGTCGCCGTGCTTCGCGCAACTCGCCCCATGGGCCTTAACCAGCGCTTAGGTCAGTCCGACCGCCTGGAAGCACTGTGACAACATCAGCGGCTCGCCCAGGACCGGTAAGCCGGGTGCTGAACCGGGCATAGTAGTTTTTCGTACTGACCGAAATCAGCTGCATGGCTCATGCCCGCCGCAAGCTTTTTGATCTGCACGTCGCGAATAAAAGCCAGTTGGCCGAACAGGCACTTCACTCGATTGGCGGCTTGTATGAAGTTGAACGGCAAGCGCGGGACATGAGTGAAGAAGAACGCTGGCGAATACGACAGAAAAAGCAGCTCCGATAATCGCAACGCTGCATGACTGGATGTTAGCCCAGCTAGATCTCGTGCCCAAAGGATCGGCAACGGCCAAAGCTCTGGATTACAGCCTTAAACGCTGGATAGCGCTGACGCGCTACCTTGACGACGGGGCTGTGTCCATCGACAACAATCAAGTAGAGAACAAGATCCGGCAGTGGGCGCTTGGACGCTCGAACTGGTTGTTTGCCGGATCGCTACGCAGCGGAAAGTGGGTAGCGACGATCATGAGTTTGATCAAATCTGCGCGCATGAACGGGCATGATCCGTAGGCTTATCTGAAGGACGTGCTGATTCATCTGCCGCCGCACCGGGCGAGTGAGATTACGCAGTCGCTGCCGCACAAGTGGGCGCCCGTTTAACAACAAGACGTGTGTGCCGGACGCTTACGTAGGAACGGCGTCGTGGCTGCATGAAATACCCGCTTAAAAGGCTAGAACTGGTGCCCACTCAAATTTAAGTGCACACCATGCCTTGGCAATGCGGGGCTGGGTAGATGACTTAGCCGGACGCATACCAACCATTTTCATCCACGAGCTGGAGGTCGGGGTGAAGTGCATGTGAAAGCGCTTGTGCTTCTCAAGCCATGCCTTCACTTTAGGGTGATTATGCGTGGCATAGTTGTCCACGATCAGATGCAGCTGAAGATGCTTGGGCGTTTCGCGATTGATCTTTTTGAGAAGTCCCAACCACTCCTGATGCCGGCGACTCGCGCCATGCTTCAGCATGCTCCAGCGAGGCTGGCCAATACGTGGTTGAACCACTTGCTCAAACACTCGGATTAGCGCCTCTGGTGGCAAGGAGGACTCGCCCGCGCCCGCGCCTTGGCATGTCGTTCAAACCGTCTAGTCGCAGCTCTTGAAAACGCTGACACAAGAGTGGCTGAGCGCAGCGAAAACCCAACCAAGCGGGCTATTGCAACCCGCGAACAACCTTGAGCGGCCAGCAGGATCACCGGGCGCGACGACCGTCACGTTGACTGATCACCTAAAACCCCGGTTACAGGAGTTCAAAAGCGGACACTTCCCTATCCCTATCCTCGAACTGGAACATCGACTTATTCAATAACACCCATGGGGATGTCCTCGCCCGTATTGCCCGTATTGCCTGTACTGGCGACCTGGTCCCCACCTGCTGCTTCGACATCCGGTCGACGGCGGCGACTTGTCATCTCGTTATAACGACGATTCAGATTTGCGCCCGTGACTCTTGCATAGTCAGCACCTTGAGCGGCCAGCCTAACCCCTTCTTCGATACCCGCCTTGCCTGCGTCAATACCCGCTTTACCCACTTTCATACCGACGTCGACACCCGCTTTACCTACTTTCATACCGACGTCGACACCCGCTTTACCTACTTTCATACCCACCTTCGCGACTGTGGCTGGCGCGCCCTTTACATCATTCTTGAGCAACTTCTCGGCCTTATCGACTACCGAGTCGGTTACGATGCTTAGCGCAGCCCAACCTACGAAAACGCCGGCGGACAAGACTGTATTGGTCGTTTGGCTAACGGCCTCCTTGGCTACCGGGTGCGATACAAGGCCCACAAGTGCTCCCTGAGACACACCGACAGCGGCGAATCCAGCGGACAATCCAATTCCGTTTTGAGCAAGAGCGGAAGGCGTAGCGAGATTTCTAATTGCGCTTAAACCGTCGGTTAAAACGTCGACGGGCAGGCCTGCCACACGTTTCGCAGCATTGAACGCCAGGCTGGATACACTGGCGTCCTTGAGGGCCTTGTAAGCGTCAAGCCACTCGGTTTCATCGGCCATATCTTCTTTTGGTTGAGTATCCTTGCGACCAAACAGAAAGGCCGCCCCTCTAAGCGAATCTCGCTGTTCCGTTGTGTGCACTTGGTTGCCATAGACCGCGCCGGCCGCCATCCCTCCCAACGCGGCGACACTGATGTCCACCGCGCCTTTGGCCAATGGCGCGGTGACCTCCATGATCGTGCCCAGGCCGATACGGGCCGCATTGCGCACCGAGTAGCCCTGAATGGCTATGCCGTGGTCCAGGATCTTTTGCTTCTTCCCGGGATCATTGTTCTCGAGCGAATGCGTCATGGCGTCATGCAACTGGGCCGGCGACGCTTTGAGGTAATGGGCATTGCCCGTCACCTGGTTCATCACGCCGGTCCCAACGGTATCCATGACCCCGACAACTGCCCCCGAGATAAAGGGTGCCAGAGGTTGCAGGGCGGTGGGTAGCCACTTGCCTTCATTGATGTGCGGTTTCATGTATTGCAGTACCGACGCCGCCGCAAAGGGCATGCTACGAAAAGCGCTCGAAGCGGTGGTCGAGACCCGGTCCAATGTGCCCGCCTTGCTCAGCATGGCCCTGATGTCGGCGGGGGTTTCGCCCATCTCCTGCAGTTTTGCAGCACGGCTATCGATCAGGCTGTCGATTTGCGCGTTGTGCTTCTCAACGCCTTTGTTGAGTTCGGTGATGCGCTGAAACTCTGCTGGTGTTGCGGGGGATCCAAGGGGGGCGTGAGGGGTGAGCAACTGTCTATGACTATCAAACACCTCTTTCATGACGACCTTGATGTCCGCAAGTTGACTGGTCGCCTGTACCTGTCCAACCGATGTGGCCGAAGAAGTCCCATGGAGACGGCCCGCGGCGGAGGTTTCAGCGGTTGAAGGAGAATCCTCTTGCCCCTGGAGGCGCAGCAAAGAGGGGTTCGGTTGAATGGTCATAGACATAAGAAATCCCTTTTTAAATAGTAAAAATGGATGGGCACCGGCGCCCCTCAGGCAACGACAGCAAACAGAAAGTTTTCGTGTTTTGCCGCCAAGGTGGATGCTCGAAGTGATCGCTTTCCGTGAATGACGGATGCAACTGTGTGGTCCCAAGCGAAGGTCGGTTCCCTGAGTGGAGAGTGCTTGGCTGTCGGGTGGAAAGGATCGGGAACCCATGGTTCGTTCACGACCACGCAGTCAACCGAATATGCCCCTAGAGCAGTTCACTCACACCCTTGGCGAGAGACAATAATAATGACCACGGACCGCTACCGATTACTAATCGACGAGATCTGCATCCTCAGCCTGATTCCTCATTCGCCGGATTTTCATGAAGCCGCGAATTTTACGGTCCACAAAGTCGACTTCAGCCTGCAGCATCGCACACTGGAACAAGGTGACCAGGTGGCCATCTATGCCGACATAGGTCCACTACCGTCGGGCAATCGTGACGCCGTGTTATTATCGTTACTGGAAATCAATTTTCACCTCTTCCACAGCGGCCAATCTCCGGTGTTCTCCTGCAATCACGAGACAAAACGGGTGTTGTTGATGGGATCGGTCGAACTGGCAGACGCCACTGCGCCGATACTGTTGCTGACGATGAAAGCCTTCGCACAACTGGCTGGCGAATGGCGCAGGAGCGCCTTTCAACAGGCGGCGTCGCAAGCGTCGTCGACACCGGTCAACCAGACACACCGAGACACGACACACTCAAGCGATGCCTCGCAGCGAACCAGGAGATTTCAATGATGACGCCGATCAGCTCGCGGCCACAAACATCCAATGCGTCTGACATCCAGAAAGTCGCGCGCTCCGGCGCGATTACAGACGCTGTTTCTCCTGCGACGAGCACGCCATCGCTTCAGGTTGAAGCTTCTCGCCAATCGGTCATCCCCCGCCCACCTCCCAATACACCGACGACCCACTCGGCTTACGCGCCTGCCTTCCCCGCACGTTTTGCAAAAGTACTGTCGCATCTGTCCCTCAAAGCACCTTCACTCCAGGCACTTGAGCTGAAACTCAGGCTTGCGCCAACGACTGATTGGGCACAAAGCGCGAAGCTTCAGAGCCAAGCATTCACCGAACACGTGCAACAACTGACCGAACATCTGGCATTGCTTCATCTTGAGCACGAAGAAGACGCCCTGGAAAACCGCCCCACCGATGCCGCTGGCATCCAGGCGCTGGCAGCCAGCCGGCGTAGCCTGGCCGAGTACGCCAACCAGAGCAGCACGGCAATCTCTGGCGCCCTGAACACCTTCATCGGCAACCTGGAGGAGAAGGTCAAAAAGCTGCAGCCCCCTGAAGGGGCAACGATTCAGGCAGCCATCAATACCTTGCAGGAGATCCTCAAAAAGTCGTCCAAATCGCTGGACGCTGTACTCAAACACACTGGCCTGAACACCACAATCGAGGATCTCAACACCGCTCACCAATCACTTGGCTTTTCCGGTTGGGCAGGCCCGATAGCCGCCGCGAGCATTCCTCAATTCATCGCTTCCATGACCCATTTGGGCTATGCGCGCTCCGCCATCGACCAAGCTGCGGACAGCCGTTACCCCGACGACGCTGCACTCCTCACGCGCTCGGCAATCGTCGGCACGGTCGCCGGAATTGCGCACGAAAGTGTTAACGCCGTGGTGAAGCCCGCGTTCCAGGCATTTTTTCAAGCCACTTCCCTTGCGGAGAAGGCAAACATAGTCGGGCTCAAACCCGTGGACGCGAACACCCTGATCCCCGACCCGCTACCGTTCAAAAAAGTAGACGGCCGTCTGGCGAGCAAAAATGAGGCTGAACTCACTCAAGAGCTCAGCTCGGTTAAGGAACAAAGGACCAGGCTCGCGGATAAAAAGGCACTCGGCACATCGACGCACGTTCTTGGGGAGATGGTCCCCTATACGTCATTCGGCGGTGCCCAGGCGGTGCGGCAACTTCTCAATGACCTGACCCGGATCAATGGCACGACCTTGACCGCCAGGGCACTGGCCTCCGGGGCAGCAGGTGCAATGTCGGCCGGCGCGCAGGCTGCTATCCAACTGGGCACCACCTTCACCGATAACAAGAACCGTACCTTCCCGGTGTATGCACCGGACCGCGCGCCGAAGAACTTTTCTAGTGAACTTGGCAAGGGGCTGGATCTGCGGGAAAGCAAGGTACGCACGGCGTTCTACAGCAAAAGTATTTCTGGCATACAGAGCGCTATCTTTAACGGAAGTTTGCCCTCCGTCGCCCAACCAACACCCACCGCTGCCGAACATGTTGCTCCATCTCCATTGACCCGTTCGCAGATTGTGAAAAATGCCTTGCTCGCCGCTGCCGGGTCGATCAGCTATTTGTCGACCCTCTATTCCAGTCAAGCCAGCGCCGGCGAGACCGCTGCACGCAAGGCAGCGCAACCTTCTGCCCCGCGGATATTCGATCGCACCGAAACCGCCAGGCGGAATGTCTTCGCCCCCGGTCGGCCGGATTTACCTCACATGTCCTCAAAGGCAGCCCTGGGTGGCGGGTTGCACGCATTGGAAAACGCGACTCACATGGGGCGAGGTGTGCTACAGATCGCACCGCAGGTCCTGGTGGACATTACCAAAGCGCTGGACGCAGGCGCAGTCAAGGGTGGCGAAGCCTACTCCAGAGCGACGACCTCGCGCACTCGGCCGTCGACGGTCGCAACTGACAAACCTGTCCCGATGCAGGTTCTGTCTTCGGCCATAGAGTCCGCGGGGATGGAAGACGAAACCCAAAGGCTCAGAGCAGCCGAAGAAGGCCAAGCTGGCCCCAGCGGTACGAATAGCAACCCATAGGTCATGAACGCTTGAACGTCCCCCCGTGCTGGGCCTGCCCCGGCCACAGGAGGATTGGGCTCACGCAAAAGGATCTATCTGACGCTTCAACTGCTCGCGTGCCCGTGACAGGCGCGAGCGCACCGTACCGATGGGCACGCCCAGTGACGTCGCCGTTTGCTGGTAATTCCCGTCCATTTCCAGAGCCACCTCGATCACCTGCTGCATATTCGAGGACAAGGAGCCTATAGCCTCGACGGCCCGCACCAACTGCCGGTGGTCGTCGACCTGATGACCAATGTCGCCTTCACCCTGGCTGCTGATATCGGAGTGTATGTGGTCGTCCCAGCTTTCCTGATAGGGCTGGCGGTACATACGTCGAAAGTAACTACGGATAAGGTTCAGTGCGATACCGCACAACCAGGTCTGCGGCTTACTGGCGTGTTGGAACTTGTGCTCGCAGCGCAGCGCTTCAAGGAAAGTGCCTTGCAGGATATCGTCAACATCGTTCGGGTTCATCACGCGCTTGGAAATAAACGCTCGCAGCATCTGCATCTGGTCACTCGTGAGTTGACGAATGCCGGCTGGCGGCGTGGGGGTGGATGTCGAGTCGTTGGGGAACATGGGGGCTTACTCTTACTTAGAAGTGTGCAAGTCCCATAGCGATATGTATGCCAGCTAAAAAAAACCGTAATTTATTGATTTTAAAAGATTAAAAAAACCCCAAACCACCCTTCTGTGCAAGAACTTGCATAAAGCACTCCACGGCACGACGGCGATTGGCACAAATACCAAGACCGTCAGAGGCATGGAACCAGAACACCACCGTGGCCCACCCAGAGCACATGACAATGCTCAGAACCGCCTTATGAAAATCGCCGCCCCCACCTCGGTTTATCCGCTGCAAATGCCCGTGGTCGCGCCGACGAAGACCGCACTTGCCCCCTTGCAAACACCCACACTTACGCCCTCCCCTGCTGGTGGGACTACGGCTCAACAGGTAGCGCGATTCGCCACGGCGCTGGTTCAGCAAAGCAAGACCTTGAGCCAACGCGATCTGCTCGCCAGCAGCAATTTGTTGCAATCGCATGCGGTCAAATTGAGTGAGCTGTACCAACAGCTGACGGGTGCACACGAACAAAGCCTCGCCGGCGCAGCACGAGCGCTGCGCAAACAATTGCAAAGCCAGATTCCGAGCCTGGCAATGGTGATGGCCTTCGCCGGCGATGACGCCGCCAAAGCCCATGTAATGTTGCAGGCTGCAGCCAAACAGGCGCGAAACGAAGGTGCGACGGGGGAGCACGTGACGCTTGCGCAGCAGTTGAACCTGCTGCGCGCAAAGTTCGGCAGGCACAGCCGCGCCGGTATCAACAGCGCCAAAGCCTTCGCCCGTTCGAACCTGAATACGCGTCGCCGAGGCACCCTGCGCTCGCTCTACAGCAGCGCGGTGGCGGGTCAACAAAACATTGTCGGGTTGATCGATGCGCTGATGAGCGAGCAAGAAGAACCTGGCCAGTTCGAACTGACGTTGCGCGACATGCGCAGCGCCATCGCCGATGACCTGGCCGCACTGACGCCGTCGGCCTCGCAGCAACAACTGCGCACGCTCATGCACGGCCTCAACACCGCACGGCATGTCGCCACCTTGCTGCATGGCTGCGAGCATTTATTGGGACGCATGCGCCGCAAGAATCCCGAGTTGAATGTCAACCCGCCGGCGTTCCTCAAGCAGCTGCTGGCGCTATCCGGCAAGGGCATGAGCCTGAACGAAACACTGCAATTGAGCCAACACATCGGCGGTAAACAACTCAAGCATCAGCTCGCGTTTCTCAACGGTCTGCGGCCAATGCTGCAGCAACTGCCGATGCTGCTCTGGCGTGACATCAAAAGCCGACAGAACGCCCTGAGCAACCTGCTCATGCTTATGGCCCAACTCACGCAGCAGGAACAGAACCAGAGGGGCATTGCCTGATGGACAAAATCATCAATCTGCTGAATCAGCTCGCCCTGGCCGCCATGCGTCGCTCGGAAGTAGTGGGCGCGTTTGTGGTAATCGCCATCGTGTTCATGATGATCACCCCGCTGCCCACATGGCTGGTGGATGTACTGATCGCCATCAACATCTGCATCTCTTGCCTGCTGATCATGCTGGCCATGCACCTTCCCCGACCGCTGGCTTTCTCCACCTTTCCGGCGGTGCTGCTGCTGACCACCATGTTCCGCCTGGCATTGTCGATCTCCACCACGCGTCTGATCTTGCTCGACCAGGACGCCGGACACATCGTCGAAGCCTTCGGGCAGTTCGTGGTTGGCGGCAATCTGGCGGTGGGTCTGGTGATCTTTCTGATCCTCACCGTGGTGAACTTTATGGTCATCACCAAAGGTTCGGAGCGCGTGGCCGAGGTGGGTGCACGTTTTACCCTGGACGCCATGCCCGGCAAGCAGATGTCCATCGACAGCGACCTGCGTGCCAACCTGATCACGGTCAACGAAGCCCGTACACGACGGGCTGAACTGGGCAAGGAAAGTCAGCTGTTCGGCGCCATGGATGGTGCCATGAAATTCGTCAACGGCGACGCCATCGCCAGCCTGATCATCGTTGCTATCAACATGATCGGCGGTATCGCCATCGGCGTAATGCAGCACGGCATGACCGGTGGTGACGCCCTGCAGCTGTACACGGTACTGACCATTGGCGACGGCCTCATTGCCCAGATTCCCGCACTGCTGATTTCAGTGACCTGCGGCATGATCATCACCCGCGTGCCCAGCGGCGATCCCGTGCAAGCCAACATCGGCCGGGAGATCGCTGAGCAAATCACCAGCCAACCCAAAGCCTGGATCATGGCAGCGATGGCCATGCTCGGTTTCGCTGCGCTACCGGGCATGCCCACGGCGGTGTTCCTGGTGATTGCGTTCATTTGCGGCTTTGGCGGCCTGCTGCAACTGCAACGCGCCAAGCCTAAGACGGATCAGGAGCAGCCTGTCGCAGTCTCGCCGGAAATGAATGGTCGCGAAGATTTGCGCACCATCCTGCCGAGCCGCCAGTTCGTCCTACAGTTCCATCCCGGGCAGGACAACGATCAGGTGGAAGCGCTGGTCAGCGAAATACGCCAGCGACGCAACCGCCTGGTGGTGCATTTCGGTTTGACCCTGCCCTCCTTCATCATCGAGCGCGCCGCCGACCTGGAATATGACGAGTTCCGCTTCTCGGTCTACGAGGTTCCGCTGCTCAAGGCCACGTTCACTCAGACCCATGTTGCCGTCGACGTTCGGGCGCTGTCTGAATCAGCTGTACCCGGCAGCGCCGACCGCCAGGAAAGTCAGTGGGTTTGGATGCCCAGCGATTCCCCGCTCCTTCTGGAAAACGACATTGAGTCGGTTAGTGCCATGACCCTGATCATCGAGCGCATGGAGCGGGTACTGCAGGCCTGTGGCCCGCAGTTCATTGGCCTGCAGGAAACCAAAGCGATTCTCGGCTGGCTGGAAACCGAGCAACCGGAACTTGCCCAGGAAATGCAGCGTGTGCTGCCCCTGGCGCGCTTCTCCGCGGTACTTCAACGCCTGGCCTCCGAATGCATACCGCTGCGAGCCGTCCGCGTGATTGCCGAATGCCTGATCGAGCACGGTCAGCATGAGCGGGAAATCACCGTTCTGACCGACTACGTGCGCATCGCCCTCAAGTCTCAGATCTTTCATCAATACTGCGGCCCCGAGGGCTTACTGGTGTGGCTGCTGACGCCGGAAAGCGAAGGCATTCTGCGCGACGGTCTGCGTCAGACGCAGAGCGAGACTTTCTTCGCACTGGAGCACGGAACCAGCCAGCTACTGATGGAGCAACTGTACATAGCCTTCCCCCTGCGCTCGTTGGACAAGGCCGTGCTACTCGTCGCCCAGGACCTGCGCAGCCCGCTGAGGACATTGTTGCAGGAAGAATTCCACCATGTCCCCGTGCTGTCATTCGCCGAGGTAAGCAACACCGCCCAGGTCAAGGTCATGGGTCGTTTTGATCTGGATGACGACGAGCAACCCTTTGATAACGAGTACGCCGCTTGATTCACCTGGAGAAGACCGGATGTTTGAATTACGGGTATTGAGCGGACTGCATCAGGGGGCTGCGTTGCCACTGATTGGCGAGCAATGGCTGATCGGTGCCGATGCGGCACAGGATCTGGCGCTGTTTGACCCCGGCATGGCGAGCCTGCACTGCCGCCTGCAGCGGGTCGGTGACGACTGGACCCTGAGCGCAGAGGACGGCGTTGTATGCGACGAGCAAGGGCATGCGCACCCGGTGACGGTGTTGACACTCAACCGTAATTTCACGTTGGGCTCGGTATGGCTGTGCTTGGCCGCGGCCGAGGATGCCTGGCCAGCAGTACCCGCACCCACCGCCGCCAACACGCAGACCGATACCCCGGCACAGCCGTCGTCCGGCACCTTGCCGCGTGAGAAGATCGCCATCCGCTCACGGGTTTTCAATCGCGTCAGCGGGGTGATCATGGGCCTGCTGATCGGCATTGTCGGCAGCGCCTGGACCTTGACTCGCACGCCTTCCTCAACGCTCGAACCGGTTGCAATTTCAGACGCCACCAAAACGGTCTTCTCCGGCAAGCGCATTTCTCTGGTAGACGCCGAGGATGCGCGGCGCCAGCTCAGCACCATGCTCAGCGAGCGCATGCTCAATGACATCAGCGTGCAACAGACGCCTGAAGGCATGACGATCAGCGGCAACCTCAAGGCAGAATCGCTGGAGGTGTACCAGCGGATGCTCCAACGCTTCAAGGATCGCTACGATTCCCCCGTGCCATTGATCGATAACGTTGCCACCTCCAGCACTGGCCTGCCGTTCGTGATCGTGCAGATCATATCGGGCCCGCGCGCGCATCTGGTGACCGCCGATGGCCACCGGTTGTACATCGGTGACGAGTTGCAAGGGTTGCGCCTGACGCGCATCGATGATCAGCGCGTCGAGTTCGATGGCGACCGTCATTATGAGTTGCGCTGGTGAACGCGGCATTGGCGCAATGGAAAGCCGGGCATGTCGCCAGGCTGGAAAATTTTTCTGCGGCGACCATCAGCGGCCGGGTCAGCGCCGTCAGCGGCATTTTGCTGGAGTGCCAGATTCCCGCGGCGAGAATCGGTGACCTGTGCGAAGTGAGCAAGGCCGACGGCAGTGTGATGCTGGCCGAGATCGTCGGTTTCACCACGCAATGCACGTTGCTCAGCGCCCTAGGCACCCCGGACGGTATTCAAGTGGGCGCCCACATCCGCCCGTTGGGCATCGCCCATCGCATCGGCGTGGACGATAGTCTGCTGGGCAGCGTACTCGATGGTTTCGGTCGTCCGCTCTCGGGTGACGCTACCGGCGCCTTTGCCGGCCTCCATGACCGTCGTGTCACCCGGCCGGTGATCGCCGATGCCCTGCCAGCCACAGAACGCCCACGCATCACTTGTGCGTTGCCCACCGGCATCAGGGCCATCGACAGCGCCATGCTCTTGGGCGAAGGCCAGCGTGTCGGGCTGTTTGCCGGTGCCGGCTGTGGCAAGACCACATTGATGGCCGAATTGGCCCGCAACATGGGGTGCGATGTCATCGTGTTCGGGCTGATCGGTGAACGAGGTCGTGAGCTGCGCGAGTTTCTCGATCATGAGCTGGACGAGACCCTGCGCCGACGTTCGGTGTTGATCTGCGCCACCTCCGACCGTTCAAGCATGGAGCGCGCCCGAGCCGCATTCACCGCTACCGCCATCGCCGAGGCCTTCCGGGCCAAAGGCCGCAAAGTGCTGCTGTTGATTGACTCCCTGACCCGCTTCGCCCGTGCGCAACGGGAAATCGGTATTGCTGCCGGCGAACCCCTGGGCCGCGGCGGCCTGCCGCCATCGGTGTACACTCTGCTGCCGCGCCTGGTAGAGCGCGCAGGCATGAGCGAAACCGGCTCGATCACAGCGCTGTACACCGTGTTGATCGAGCAGGACTCGATGAATGACCCGGTGGCAGATGAAGTGCGCTCGCTGTTGGACGGCCACATCGTGCTGTCGCGCAAACTGGCCGAACGCGGGCATTACCCCGCCATCGATGTGCAGGCCAGCATCAGCCGAGTCCTGGGCAACGTCAGCAGTCGCGAGCATCAGCGGGCCAACAACCGGTTGCGCCGCCTGATGGCGTCGTATCGCCAGGTTGAAATGCTGCTGCGCCTGGGCGAATACCACCCCGGCAGCGACCCGGTCACTGACTGCGCGGTTCAACTCAATGACGCCATCAACGCCTTTCTGCAACAAGACCTGCGCGAACCGGTGCCGTTACAAAACACCCTCGAAGCCCTCACGCACCTGACGTCGCAATTGCCGGAGTAGCCATGGATGAAGAACTGGAAATCGATCCGCAACACGCCGAGCTGGAAAGGTTGATCGGTGTACTGACACCCTTGCGCCAGCATCGTCAGGCCAGAGCCGAGCGCGCTCAGAGCCGGGCTCAGGCGGAACTGGCAACGATGCACGATCAATTGACCCAGGCCCAAGCAACGTTGGGCCAGGAACGAATCAATCAGCGCGAGCGCCGTCAAGGCCTAGCCGACATTCACCTGCAACAAACTCTGACAATGACTGAGGTCGATCGCTGGCACGACAAAGAGCGCCGGATGCTCGACCGTCTAGCCGAAGTCCGTCAGGAGGTCGATCAGCAATGCCTGCAAATTAATGCGCAACAGGCTCTGCTCGAACAAGCTCGCCAGAATGCCAAGGCACGCCAGCGCGCGGTGGAAAAACTGTCCTGTCTGAAAGAAGCCATCCATGAAGAAGGTTAAGCCGTCATGAGCGCACCCATCAAATCCACCCCGCCACCGACGCCGCAACCCAAACCTGCGCCGCGTGTCGCCCCGCCCGCCGACCGTCCGGGGCCCAGCGAATCACGCCCTGCCTCACCGTCGACGGCTAAGCGCGGGGAAACCGAGCGCGGTCGTGTTACGTGGCAGCATCAGGCAGCCGACACCCCGATGGCCGCCGACGGCTTGTTTTTTTCACAGCTGCTGATACCGCCGGTAAGCGAAGAGCCCAGCCATTCAGGATTCGCAGGGGGCAGCAATTTCAGCATGCCGTTGCCCGCCGAGGGTGTGCCCACACAATTGATCGACGAATTGGCCCAACAACTGCCTTCGCAGGCCGGGCAGCCCTTCAGCGTTACGCTTTTGATGCCCAATCTGGGCAAGGTGCACGTCAAGGCCAATAAGCGCGACAGCCATTGGGAGATTGAGTTGGGTTTCGCCCGCCCCGACGTATTGGCGCGCCTGCAATCTCGCCAGGACGCGTGCGAGGAAGCACTGAGTCAGGCGCTTGGGCATGACGTTCAGTTGTCACTGCATGACGACTTCTACTCATGAATCCGTTGTCCTTGCGTCGAATCGACCAACGGTTGGCCCAGGCCACACGCCAACTGGGTCAGGGCCTGACACTGGGCTTCAGCGCCCAGGGCCTGATGGGCGAGTTGACGCTGCGTCCGGTGACGTACGGCACTTTTGCGAGCAACGACGGGGTATGGCTGCGCAGTGCAATCGGGCTCTTGCGCCTGAGCGATGCCAGCGCGGTACTCAGTCTGCTGGGTGACGTGCCCGCGGTGCTGCAAGGCACCCACCAACCTTGGTATTGGCAATTTCTGAACCAACAACTGAGCGCTCCGATCGCCGCGCTGCTGGCGCCGATCCAACCCGTCGAAGAGGACAGTTGCAAGCTTGCCGCCGAGGTGCAATGCCGACTTCATGTGCGCCTGGGTACTGAGTCCGTCCACGCGCTACTTGCCACTGACCCAGACACCCTGCTTCGCCTATTGACCGGCGCGCCCTGGCAGGCACATCAATCGCCAATGGGTGATGACTGGCAAATCTCCCATCCACTAGTCATCGGCCAACTTTCCCTGACCCTGGAGCAGTTGGCGTCCTTGCGCCCGGGCGACGTGGTGTTGCCCGGCCACTGCCATTTCGACAGTGAGGGCAATGGCCGCCTGGACCTGGCGGGCCGAATCTGGGAGGCGGGCATAGAGGCCCATGCCCAACGACTTACTTTGCGACTGAGCCATGAGGAAGACTTTAAAAATGGGCGATGACGATCTGTATCAGGACAAGGTTGAGCTGTTATCCGAAGAAAGTGACGGAGAAGAATTGGAGTACGAGTACGACAAGGAACAGGACACCGCCGACCATGAGTCCGAGCTTCCGGAATCCGACACCCCTGCACCGGATCCGTTGGAGCAGTTGCCTATGGAGCTCACCCTGCGCTGTGGCAACCTGACCCTGACCCTGGGCCAATTGCGGTGCCTGGCTTCAGGCATGGTTCTGGAGGTGTCCGGTATCACACCGGGACATGCCACGTTGTGTCACGGCGAGCGAGTGGTCGCTGAGGGTGAGCTGGTGGATGTAGACGGGCGCCTCGGCCTGCAGATCACGCGGATGGCCTCCTGACATGGTCATGGAAGGCATTAACCCCGTTGTACTTGCGCTGTTTCTCGGCTCGTTGTCGCTGGTTCCATTTTTGCTGATCGTCTGCACCGCGTTCTTGAAAATATCCATGACCTTGCTGATCACCCGCAATGCCATCGGTGTGCAGCAAGTGCCGCCGAACATGGCCCTGTACGGTATCGCCCTGGCGGCGACGATGTTCGTTATGGCGCCGGTTGCCCATGAGATACAGCAACGCGTGCACGACCGTCCGCTGGAGCTGGGCAGCACTGAAAAACTCCAGGCCAGCGCCGACACGGTTATCGCACCGCTGCAGCGTTTCATGAGCCGCAACACTGACCCAGAGGTGATCGCTCATTTGCTCGACAACACCCGGCGCATGTGGCCCAAGGAAATGGCCGACAAGGCGACCAAGGACGACTTGATGCTGGTGATTCCAGCGTTCGTACTGTCCGAATTGCAGGCCGGTTTCGAGATCGGTTTTCTGATCTACATCCCCTTCATCGTCATTGACCTGATTGTCTCCAACCTGTTGCTGGCGCTGGGTATGCAGATGGTGTCACCAATGACCATTTCACTGCCGCTCAAGCTACTGCTCTTCGTCTTGGTGCAAGGTTGGACCCGCCTGCTCGACAGCCTTTTTTATTCGTACATGTGAGGTTGCCATGGAAGCGTTGGCATTGTTCAAGCAAGGCATGTTTCTGGTGCTGATTCTCACTGCCCCGCCTCTTGGCGTAGCGGTGCTGGTGGGCGTGGTGACCTCGCTGCTGCAAGCACTGCTGCAGATTCAGGACCAGACCTTGCCATTTGGGGTCAAGCTGGCGGCAGTAGGCCTGACGCTTGCCGCGACCGGGCGCTGGATCGGCGTGGAATTGATCCAGTTCATCAACATGGCGTTTGACCTGATCGCCCGGACCGGAGGCGCGCACTAAATGCCCTTCGACGCCCAAGGCCTCTTTGAACTGCTGCTGGGTATGGGCCTGGGCATGGCACGCCTGCTGCCGTGCATGGTCCTGGTGCCAGCGTTCTGTTTCAAATACCTGAAGGGGCCGGTGCGCTATGCCGTGGTGGCCGTGGTGGCGATGGTGCCGGCACCCTCGATCGGCCACGCGTTGACGATCCACGGTGATGCCTGGCTTGAGATCGCCGGTCTGCTGATCAAAGAGGTCGTGCTGGGCACCCTGCTCGGCCTTCTGCTGTATGCCCCGTTCTGGATGTTCGCCTCGGTGGGCGCCTTGTTCGACAGCCAGCGCGGGGCACTCAGTGGTGGGCAGATCAACCCGGCGCTGGGGCCCGATGCCACGCCAATGGGCGAGGCATTCCAGGAGATGCTGGTCATGCTGGTAATCCTGTCCGGTGGTCTGTCGCTGATCACTCAGGTGATTTGGGACAGTTACATCGTGTGGCCACCCACCGCATGGCTGCCAGGCATGACCGTGGAGGGTCTCGACACGTTCCTCGAACAACTCAACCAGACGCTGCAACACGTCATGTTGTATGCAGCGCCTTTTATCGGTCTGCTGTTATTGATCGAGGCTGCGTTGGCGATCATTGGTCTCTACGCGCAACAGCTCAACGTCTCGATACTGGCCATGCCCGCCAAGAGCATCGCGGGCCTGGCCTTTCTGCTGATCTATTTGCCCACGCTGCTTGAACTGGGCAATGGGCAATTGCAACAGCTGTTGGATCTCAAGCACTTGATGCGGCATTTGGTGCAGGTACCATGAGCGAAAAAACACAAAAGGCTACCCCCAAGCAGGTTCGCGATGCCAGGGAGAAGGGTGACGTCGGTAAAAGCCAGGACTTGAGCAAACTGCTGGTGCTGCTGGCGGTCAGCGAAGTCACCCTGAGTCTGGCGGATGAAAGCATGGTGCGTTTGCAATACCTGCTGTCACTGTCGCTAAATCAAGTGGGTAAGCCCTTCCTCCATTCGCTCGCACAAATCGGCAGCGAGGGAATCACCGTGTTGATCGGCTTCATCCTCAGCAGTGTGGGTGTGGCGATGTTGACGCATCTGGTCGGCAGCTGGATGCAGTTCGGTTTTCTGTTCGCCCCCAAAGCCCTGAAACTGGACCTCGCCAAGCTTAATCCGTTTGCCCATGCCAAGCAGATGCTGTCCGGGCAGAACATCACCAACCTGCTGCTGAGCATCCTCAAGGCCACGGCGATCGCGACGGTACTGTACGTGCAGATCAAGCCTTCACTAAATACCTTGATCCTGCTGGCAGACTCGGATCTGACCACCTATTGGCACGCACTGGCGCAAGTATTCCGGCATATATTGCGTGTCACCCTGGGCCTGCTGCTGGCCATGGGTATTGTCGATTTCGCTCTGCAAAAATATTTCCACGCTAAAAAACTGCGCATGAGCCATGACGATATCAAGAAGGAATACAAACAGGCCGAGGGCGACCCTCACGTTAAGGGTCATCGCCGCCAGTTGGCTAAAGAGCTCTTGAATCAGGCTCCCACGACGCCACGCAAGCCTGTGGAAGACGCCGACATGCTGGTGGTCAACCCTACCCACTATGCGGTGGCCTTGTATTACCGACCCGGTGTAACGCCCTTACCAGTGATTCATTGCAAAGGTCAGGACGACGATGCCCTGTCCCTGATCGAGCGCGCTAAACGCGCAAAAATTCCGGTCGTCCAGAGCGTGTGGCTGGCGCGCACGCTGTACAAGGTCGGTGACGGCCGGCACATCCCGCGCACCACTTTGCTGGCCGTGGCGCACATCTATCAGGTGGTTCGCCAACTCGACGAAATCACCGATGAGGTGATCCGAGTAGAGGCGCCCTGACTTCAGTCATGAAACTGTCACCGAAAGGCGGTTAACTGGTTTCAAAACCGCCACGGAAGCCGAACCATGAATTTACCTTTTCGGCCGTCCTTGGACACGCCGGTAAAATCGCCGATCGATCCGCTGGCACGGCCCTGGCTGCAGAGTGCAGCGTTGCATTTGGGGCTCAGCGCCGCAGAGGCAAAAAACTTCGCCAATTGCGGCCTGTTGCAACTGCCTGGCCTGGCCATCCAATTGCAACCCTGGCGCGACGCCCCGCAGCCACAATGGCTGGCACTCGGCTTGCTGTCGCGCCCGAACGATGTGCCACCGTTGCTTTGGAACGAATTGCTGTTGCGCAGTAACTGCGCCATGAGTGCCATAAGCACGTGCGCCGCCGCCATCGACGAACAGGGCCAAGGGCTGCTGCTCAATCGACTCAGCATGCAAGCCTATTCCGATACCGAACAGTTGGGCGAAGCGCTCGCTGTGCTGATTGCTTTAGCCGAGAGCCTGATCGCCGGAGCGACCGCGCTCAGCACCAGACCCACCCATTCCGAGACCCTGGCCGAGCCGCCCTCCACGCCCACCCGGCCAGCGTCCGGCAAGGATGCAATAGCCCACAGCTGGCATCGTTCCTTTCTCGTTCAGGCGTTGCAACACCTGGGCAACACCACGCCGGCTCAGACCATCGACACCATCGGGGTCATTCGTATCGGCAAGCAATCCCTGGAAATCATTGCAGACGGTGACGAGCGTCACCTGCTGATCAGTACCGCTATCAACAGCCCCTTGCATAGCAGCAGCCAACGCACGCTCGCCCTGCGCGCCAACCTGGAGTTGATGACCCTGACCGGCTGCGCGGTAGCGCTTGCACCTCATGGTGCCTGTCTGCAGGCACGGTGGGATTCCAAGGGCTTGGACGGCATTGCCTTGGGCGACTGGCTGGGTGATTTCGCCCAATTGGCAGGCGCTATGGGCAGCCGTCCAGCGGCGTCGTCCGTCACCAGGTCCAGGCTATGAGTGATCGGATACCCCGGCCTCCTGCGGCCACGTTTCACCCATCCTCCATTGAAATGAGCGACCGTGCCGGCCAAGCCTCCGCTCTGGAGCAAGGCCTGCAGCCCCGAGCAAGACCGGGCATGCAAGCGCGTGCCACCCAGGCGTTCGCCGGTTTGAACCAACGCTTTCACCGCGACTACCTCGACCCGACCCTGCAATCGGTCGCCCGCCACAGTGGCCAACTGCGTGATCAAACAGTCCAAATCGGCAGCGCTGCGGGCCGGAGCCTGAAGCACCGCGCGCTGCAAAGCTGGAGCGACAGCGTTGCCAATCTGCCCTCCGGGCGCGCTACCCTGGCAGCGGTCGGCCAAACCTTGCAACAGGTGGCCAACTGCGGCCTGCCCACGCTGGCAGCGGAGGTGGTCTTCATGCACACCTACAGTCTTCTGGCCAACAGCATCGCGCAGAAAAATCCGCAGGCCGCGCTAGGGTTGCAGGCAGTGGTTTCCATGGCGAGCATTGCCAGCCATGTGTACGTGCGTCATCCACGCATGGATCGGCTGGGTGCCGATTCCACGGTGGCGGTGCGCGGCCACTTTGGCTTGAGCACTCAAGACTGGAACGCGAAATCACCCGCAGAGCGCGATACGCTGAGTCACCGACAACAGCAGGACTCACGCAACGTCACACGCAACCAGGTGGTTGCCGAAGTGATGTATCTGGGCATCGCTTCCCTGGGCGCCGCACGAGGCGATGGCGCCCTCAGCGCTCGGGTGATCGCAACCCAATTGCGTCATTTCACGTACGCAGTTTCACGCGAAACCCTGCAGGCCAGCCTCAGCATGACCGGCATCCTTGGTGGTAAAGAAACCAGCGGGGTCAACGAAGACAACATGGCAACCTTGGGCTGGATCTACAGCGCCATGACGCTGGCCATGGGGTTTGTCCAGGACTCAGTTAATCAGGGCATCTTGCCGGCGGGCCAAACCTTATCCAGTCCGGACCTGACCGATGCCCATCAACAGCCCTTGCGGGGTGAGACATTGGCCAAATCGATCTTGTTGCTGGCAGCAACGCGCTCGGGTTTCAACACCCTCGTCTCGATCATGGATGGGCATGTGTCCAGGCATCTGGACGCTGAACAATCGGGTGTTTCGCAGAGTTTCCAGCCCAGCCTTCCTCTCAAGGATTATGGACGCGTACTCGATCAGTCATTGGCCCGCATGAGCTGGAGCAGCCTTGCCAGTGCAGCCAACATGGCTATGGGTGAGCTGGTGGCACGAGATCGTGTGTCACCCATGCTGGCGAGCTTTCTGGGCAATGGGGCCACGGCGGCCGCAATGGGATTGGCCTACCGCACGATCAACCAGACCTTCCAGGCTCATGCCGCGGTGCGCAACGCCGTCGACGACCCTCCGGCGCCGGACTGATCAGAGGCTAATGTCGTTCAAGTGATCGAGACCTACCAGCATCAATTGATGCTGGCGGATATAGTCCAGCGTTACCAGCGAACCCGTCACACCGGGCGCTGCATGCCAGACAACGAAATCGCGTTGCACATCGAGAAACAGGAAATAGTCGCTGAACAACTCCGCCTGCGAGAAACGACGCTGCAAGGCGTCGCGCAACTGCTCGGGCCGCAACGTCCAGCCCTCCAGGTGCAGGGCAATACCCCAATTGTGATGCTCGGCGCGACTGACGAACGTTACGCCAGTGGCCACCGGCCAGACCGCGGACCGCTGTGCCTTGACGTGAGAATAAAAAGCATCCTTTTGTGTAACCTGAATCATGTGACTCAATCCTTTAACTGCACGACGGTGAAATCCAGCTCATGGTCCCGGTCATCCAGGCCCTGACGCATATCCGGTGGCCACCAGATAACCAGCTCGTGATCGGAAGAATCCGGTCGTTTGCAGGCATCCGGCGAACAGCCTGAATGAATAGCGCAGCCCGACAGCACAGCCAGCAGCGCAAAAAAGGTCACGTACAGACGGGTTGTCATTGGCTTACGCTCTTGAGTAGCGAAGGCCTGGCCTTCGTCGCTTGATTTGATACCTGAGGCTGGCGCAACGCGATATACACCTCGCTTTCCTCACCGGGTTGCAGCCAGGCATGTGGCCAGGCACTTACGCCCATGACCCAACGACCACCGCAACGACCTTCGTCGATTCGCAGCGGCTTGAGTGTAGTGTTACGGGCCACCACCACCGCGACGCCCCAATCCTTTTGCGCAAACCATTGTGAACGCTGGCCGTCCAGGGTCAGGCCGTTATTCGGATCGCACAGGCTCTCGGCTGCGAATGGCAACGGCGCACCGGGAGTGAACCCGACGGGCATGACGCCATCGAGCAACTGCGTGAAGACCTGCTCGATATCACCCCGTGTCGGTTGGACAAAGCCATCGCGGCGGGCGGCGATTTTTTTCATTTGGGCATCCAGGTCATGAGGATTACCGTTCTCCACGTAACGCGAAGGATTGACCTGGTCGCCTATCAGGCGCGGCGTGAGGATAAACAGACGTTCACGCTGGGCCAGCTCGCGGTTTCGCGATTGAAACAACAGCTTGCCAAGCCAGGGAATATCCCCAAGTAACGGAATCTTGTTGACCTTGTCGTTGGCCTCCAGTCCATGGAAACCACCAATGACCAGCGAGCCATGTTCGGCGATCACCGCCTGAGTGCTGACATTGCCCTTGCGCACGCTTGGCTGCGCTGCGTTGATTTTCGACATATCAATTTGACCATCCTCGATATCGACGATCAATTGCACTTGGGACCTGCCATTACTGTCAATCGAGCGCGGTATGACCTGCAAGCTGGTGCCCGCAGTAATGGGTTCGATTGTGGCTACCCGCTCCGACGTCGCAGTCAAATATTCGGTGCGGCTGAAGTCGATCACCGCAGGCTGGTTCTCCAGGGTCAGGATCGAAGGGTTACCAATCACCGATGCTGAACCGTTGCCCTCCAGCGCTTTGATATCGGCGGAAAACTTGCCGGCGTCCTGAATGAATAGCGTCGAGTTGCCGCCTTGCAGCAGATCTGCGCCGCCACTCACGCTGCCTGATTTGAAATTCCAACGGCTTGCCAAATCGGCCAATTGATTGCGATCGATATCCAGAATGACCGCGTCGATCTCGATCAGGTTGCGCGGCACATCCAGTTGCTTGACCAGCTCTTTGTACAGCTCTTTGCGCTTGGGCAAGTCATAGATCAGCACTGCGTTGTTGCGCACATCGGCGCTCACTCGAATGCGCGATCTATCCGATTTGGAACCGCTGGATTTTTTACCGCCGCCCCCCAGCACTCGATCCAGCCCTTGTTGCAGGCTACCGGTGTCCAGTCCGCCGTAGGACAGGCCCGTCGAACTAGGCCCGGAGCCCGCGCTACCTTGCGCCTGCATCAAGTTGACGCCATTGATCGATTCGCCACGCGAGCGGCTTTCCAGCAGTTCCTGAAGAATGCTGGCAACCCCGGCCACTGACAGCTGCTGGTCACGGTAACGAATGGTCCGGTCGGCCGCATTGGCATACTTGAGAGGGAACGTCAGGATCACCTGCTTTTCGGCCTTTTCAGGCGCTTCGATTTTCTTGCTGTAGCCGCGCACGAACTCCACGTACTTGGCCGGCCCGCGCACCAACACCACGCCTTCGTCCGGCAAAGCGCCCCAGCCAAATCTAGGGTCGAGCAGGCCGACATCAGTCAAGGCACTCTGCAAGTCATCCACCGCATCGGGTGACACCTCCAGCCGTGCCGAAGTCTGCTGGTTGGTGGGGCTCACATACAGCGTTTCGTTGTAGACGAACCACTGAAAGTGATGTTCCTGTCCGAGGCGATCAAGGAACTCCTGAGGGTTTTGGGCGCGGATACGACCGTCGAGCGTGCCCTCCATAACGGGCATGTCCAGGCCTAATCCGAACTCCTTGGCGAAACTGCCCAAGACCGTCGCCAGGTCAGTCTGCTGCGCATCGTAGGCGTAGGCCGTGTGCGTCCAAGCCTTGGGTACTGCGGCCCACACCGGGGCAATCATTCCTATCAACAACAAAGGCAACCACTTGTAGGCCTTGCGCATTTCACACTCCAGGTTGCCAGGTATTCATTGTCGTGCGCCCCGCCACTGTGCCGCGCCTGGAAGCTTGCAGCAGGCTGAGCATGGCCGCGCGCTGGTTGGCCAGGCTTTCCAGGCAATTCAAGAGATCGGCAGGGCTACACGGATTTGGCAGCCAACTGAGCAGGACCACGCACTGTGTGTCGGGATCAATACCCAGCGCGCCGTCGCAGGCACAGGCAATACTGGCGCCGCCTTGGCTCAGCAAGGCGCTGACCTGTTGCGCATCGCTGCCATCGTAGGGGTCGAGTACGTCGATGCTGCAACGCACGCCCCCCTCGACCGAGGCCAGGCGTGCATTGGCCTCCTCGATCCAGCAATCCAGTGGAATCGCCGGGCGCAACTGACACCAGTGGGCGAGCACCTCGCAAAATTCACTGAAATCCATCGATGATTGCTTTGGTGATGCCGTGCTGGGCGCGCAACCCTTCATTCATCAGAGTCGTCGCGGTGGCGACCTTTTGTGAGGCATCGTTGAATGCCTGCATGTCTTCAGGCGATGCACTTTCCGACGCATCCATCGCGGCGTCGTCCATCTCGTCATGGGCTCGGGCAAACGAGCGATCAAGATGATGTTCCAAGGATTTGAATTCGATCATGTCAAGACGCCCCATCAGAAGGATTCAATACTGTGTGGAACGAAGCGCCCGTACGGTTCCATCATCGACGTCAATCGTCTTGGGGGAGCAGCCCTCGACGCAGGTTTTGCCAATCGATATCGAACGCTCCGTTGACGTGACTCAAGCGCAAGGCATCAATGGGCATCGACGTGTCCCCCTTGAGTTGCCAATGGTCAGCGAAGCGACTTTCGGCCAACCATTCAGCCAAAGGCTCGAGTAATTGCGGGTGACAACTCAGAGTGGCTGCGCGCTCGTCCACCTGATTGGTCGCGAGATTGCGCACCAGCGCACGGATGCGTTCGACCAAGGAGGTTTCGTCCAGCAACCGCCCCAGCGCCAGGTTGAGCAGCTCTTCGGCCGACACCACCGCTTCGTGCCGAGACGCCAGGCGTTGCTCTTCAAGCGATTGCAGAAATCCATTGGCAGTGTCCCAAAACTCGGCTAGCGCCTGATCGAGCACACCTTGGGCGTGCGCCTGCGCTTGGGCCAACAGTTGGTCGGCCTGAAGACGCGCCGTGGCGAGCATTTCATGAGCCAGTTGGGCGTTGGCCAGATCCTCGCGGCGCACTATAGGCTCGGCGAGGACGGGGGCCGAGCTTAGCGAAAGTCGGCGTTTGACTAGCATAGGTGTGATTCCTGCCGCGAGGTCATGGTGCGGCGACCCTCCACAGGATGGCCTGCCACAATGTCTGGAGTTTGTTGTCGGGCATGTCGCCAAACGACTCGGCGACCTCTGCGGGTGGCCACATCAACCGCAGCCGCAACCAACACGCCTGCCCCAGCCAGGCACCGAGCAACGGCCGCACGTCTGTCACCAATGGATCCAGCCAGAGTCCGGGACGCAGTGCCTTGGCCAGCCGTTGGCACCAGAGAGTGTCAAAGTCATCAGTGCGCGGTGACAGATCAAGGGGCGCAAAACAAATCCGCCGCGCCAAAGACAACGCCCGTTCACGCTGTATCGGGCTAAGCGCCAGCCAATGCATCAGATGTTCGCACGGCTCCGGCGGCTGGCTGGGCACTATGCCAACACTGCGCAGAAAGTCGCCGTGTCGGCTTCGCATCAAAGCTTCAAAGTCGTCGGGTGTCAGCCCGCTGGTCGCGGCAAATTGTACCTTCCAGTCGGTATGTGCCCACTGCCATGCCGAACACCACCACCGCACCCATTCTTCGCGATCATCTAGCGATGTCATGTCCGTGCCGGCAGTGTCGAACCTTTGCCAAATCGCTGCCGGATTTGTTGCCGGATTCGCTGCAACAGCGCCTCTCGCCAGTCAGCACGCAAACCCAAAGTCAGCGCCGTGATCAGCAACAACAGCACAATAGGCATCACCCAGGTCACGCCTCTCCAGAAGCCAAGGTTCTTGCTGTCGAGCAGAAAAGGACCGAAATTCACCAGCCGCTCGGTGTCCTGAAATTCAACAGCGGGGACGAACACAATGGAAAGCTTTTTCGAGTCCTGAGATTCCCCGGACATACCCGGAATACTGCTGGCCACCATTTGCCGGATCCGGCCACGCACACTGTCAGGATCAAGCGCCGTCGTATGTTTGATGAACACCGCGGCCGATGCCGGCTGCACCGGCTCACCGGGTGCAATGCGTTCGGGCAATACCACATGAACCCGGGCCACTATCACCCCGTCGATCTGCGACAAGGTCGCTTCCACTTCTTGAGACAGTGCATAGATGTAGCGCGCACGCTCTTCAAGCGGAGTGGAAATCACCCCTTCCTTCTTGAAGATTTCACCCAGACTGGTTCGCGAATGTCTGGGCAGCCCGGCCGCATCAAGCACGCGCACCGCGCGATTGATGTCGCTGGTGGCCACGACAACGGCTACGCCGGTTTTTTCCGAGCGTTTGTGAGCAGCAATATGCTGATCGGCAAGCTTGGCCACCACATCATTGGAGTCTTGCTCGGACAGGCCGCCGAACAGATCAGTCTCATCGCTGCAACCACTGAGTAGCAGAACGCAGAGCAACAGGCTCGTGCCAATAATTTTCACGAAAACCTCTACTGCAGATTGGTCAGCTTATCGATCGCCTGAGCACTCTTGCTCACCACCTTGGTGGTCAAGGCCATTTGCAGCGAGTATTGCGACATCGAGCGGCTCATTTGGGCCATGTCCATCGGGTCGCCGGTGGCCGACATCGCTTTCATGCTGCGCATCGTTTGCTGCGACAGCTTATCGGTGGATTCGAGGCGCTCTGACACCGCCCCCGCAACCTCATCGCTCAGACTGGACGCTGGCGCGTCATCGAAACGCATGGCGGAACTGAAAAGGTCGACATCCGCTTGGGAAGAACTTGTCACCAGACTCTGCTCCATGTCCAGCGACGGGACTTTAACGGCATTGACAGTGGAAATGCTCATATGAACTCTCCGGAAGGCTGTGTCGATTCAGATGCGATAAGGCATCAAGCAAGGGCGTTGCTGCTGGAACCTGGCGTCAGGGACCGATGAGACTGCTGTCTGTGTCTGTGTCTATGTCTGTGTCTGTGGCGCTGCTGAGCAGATCGCGTGGAACAAGCTGAGGCTCCAACCGGAAAACCAGATAGGCCAAACCATTGCCCTGCTCTCCGGAACCGCCCCTGGGTCACCCCAAGGCCTTTTTTTTGCGCAAGGCCACTCAAGAATTGCGCGAGATCCGAGGGATTGTCGCCATCCATTGCAGCAGCGGGCGAGCCCGCACCATTAGCCGCGCGGCTACCGGACAGATCGCAGTCTTATGGAGTGTCAACGTTCAAAAAAACCATGACACCTCCAAGACAAGATGTGTGCCCCCTTGCAAAGCAAAGGGGGGGAAACATCAGTAGTTGATGCCTGTCGCGTTCTTCGCTAGCGCACTCAGTTCCTTGTTAGTAGTATCCATTTGCATGGAGTTGATAGCGTTCATTGTCGACTGCTGTTGGTTCGCAATGGTCGCGTCAGACATCAACTTGGTCATTTCCGCACCGTTCTTATCTTGGTCCCTATTGGCTTCGCGCTGAGCATCCACGGACTTAGCGGTTCCGGCGGAGCGGGTTAACTCCGCTTGCGTTTCGACAGTCCCTGCGACGTTAGCGGCGCCCTTAGAGACGCTGCCGACCTGCTGGAGGAAGGTGCTCGCGATGGTAGTTGGAGTGATAGCCATGATAATTCCCTTGATTGAAAGCCCGCATTATTGCGTGGTGAGGATAGGTGGTCCCGACGGGCTTTTCGGTTCCGTCCCGTAGCGGATTAAAAAATCGAGTTAAACGGCAGACGAGTGAAAACCTTGCCAAAAATGCTCAGGGATCTACGAAGGGCTATTTGCGAACACTAACGAGAGACCTATGGATACGACTTAAACGTCAAGGTCCTTCATGCGGTGATAGAGGGTACGCCGGGGGATACCTAGTTCTTGACTGACCGCCTCGATGCTATTTTTATGTCGCCTGAGTGACTCCTGAATCAACACCTTTTCGATCGCCCGCAATTGAGACTTGAGACCGGAAGAGTAGTAGTAGTCATCGATTTGATCGATACCTAACAAGTCAAATCCCAGCACGAAACGTTTCGCCGCTGATTTCAACTCGCGAATGTTGCCAGGCCAGTTATGGTTCTGCAGGACCTGACACAAGACAGGACTCATGCTTTTGGCATCATGACCCAATTCCTGCGCTAAGGCTGCGACGAACCGACTGAACAAAGGAACGATTCTGGCCGGGTGTTCGCGCAAGGCGGGCAAGTGCAGGGTAAAGACATTAATGCGAAAATACAGGTCGCGACGAAACATCCCCAACTCCACCAGCTCATCGAGCTTACGCTGCGAGGAAGCGATCACGCATAGGTCGAGGTGGATTGCCGTCGTGGAGCCCAAGCGCTCCAGGCTGCGGGTTTCAAGCACTCTGAGCAGCTTGGCCTGTAGACTTAATGGCATGCTGTCGATTTCGTCGAGATACAGTGTGCCACCCTGAGCCGCCTCGATGTATCCCATGCGTGAACTGTCAGCCCCGGTATAGGCGCCGCTGACCACACCAAACAGCTCGCTTTCGGCGAGAGATTCAGGGATAGCAGCGCTGTTCATCGCCACCAACCGGCCCTTTCTTCCAGACAAGGTATGGATTCGCATAGCGAGGGTGTCCTTGCCAGTCCCGGTTTCTCCCCAGAGCAGCACATCAATACCCAACTGCGAAATATTCTGGGCAATGCTCTCGAGGTTAGGCCCGTCGTTATCTTCGTACCGTTGATAATCGAATATATCCATCCACGACCTCTAATGCACTGGAGTTGCCAGAGGACGGCAATTCGCTACGTCAAGAATGAAACCAGGGTGCAGGCGGTGCGGACTCAAACGCCCAATTCCTTCATGCGGTGATACAAGGTGCGTCTTGGAAGATCGAGTTCCTGACCTACCGCCTCGAGGCTGTGCTTGTGCCGTTTGAGCGCATCCTCGATCAACATTTTCTCGATCACCTTCAACTGCGTCCTCAGGCCAGACACTGGAACTTGCTTCTCGATCAGATGAGCTCCCAATATCGGGAAGCCGAGCACATAACGTTTTGCGGCGGACTTCAGCTCACGGATATTGCCGGACCAGTCATGACTCAGCAGCACCTGTACCATGTGGCTGTCCAGCACCGGAACTGGCCGTTCGAAGTGAGCGGCCACGGAATGGGTGAATTGGTCGAACAGGGGCAAAATCTGCTCGCGACGCTTGCGCAAGGCGGGCAACTGGATCGTCAGCACATTGAGCCGAAAAAACAGATCGCGTCGGAAAAGTCCCTGTTCCACCAATTCATCCAATGGCCGTTGCGCCGAAGCGATCACGCGAAAATCCAAGGGTACGAAGGTGGTCGAACCCAAGCGTTCAATGCCACGTGTTTCAAGGATGCGCAGCAGCTTGGCCTGCAAGGCCAATGGCATGCTGTCAATTTCATCGAGATACAGCGTACCGCCCTGCGCCGCCTCGATGTAGCCCATTCTTGAGCGGTTGACCCCGGTATAGGCCCCGTTCACAACGCCGAAGAGCTGACTTTCAGCAAGTGTTTCAGGGATCGCGGCACAGTTTATGCCCACGTAAGAACCTTTCCGATCAGACAAGTGGTGAATATGTTTGGCCAGGGAATCCTTGCCGGTCCCCGTTTCCCCACACAAGAGCAAATCCAGTTTTACATGTGCGGCGCTCATCGCAATTTGATGAACATCCATTGCAGTTGTGTCGCCCTGCAACTCCAGGGTGCTTACAACGATTCCCTCTTTCATCGAAATTTCTCGCGTTGGGCAAGCCGGACTATTAATAGCATGCTTATCAATGGCAGTAATATCTAATTTTAGTTCAATGGCGTCAGGAGTTCACATATCACGAGCATGGCATCACTTTGACACCATCCCGAGGTATTTAAGTTGAACGCTTATTCAAGTTAATTTTCAGAATCAGCATAAACATCTAATTTATTAAATTATATTCTCCTTTAAAAACAATGATTTATCAAAACAAATAAACAGCCCATACAATTATCACAATACCCGGATCAAATTCATTTTACCTCCTACACTGGAGGAGCTACCGACAACTACAATTCAGCTAAAAACTTATATCAATGCCTTATAAATTCTGCTTAAACAGAGTCAGTTTCACGACCAAGGCAAAATAAAAACCAGAGCGTAACGCTCGATGATTTACGGATCCTTAGTTACCTAAATTCAATTTTTTCCGCAACAACCAACGCTGACTTACAAGGCATCCATTAGCTACTCACCAACACTTTCTTGCTCATATTTTTATTTCAAACGTTTAGCTCAAATAGTTCCTTCTGTTCCATTCAACTCACTGCTGAATCCAATACCTGTCTGCTTGTCCCGTGTCAGCGAGGGGCTGCACGCCTTGGCTTCCGCCCCCCCGTGACAGCGACCTGGCGACTTTCAGATTTTTAACACGCAACTACGCTCTTTAAATTTTCCAGATCAGGTTACTGGTAGGCGGCAAAAATATTCACAGCCATTTATTGGGAAGCCCCTGGGCCTAAAGGAACTATTGTGAACATAATCGAATATTGAAATCCGTATGATCATGTGTCTTAGCAATGTTACAACCACCCGCCACTGCATCAAGATAGCCATCCTTTGCTTGGATCCAGTTTTCGCTCAAAAAGTTGGTGTAAGAAAGACTCGAAAAAAAGCTCAGGGCGTCTGGCGAACGGAATAGACGACCACCGCCACAGCTGCTTTCGAAGCATTCGGCCTGTCGTATCTTGGCGTTTTTGCTGCAACTGCAGGTCGCTTTTGAAGGGGCATCAACGGCTTCGTTTGCACACTGGCAACCGGTCTATCCATCTGCTTTTGCGGAAAGTGTTGAAGCGCCAGGTCCTCGTCATAAATTTTTGCCAAACTGACGGACAATGTCTGTGCTTTCGCTCGGGGTACCAGCAAATATGCAGGACCATCGAGCGTTACATTCTTGAGAAACGCTGGGTTAAGCCCCAATAGTTCGGCTTCCTCGATCCCGGCATCGACAGCGACTTTCGCCAGGTCCACCGGATGGCTGAGTTCGACCACCTCGAAATAAGGCTCGTTGGCTACCGGACTCAACTTTATGCCATAGGCTTGCGGCTCTCTCACCAGTAGTGACAACGCCAGGAACCGGGGCACATACGCCTGAGTTTCCCGAGGAAGCGTCAGGTGCCAATAGTCGATCGGCAGGCCCCTTTTCTGATTCCATGCAATGGCGCGACTGACGGTCCCTTCACCAGAGTTGTATGCAGCCAGTGCCAACAGCCAGTCACCACCGAACCGATCGTGCAGGCGCGTCAGGTAGTCCATGGCCGCATTGCTGGAGGCCAGAATGTCTCGTCGGCCGTCATACCACCCAGTTTGATACAGATTGAAATCCCGTCCGGTCGAGGGGATGAATTGCCAAAGCCCTACCGCCTCGCGGTTTGAATTGGCCATGGGATTGTAGGCACTTTCAATAATGGGCAGCAGCGCCAGCTCGGGTGGCATCTTGCGCTCATCAAGACGCTGTGCGATGAAGTGAATATAGCGGCTTGCGCGACCGCTGGCGCCCCCCAGGAAAGACGGATTACTGATGAACCAGTCACGCTGCTGCTCGATCCTGAGGTTAGTTCCGTTGTTATCCAGTAACGTGAACCCTTGGCCCAAACGCGCCCATAGATCTTGCGTGGGATCGCCCGTAAAAGCGCTCGGGTTCAAACCGGCGACGGGCCTAATGCCTGTGAGTACCCGGGGAAACCGCATACTGCCGTGGTCGTCCATGCGGCCTATGGATTGGCAACCCGCGCACAGAGCACTCAGCGTGAGGGCGAGTACCTGCATCGAGCGCAAAATTTTCTCGCAATCCATCACGTGGGGTAAATGCGGCAGCATCGGAGTCGTCGTCCTAGAGGGTTCCCTCATGGGTGTCCAAAACGTCGAGCGGGTTCCGTTGATGGTTGGATGATTTAGACGGTTGAGGCGATAGCTACCAGAAAAAACGCCAACATCTCCCACCAACACAAATCCGTCTTGTGTGCGAATGGCTTTTTGCGGATACACAACAGTATCCCTCCGGCCAAGTCATCTATCCAGCCCTGTAAATCCAAGACATGGTGTGCACTTAAATTTAAGTGGGCACCAGTTCTAGCCTTTTAAGCGGGTATTTCATGCAGCCACAACGCCGTTCCTACTCCAAATCCTTCAAAGTCCAAGTCATTCAAGATTGCGCCCAGCCCGGTGCCTCGATTGCCAGCGTCGCGCTGAGCCATAGCCTCAACGCGAACCTTGTCCACAAATGGATTCGGGTGCAAACACAAAAAAACACGGAGCTGCAACTTGCTTTTATTCCCTTACCCATGCGGCTAGCCGGAGCAAATTCGCAAGCTGCGTCATCGAATATCTGCGTTGAAATCCCGCACCCGCGTGGCGCTGTCAAAGTGAACTGGCCGACCGATGGCGCGGCCGCCTGCGCGACCTTCCTTTGAGATCTGTTGCGATGATTCGCATCGACGCCATCTGGCTCGCCACCGACCCCATGGACATGCGCGCCGGTACTGAAACCGCGCTGGCGCGGGTGGTTGCCGTGTTCGGTGCGGCGCAGCCGCACTGCGCTTATCTGTTTGCCAACCGCCGCGCCAATCGCATGAAAGTGCTGGTGCACGACGGGTTGGGTATAGTGCGATTTCCATCGTATAACGCCTGCCATGACCAGCCAGGCCGTGCAATTGTCCGATCAGCCTGTCGTCGGTTTTCGCATACTCTGGCAAAATCGGCGGAATAACTTCGCTGCCCAATCTCGACCACTTAAGCCCTGAACAACTGCGCGCTCTGGCAGCGCAGTTGATGCCGCGTGTGGAAAGTCTCGATTAGACAGTCGAGACAATGAGCAAGCAAATCCACCACCACAAAACGGTCAACGAGAAACTGGCCCACGAGATCGCGCAGCTCAAGCGGTTGCAGTTTGCCAAGCGTAACGAACATTTAAATCCGCAGTAGGCCAGCTTGCTGGACGATTTGATCGATATCGCGGCGATTGAGGCTGAGCTCCAGGCATTGCAAACATCTCCACCTGCGACCGAGAAAAAGCAAAGGGCTAAGCGCACGGCGTTGTCGCCGGAGCTCCCACGCACGCTGATCCACCACGAACCGGACAACACTCACTGACTTTGCGGCTGCGCACTCAAGCATATCGGTGAAGACGTCAGCGAAAAACTGGGCTACACGCTTTGCGTTTTTACCGTCGAGCGCCATGTCCTTGGCAAGTGGGTCTGTGATGAGTGCGAAACACTGATCCAGGCACCGGTGCCGGCGCGGGTCATCGACAAGGGCATCCTGTCCGCAAGGCTGCTGGCGCACGTCATGATTGCGAAGTATGCCGACCATTTGCCTCCCTACCGTCAAGAGTCGATTTTTGATCGAGCCGGTTTGTCCATCCCACGTTCAACCTTGGCTCAATGGGTTGGCGTGAGCGGTGTGCAGTTGCAGCCGTTTGTCGACGCACTGCGTGACGTGGTGCTCGGGCAGCATGTTATCCACCCCGACGAAACGCCGGTGCAGATGCTCACGCCGGGCGCAAAGAAAACCCATCGCGCGTATGTCTGGGCCTACGCCACCAGCCAGTTCTCGGACTTGGCGGCGGTTGTTACGACTTCAGACCCAGCCGTGCCGGAGAGCATGCACGCAACTTCCCGCAAGACTGGAAAGGCAAGTTGGTCTGCGACGATTTTGGTGGTTACAAGGCCAGCTTTGAACTCGGCGTGACCGAGATCGGCTGCATGGCCCATGCGCGGCGCAAGTTCTTCGAATTGCATGCCACCAACAAGAGCCAGCTCGCCGAACAGGCCTTGCGCTACATCCAGTTGCTGTACGAAATCGAACGTGAAGTCCGCGACCTTGAACCGGATTTACGCCGCCGAATACGGCAAGAAAAAGCGGTACCGGTGATGGATGCTCTGCATACCTGGATGATCGCGCAGCGCCAGATCGTGCACGACGGCTCGGCGATAAGTAAAGCTCTGGATTACAGCCTCAAACGCTGGACGGCGCTGTCGCGCTATCTCGATGACGGTGCTGTGCCCATTGATAATAACTGGGCAGAGAACCAGATTCGGCCGTGGGCGTTGGGTCGCGAAAATTGGCTCTTTGCAGGATCACTACGCAGCGGTAAACGCGCGGCGGCGATCATGAGTTTGATCCAGTCGGCGCGGCTCAGCGGGCATGATCCGTATGCTTATTTGAAGGACGTCCTCACGCGCCTGCCGACGCAGCGGGCGAGTGAGATTGCGGAGCTGCTGCCACACAGGTGGCAACCGGTTTAGTTGCGCAAGATGGGATGCCTGGACGTACATGTATCGCAAATTGTAATTCCGTCGATAAGCAGGAGATAACAATCTAGTGTTTCGCTCAATGCTTCGATCGAGCGCTGACTATCCAGCGTGAGACCTCCGACTGCATTGAAAATGAAGACGAGATGATCTTATATCGATAACTTCCCAATCCACTTAACAACGCCTCGCGATTCATCAGGTTGGACGCCATAAAATAAATACGACCCTTTGAAGTCAAGTGCTGTGTCGCCTCAGTTAGAAAACGAGTCAGCAAATCGCCATTGGGGTCACATAATGCGATTTCAGCTTCGTGCTCTACAGTTTTGTCGAATAAAGGCGGATTAAATAGGATAGTGTCGAAGCGCATGCCTTTCAGATTTGAGAATAAATCACTCAATATCACTCTCCCCGGTATACCAATACGGCGGAGATTTTCAGTTGTGCTCGAGATTGAGGCATTTGAAATATCGGCCAGAACCAGATCCATCCCTTGGCAATAGAGAGAGATCCCGACAAAACCACTGCCACACCCCAAGTCCAACACGGTTCTCCCAATGTTTTCGCTCAAAAGTGCATCGACCAAAAGGCTGGAGGATAGTCCGATCCCGGGATGGTACACATTAGACGGAAGAAATAGCTCGACGCCGCCGATTGAGGCGGCAGGTTGCGGCTTGGCTAGATTGGCAACGTGTTGCGCATGGCTCGAAAACGCGCTCAGCCCGATTTCAATCCATTCCATTGGAAAAACTTGGGTATAGATTTTTGTCGATTCAATTGTATCTTCGTGCATTGCCAACTCCCTGGTCTGTATTGATCCAAGGTGAGTGGTAACAAATCCGTTGGGGTTCCAATAACTCAACTGACTACCGCCGTTTGGCAAACCAAAATAGCGAGTTGGCCGCGCCCACCCCGTCTATTGCAGCATGGCGGCCTGCTGATCGCGGTAAAGCGGTAGCCACCAGCGAACGACATTGGCGTTGATACCATGCCTCATCGCAATGGCCGCCACGGAAACACCGGGCTGCTCGCACCCTTGGACGACTTGGGTCTTGAAGGATTTCGGGTAGGACTTACGTTGGCGCATAGCGATCCTGGCGTTAAGGGTAATTGCGTCCGCTTAAAATACGCGGACACAATCGCCCTTATCGGCCGGGCGAGGAAGGTGTGTTCCCCGGCCCCTTACACACAACACGATTGGGCGCCAAGAGAATCTTGTGTTCGTCGAAAGCCGGAGCTTCCCCAATTCCAAGGTTTTGCCTATCAAATATGACGCCTTTGGCTTTTTTTCGGTGCAGTACCCACTGACAACTATCGGCCAGAAGTCCGATTGCGAAGGGCCATGGATGACTGAAAGCCGGCTCTTACCGGAAACTTCTCGATCAACGAATTTTTCCTGATCGTAGGGGCACGCGCGGAAAGCGCGCCCCTCCTGACTGGCCCTCGGTTCAGTTCATTCTTCCCCAACCTGCGACCCTGTTGCCGCGGGCTGTTGCAGTTCTGTTGCTTCCAGCAGCAGTTTCCGCCGCAGCTTCCCGATGCGATTTGGATTTGCCCCCAACCCGGCGGTACTCAGTGCGTCTTCGACTTCATTGGTGCTTTTCAGCGTGCCGTCGAACTTGACCAGCTGCGTCCGGATCTGATCATCCGACGGCGCCGGTCGCTTTAACATACCTCTTTCTGCCTGCATCAGCTCGGTCATACGGTTTGAACTTACCCCCACTCCGGTGGCACGCAGTGCTGTTAGGGCTTCTTCCACGCTTCTTGGCGTGTCGTCCAGATTTTTCAGCTGCGCCTTGACCTGATCATCCGTCGCCGTCGGCAGGTGCCGTACACCTCTTATTGCCTGCATCATCGGGGTCATGCGAGCTAAACCTGCCCCCAATCCGCGGGCATGCAGTGCGGCTGTGACTTCGGCATTAGTTCTTATCGTGCCGTCTGGATTTCTTAGCTCCTTCTGGAGCTGATCATCCGACGCCGACGCAAACGGTCGGACAACGTTTACTTTCCGCAGCTGCGTGGTGATGCGAGATGTACTTGACGACAATCCGGAGGCTCTCAGTACGCTTCCGACTTCTCGTCCGGATCTCACCTTGCCATGCTTATTTCTCAGCTGCGCCTCGATCTGTGCGTCCGTCGCCGACTTCTTATTGGTGGCAGGAGCTTGGGGAGCGCCGGATAAGGGGGCTGCAGCAGCTAACGAGGAGCCCGTCCTCGCCACGGCCGAGAATTGTGCCCGAGCGTCACGTAAGGCGTACTGACTAGCGGCGGGAGAGCTGAAGGCAGTCCGTACTGGAGAGCCAGGACCCGACGCGACTTCCCTCGTAGACAAGGAACCTTGTTCTCCTAGCGCTAGTGCTGGCGTAGCAGGTGGCTCAAAACTGGCATCGCAATAGATATGCCCTTTCAGATCAGCAATGATCACCCGATTCAGGTTCAAGGACTGATCAAGGGCACAGGTAACCCGCATCTGCTCGGGCAGGTCCCGCGGCAAATGTAGGGGTGAAAAATAATCCTTCGCGCCGATGGCATAGGTGAGGATGAGGTTGTCATTTAAATGTTCAATCGGCTCTTTGGGGGTTTCGGGATGAAACGCACCGTGAAGAATGCGTTGTTCAACCTCAGAAAGCGCCGTCATCACTTTACCGGTATGGAAGGTGAGGTTTGCGACACTTACAGAAGGTGGCAGCGTCACGGGTACGGGCTGAGAGGACGGGCGTGCTTGCGAAGGAATGGCTGTACGGTCATCAGCTGATAGGCTGTGGGCGTTCTGGGGCGGAATTGATGAGAGGCGTGTAGTAGAAAGCATGGGTTAATCTCGCTCAGAGTAGAGGATGGCCAAGGGCAAGTCTTTACCATCGGTGGCCGGTGAGTGGTGTCGGCCGAACGTTAAGTTTCATGACGGTTGGATAAAGCTGTGACGGAATAAGCACTGCTGGGGTGCGGTCATCATGGAAAGTGGGCCGCCGGTGAACGCGAGGGCCCTGCCCCGCTCAGAAATTCAGGCGGAATAGGGTAAGCCTGGAGTGCCGTCGGAAACGGCAGGCGAACCGCAAGAAACGCTGTGGGTGCTGCGGGCAGTGGGGTTGCCGATTTAACATAGCGAGTCACACGTTAAGCCGCATGCCAGCTATATAGATAGGCAGGTTGTGGATATGTGTAATCCTGCTCCGTTGCTCCCCAAGGACCTCGTTTTTCGTCGTCTAATTTGATTTATCTGCATAGCTTGCTCGGCATAAATGCAGTAGAAGGGCGTCCGCGAACCAAGAAATCAAGCCGATACCCAACTGACTGAGTCAGCAAAACCGGCCCCTGCAAGCGACAGATCAGGGCAGTGCAGTGGAGTCATAATGAATCTCGGCCTGGTCATGGAGCTGGGCAAAAAAGTGACGTGGAACCATTATCTGTGGCCTGAACAAGCCATTGACCAAGCTGTTGATATCCTCGTTGTAGAGCATTGTCTTCGCTACCTGGGGCGGGACATACTCGCGCAGCGTACTGACGATGTGCAAGCCGATACCTTCGAGAATGTGCGGGCCGTGAAAAGCCGACTCGTCGGCGCTGAAGAAGCGATTATTGAGACGTTCGACTACCGCCTCCTCCTGTTCAGAGGGGTCATCATCCGGGTCAGTTCGAAAGTGATTCATGATGGCGTCAAAACGCTCATACGCCGAAGGTGGTAATCCCAAAAAAGGGTCCACCAAGGTCATGACACCGGTCTTGACGAACGCAGGATGGTTTAGGTCAAAGCGCATCATCCGATCACCAAAGCGACTTCGACCCTTTTGCGGCTCGTGCCCAGACTCCAGCGAGAAGTAAACTTGATCATCACCACCCACTTCAGAAATATCCTCGCCGGTGGAGTGCATCTCCTTGAAGGAGATATTGCGCTCTTGAAGCTTGACCCTGGAAAACAACGAAACGCTGCCATCGGGCCGGTCAATGGGCACGTCATGGGTGGTGACGTGGGTGGCAAAGAATGGCTGACTCAAGAGCTTCGACATAAATGCACGCTCGTGCTGTTCCAGAGGCCATAGGGTGGCTTTGACTTCGTTGATATTTCTTAACGAAATCTCTTTGAAGTTACTGACGCGCTCGTCCTGGCCCCACACCGGGCCAGCAGCCAACATCGCCGCTTGACTCTTTAACGCAGGCACTTCCCTGAATTTATCTGTGAACGTGTTTAACGGATTCAATAACACTGTGAATGTGGGCTGATGACTGCCCATGACGGCTCCCGCCGCACCACGAAGGTTGCCCTGGCGATCCATTTCGAAAGTGATGAACTGGTTGGCGTTGTCGATATTGGCAATGAACGATATCGCCCGGTAACCCTGGTGAAGGTTATCGCTGACCACCGTCTTGGGCTCGGCAAGCAATGCTTGCAGAAGGTTGGGTTGTAGTTCAGGGTCGAGCCTCTTGCGCAACGGGCCCACATGGAACTGCTGGCCCGCCACATGTACCGACAACGGCAAACGACTTTCGTGGATCGATGCCGGATCAGAAGCCTGCGCCCCCCTTGACCGCGAGTTTTGGGCAACGTCACTGTCGGGAGAAGAGCTACTTCTTGGGTGTTTCCCCAGGGACTGGGCGGATAGATCGCGGGCATCGATTTCAACCAGCGTCTTGCCTCCCCTATCACGCACGGCCAGTTTGGTGATGTTTTGTCCGTCGTGTTCATACACCGCGTGATGAGCGCTGCCCAACCCCGCAGCGAACTCGAAGGTGCCACCGTTCGGTTGCTGGGTTTGCCTCATGATCGGTTCCTGGGCAACCAGGGCCCGCGCGGCCTTTTCCAACATCAGCCCCTGGTCAGGCGAAAACCGTCCCTTGCCCGCGCTCACCCATCTGTTGGAAATACCCACCGCCCGCCCCTGGCTGCGCACAAAGGTAGGCACAGCATCGTTATCCGCGTGTTTTTCATCCACGGGTATGGCCAGCGAAGTCGACGCAGCCGACAGGTGCGAAATGTTGAGCGAAGGAATCATAAGCGTAGGCTTACCAGGACGAAGGGAGATGCCGGGTAAGTGGTCATTGAGCGCGAATAGGTTCCCTCCCTGCACTGGATGATACCTAGCGGGCTGAGCTGGTCACTGCCCGGTGAGATGCCAGCGACTCGCGCCATGCTTCGACAGCTGCCGCGAGATTGACCTATACGCGGTTAAACTACTTGCCCAATAACTCGGATTAGCACCTCTGGTGGTGCTTACGCCCGCTCGCTGGCTTGTCGATCAAGCCGTCTAGTCGCTGTTCTCGAAACACTGACACCAAAGAGTGACCGAGTGCATAGAGAATCCAACCAAGTGCGCTATTTCAACCCGCGAACAACCTTGAGCGGCCAACAGGATCACCCGAACGCGACGACCGCCGGCGGCTTAATCTTTCGGGACTCAGGACAATATCTTGGGCTCTCATCTGTTCGCCTCCGATAGTGTGATGATCGAGAAAGCGTAGCCAATTTTTTGGAGAATTTATTTTAGAGGCAGGACACTCTATTTTCATACAGTATTGATAGCACCTCTGTTACCACTGCCAAGACCATTGGTCTTGTAGATTATATTAGCTCCAATGCTAAATATTTCTATTTAAAGTCTCTGATACAAAATAGTGCAGCAACACTCCGTTAGTATTAATCGATTCCAAAGAACTCTTGCCACGCTGAAACAAGCGGTAGAAGTCTAACAAAACCAAAGCACACGTTAAGGTCCGAGTTACCGTTCCGCTGGTCTTCCCGCCCTTTCCAATTTTTTTGGCGTATCCGTGGAACCGTAACTGTAAAGATGCCACTCATCGATTAACTGGAAGTTTTCGATCTCCAGAATGATTGATGCCATAAAAATTTTTTCTATTCTTGTCACCTATTTCAAAAGAGACCCAATATGAATAATCTGACAAACGCTACGAATATAACGGAACTTAGTGACTCCGCCGAGCCTGAGGCAGTCGATTCAAGTGTCGAAGATACAGTATCGTTGCGTGGCACTGGATTGTCGATCGCTGACCTCATGCGCGTAGCGCGTGACCAATGTTCAGTTGGTTTATCGAAGGATCCGGCTCTCCATGAACGTATTGGCCGCGCTCATGCGCGCATGAAACAAGCTGTCGCCAACAACGAAATGATCTACGGTGTTACCACAGGATTTGGCGGCATGGCTAATGTGCTTATACCAGCCGACGAAAGAAATTCTCTTCAAGACAATATGTTGTGGTATCACAAAGCCGGCGCCGGACGAAACCTGCCTTTTCCCGACGTCCGTGCAGCAATGGTATTGCGCGCCAACTCACATTTGCGTGGTGCATCTGGGCCTCGACCTGAACTTATCCAGCGATTGTTGACGTTCGTCAACGCCGGCGTTACGCCGCATGTCCCTGATCTGGGATCAATCGGGGCAAGTGGAGACTTGGTACCATTAACCTACATCGCCGGCGCCATAATTGGCCATGATGCGGGTTTTCTGGTTGACTTCCAAGGTGCCACGATGGACTCCACCGCTGCATTACAAAAACTGGATTTGCCGCGGCTACGCTTAGAACCTAAAGAAGCGCTGGCAATGCTGAACGGCACCTCGGCGTGCACTGCTATCGCGGCGGGCTGCATTCATGAGGCACGCAAACTGGTAGAACTAGCGATTCAGGCTCACGCGCTCATGATCCAGGGGCTGCGTGGGACTGATCTGTCGTTTCACAAGTTCATTCACGATCATAAACCTCATGCAGGCCAAGGCTGGACTGCCGCTTGCATGCGCAATCTTCTTAGCGGCTCCGGGCTGATCCGAAGTGCCAACGGAAAACATCGCAATCCCAAAGAAGGTTTAGTGCAAGATCGCTATTCACTGCGTTGCCTTCCTCAGTTTATGGGGCCTATTGTCGATGGCCTCGAGGAGGCGGCTCGTCAGATCGAAGTGGAAATGAATTCGACTACAGACAACCCTTTGGTGGACGTTGAGAATGGTGACATCTTCTATGGAGGCAACTTTCTCGCGCAGTATACGGGCATGGCAATGGATCGCTTGCGTTACTCCCTGAGTCTCGTAGCCAAGCACCTCGACGTCCAGATTGCCCAATTGGTAGCGCCCGAGTTCAACAATGGGTTGTCACCATCGTTGGTAGGTAATCGTGAGCGGAAGGTCAATATGGGCTTAAAAGGCTTGCAAATTTCTGCAAATTCAATAGCGCCACTTGTAAGCTTTTTCGGAAACTCTTTGGCAGATCGGTTTCCGACACATGCCGAACAATTCAACCAAAATATTAATAGCCAAGCATTTGGATCAGCTAATTTGGCGAGGCAGTCTATTGATCTACTGAGGCAACTTGTATCAATGTCATTGATTTTCGGATTGCAAGCCGTAGACCTACGGACCTATGCAATTGCAGGACATTACGACGCGAGTCAACTTTTGGCACCAGCAATGTTGCCACTCTATACCGCGTTACGCGAAATAACCGGCACACCAGCTTCCGAGGCACGCCCATGGCTATGGGATGATAATCAACGGACGCTCGATCGCGATGTCGCTTTAATATGCGCAGATATCGAGAGCGGAGATCTAATTGCGCGTGCTAGCTCTGTCCATTTCGGAAAAGTGTAAGTCGCGTGCAAGACAGCACTCTAAATTTTAGGTCTGGGATCTTCGTTGTAGTCTATCGATTCGTTAAGTAAGAATCCCCCAATATGGCTTGAGAATCCCCCCAAAGAAAAATAGTGTACGTTCTGTTAACGCTCACAAGTAGCCACATGACGAATCTAATTTATTTTTGCAATTATGCCTTCCCCACTACCTGAATTTTTTCATATTGGCAGAACGCTAATTAAAAATATCAGCACCAGAGAGACTGCTAGCAAAACGCTTTATATTTCATGCAAATCAATTGCAATTCAACTCCCAGATTGCTTGCCAAATATACCCCTCAACGTCCTGATTTCATTGTTGGTATCACGAAAAAACGTTAATTTTATATACTCCGACAGCGCGGTACTGTTTTCACTTTCAGAAGGTATCTTTACCAATCTCGACATAAGCAATCCAGTGATTAAATTTATAATTTCGCAGCAGACTTGAATAGAGGCGATGGCATTATGTCAGAATCCCAGTATCTTCTTGGTCATACAGAATCCGAAATACGACGGCTGGTATTTCAGTCAAAGATGCTCAGAGCCATCACCACTCGCCTGCTTTTGTCTGCCGGCATCAAACCTGGGATGCGGGTCCTAGATTTAGGCTGCGGTCCAGGGGATGTCAGCATGCTGGTCGCCAAACTGGTTGGCCCCGGGGGCTCAGTCATCGGCATTGACCGCAGTCGTGCGGCCATCACAATCGCCAGGAAACGGGCGACTGATTCCGGCCTGAAGAACGTAGCATTTTCTCCAGTATCCCTAGCAGATTTTACCGATGAAGGTGGCTTTGATATGGTCACGGGCCGGTATGTGCTGATGTACCAACCTGAGCCTACAGTTTTTCTCCAGTATGCAGTAGCCCTACTGCGTCCCGGAGGAAAACTGGCATTCCATGAGGTAGATATCACCCGCCAACCGGTAAGCACCCCATTTCTTCCGTTATTCGACACTGTCTGTGCCAGAACACTATCCGCGTTTAAAGATGCACTATGCCATCATGAGGTGGCGGTTAGTCTGGGATCATTACTCCACTCCATCAACCTTACGGCTACGGGCGTTTTTTGCGAAATACCGGTCGAATGCGGCCAAGCAGTAAATATTAGCAGATGGGTGGGGGAATCATTCTGCAGTGTCTACCCCCAGACCATTGAGATAGAAACGACCTGTGGGAAAAAAATTTCTACACAGACTCTTGTAGATGAGCTGATCAAGGAAAGTCATGAGGCGAATGCTCAGATTGAATTCCTGCGTCAGGTATGTGCCTGGGGGACAGTATCATAACTAGTGCCAGATTTAGTTCGAAGAAGATAAACAGCCAACGAGATATTAGTATGCTTGCTAATGTTTATAAACATCCATCTTATAGCAACGGGCATGCAGATTACGACTGAGGAAGTTTATGATGAGAATGCCTGCACCTCCCTGTTAGTTATATTTTTGCATAGCGGCCATCGCATCACCACATCTAAACACGCGTCAAATCTTAACATATCGTCAGAAATCACCGCAAGAACTGACGATCAGGTACAACCAGTCACGAGCATTCTCGCCCACTATGCAGAGGTGTAAATATAAACTAAGGGCTTGCACGATAAACCCAATTGCAAGGCAAAAATCAAGAAAACGATTCGAGGCTTTTTCGGACCTCGAGACCAATAACCGCAGAGCCTCCGCCTCAAATTCAAACTTCATAGCCAATTTCGTTGTTTTCGCTTTGCGCCTACCTTTCATTGCCGATCCCTCGCGCGTTGGATGAAAAAGCTGTCGTATCGATCAACCATTTTCCCTCCACCATGCGTGCAAAAAAGAGTTGGCAGTTGGCTAAGTCCAACGGAACGGGGATTGCACGGCTCCAACACAGACGGCCCCTTGGGTCATTGGGGCTGTACTGAGGCGTATCTGATCGTTGGCGTCGTCACGTATTTATCATGGAACTGAACGGTCTGACACACCACTCACTCACTGTCGATGAATTGGACGCTGGCAATAGACGCATCGACAGACTACTGCAATAGGAAAAAGGCCCTGCATAGCCCGAATGACGAAAAGTTCAGGAAACGATCCAATTAAGATCGTACGAGGAGAACACCAATGGATAAAGCTTATGAGGGTAAGGCGGTTTTCATTACAGGCACTACCGGCTTTATCGGTTCGGTACTGCTCAAAACCATGAGCGAGAAGCTTAAAGGTATTGGACGAATCTACTGCCTTTACCATTCAACAACCCCTTCCCTGGCCTATGCTCACGACGAACGAGTTGTTTGGATAAAGGGGGACGTCACGCTGGAGGACTGGGGGATTTCTGATGGCTGGCTGTGGGAAATCAGGGAGAACGTGGAAATTATTTTTCATCTGGCTGCCTATACCCGCTGGGACACAACTATACAGGATCAGGTTCACGCTAATACCTTCTCCGCGCTACATGGGGCAGACCTGGCAGCAACTTGTAAAAAACTAACTTTATACCTGGTAACATCAAGCTATTGGGCGCTGTGTAATCGCTCGACACCTGAAAACTTCCAAGAACGAATTTATCAGGATTTCACAGCAGAATCCGAACTTAGCGAGATGGTAGAAACAGGTAGTAATGCAAGAATCAATGAGTGGCCTAATGCCTATTCCTACTCTAAAAACCTAATGGAGCGCTTGTTGCACCACCGCTATCCTAATTTGCTTGTAATGGTCGCACGCATCACATCTGTAACAGGTGCGTGGGCGTATCCCAATAGAGGTTACTGCGACTTCTCTATTTCCTTGCCAGCGTTTGTGAGAGCGATTGCGCTGGGAGGTGCTAGGTATTTCCCTGCATCGATGAAGGCGGCAGTCAATGATATGATCCCTGTTGATATTTGCGTTAACATGTTGTTGGCGAATGCCGTTGACCCATCGAATACTACATTCCAGGTTATCCATTGTTCTTCTGCTACACGCAATACCCCTACGCTTGGCGAGGTGGCTGAGATGGCTGGAGATATAATCTACTATTCTAGTCAAAATGAGTATAGCGAGGTGTTATCTAATCTTACCGATAAGCAGGCACAGCTTAATAAGCTTATTGTCGGCGCATACGGATTTGCTATGGCAAGCAGCTTTATCTTTGACGATGCGCAGGCCCGCCGACCGTTGCAGTGGATGGCTCCGGAGACCTTATCCATATTCCCTATTGATGTAGATGCGCTGGTGTGGCCGTCGATTATCTCAGCGATGAAGAAACAACTTTTTAAGCCGGTAGACGGCTGTTCTACCCGCTGAAATCATACTGCGTATCTGCCTATTAAGCTACGAGTACTCGTTGAGCGGCGCGGTGATACATAGTAAGCAACCAACATCATGCATAATAGATATTATGATAATTGCGACGGCCGCACTTATACCGCTTATATGATTTGTAATTAATACAATTTATGAGACTTCTAGAGAATAGATGGCCTTATGCGCAGCACTATTGCATTTCTGGAGACAATTATGAACACATTCGATGGACCCATAGGTCTTCGCGATGCAAAAGTGGCGATCATTGGTGCGTCATGTCGCTTCCCCGGCGGCTCTGATTCACCGGAAGCGTTTTTCGACAATTTGCTGAAAGGCGTCACCTGCGTCGGCCAGGTTCCCGAAGATCGTTGGTCGAGCGACAAATTCTTCAATGAGCGCGATGTTGCCGGTAAGACCTATGTCAATCAGGGCCATTTTCTCGAAGGCTATGACTATAAGTCCTTCGATGCCGATTTCTTCGGCCTCTCCCCGCGCGAAGTGGAGTTTATCGATCCGCAGCAGCGCCTGCTTCTCGAGCTGGCGTGGGAGGCTCTGGACAATGCTGGGCTGGATATCGAAGCCCTGGCAGGTTCCTCGACCGGCGTCTTCGTCGGCGGATTCACGGTCGACCATCTTCTGAACCAGCTGGGTGCGGGTGCCCGCGAGGCGATCGGAACGCACAGCGCGGCCGGCGCGACGCTGACGATGCTGTCGAACCGCATCTCCTACGCGTTCGATTTTTACGGGCCTAGCCTGTCGATTGATACGGCCTGCTCATCCTCGCTGGTCGCCTTCGCACAGGGCGTGACCGCGATCTTGACGGCACAGTGCGACGTCGCGCTGGTCGGCGGCGCCAACTTTATTCTCCGACCCGAATATATGGTGGCGATGTCGAAGGGCCGCTTCCTGGCCAAGGATGGCCGGTCCAAGAGCTTCGATGCGCGTGCCGACGGCTATGGCCGCGGCGAAGGCGGCGGTGTCGTCGTGCTGAAGGCATATGAGGCGGCGCTGCGCGATGGCGATCAGATCCTTGCTGTTGTCGATGGCGCCGGCGTCAATCAGGACGGCCGCACCAGCGGCATCACCGTGCCCAATCCCGAGGCGCAGCGTGCGCTGATGTTCCGCGTGCTCGCCGAAAGCGGCTGGGCAGCTGCGGAGATCGATTATATCGAGGCGCACGGCACCGGTACGCCGGTGGGTGATCCGCTCGAGACCCGCGCGATTGCCGATGTCTACGGCCAGGGCGGCCAGTGCGTCGTCGGATCGGTCAAGGCCAATATCGGCCATCTCGAAGCCGCGGCCGGGATCGCAAGCATCATCAAGTCGACGATGATGCTGCGGCACAATCAGGTGCCCCCCGTCGCCGGGCTCGAGGAGATCAACCCGAGCATCCCGACCGAAGTATTCCTGCCGCGCGAGCCTTTGATTCTGAACCGGGGCGAGACGCCACGCAAAGTTGCGATCAATTCCTTCGGCTATGGCGGCACCAATGCGCACGTCATCCTGAGTTTGCCGGATGTCGAGCCCGCTCGTTTCACGGTCGAGCCGTCGGACGCATCAATGCTCCTTCTCCCATTGTCGGCGCGTGACCCAAAGGCCCTGCGCGCGCGCGCCGAACAGTTCGCCGACCTGCTCGAGACGAGTGATGGCGCGGCACTCGAGGATATCCTGTTCACGGCGGGCGCGCGCCGGACGCATCTCACGCACCGCCTCGCCGTGTGGGGTGATAGTCGGCAGGAACTTGCGGCCGCGCTGCGTGGCATGTCCGCCGACGCCGAGACCTTTGCGGGGATCGAGGGTAGTCGGCCGTATAATGGCGATTCGCGGATCGCGTTCGTCTACACCGGCATGGGGCCACAATGGTGGGGCATGGGGCGCGAACTCCTGCGCGAAAACCGCGTATTCCGCGACACCTTGGAAGAAACCGACGCGCTGTTCACGCGCATCGCGGGTTTTTCAATTTTGGCGGAGATGACGCGCGACGAACCCGATTCGCGGATCAAGCGCACCGAATTTGCGCAGCCCGCGAACCTGATGATCCAGATCGGCCTCACGATCGCGCTGAGGGCCGAGGGGATTTCGGCGGACGCCGTGGTCGGCCATTCGGTAGGCGAGGTCGCTTCGGCCTGGGCCTCCGGCATGCTTTCACTGGAGGATGCGTTGCTTGTCAGCCGGGAGCGCAGCCGCATCCAGGGCAAGACCGCCGGAAGCGGCGGCATGCTCGCGCTGGGCCTTTCGGTCGAAGATGCCGCCGAAGTGATCCGCCCGCATGGCGATCTGGTGTCGCTGGCCGCGGTCAATTCTCCCCGCAGCGTGACCGTGGCTGGCGATCGGGCCGCGCTCGAAGCCATCCGGGCAGAAGCTGAATCGCGCATGGTGTTTGCCCGCGTGCTCGACGTCGAGGTGCCCTATCACAGCCCTCTCATGGAGGCGCTGAAGCCCGAGCTTCGCGAGAAGTTGGCAGGCCTGAAGCCGGTGCTCCCCGGTATCCCGCTTTATTCTACCGTCACCGGGGCTGCTATCGAGGATGGGACCAACGCACGGCGCTATGACGCCGAATATTGGTGCGACAATGTCCGTCAACCAGTCTACTTCGCCAACGCGATCGGCGCGATGCTTGACGACGGGTACCGATTGTTTGTCGAAGTCGGCCCGCATCCGGTGCTGCGGCGCTCGATCGAGGAGATCTGTGCTGATCGCAATGTCGAAACGCGCATAGCCTCAACGCTGGTGATGAACAAGCCCGAAACGCCAGCCTTGCGACGATCGGTCGGCGAAATCTATGTCAGCGGCGGACAGATCAACTGGGCATCCCGGACGGCGACCGGGCTGCAATGCACGCTACCATCCTATCCCTGGCAACGGCTCCCACTGTGGCGCGAGGCAGTGAACCAGGCTCGCGATCGCCTCGAGGGGCAATCCGCCCCGCTGATCGCAAAATATGGTGGAGCCGATCTCAATCTTCGCCGCCTCAACTATCTGTTCGATCATGTGGTCGACGGCGCTCCGATCATGCCGGCCGCCGGCTATCTCGAAGCGATGTGCGAAGAGGCCCGGAGCCGCTGGCCCGACGCCCCCGGATTGAGCCTGCGTGACATCCATATCGAACGCGCGCTCGTTCTCGATCATGAGCGGTCGCTGCGTCTCGACGTGCGGTTCGATCCGACCGGGCACCGCGCCGAACTCTACTCGCGCGACGAGGGTTCGGCCGCGGAGCCGGTGCTACATGCCTCAGCATCTATCCATCCGGCCGGCGCGCACCCTTCGTCCTCTCATGCTCCGACTTTGGCGGATACCAGCGCGATGGAAGAGGTCGCCCCAGCCAAACTCTATGCCGATCTGTACGCACTGGCACTGCAATATGGCCCCGCCTTCCAGCCGATCACCGCGTTGCGCCGCGATCTGGACCGCGGCCTCGCCGAGGCAGAGCTGACGCGGCCGCAGGTCGCCGGCGAAGCCGTGGATGCCTATGTCCTGCATCCGGCACTGCTCGACGGTTGTTTCCAGACCGCGCTGGCCCTGATCGATGCGAGCGAGGGTGCGTATCTGCCCGTGTCGCTTGCGTCGCTCGAAGTCTATGCGCCGATGCCGGAAAGCATTCGCTGCAAAACCGTCATCATTTCGCGCAGTGTTTCGCAGATCGTCTGCGACTTCGAGCTGACCGATCGCGATGGGCATCCAATCGCCCGGCTGAAGGGGCTGATCTGTCGATCGCTGCTCGGCCGCGGCAAGGTGGACCACTTCCCTGCCGGCGATTACCAGCGTGTCTGGGTTCCGCAGGCGGAAGAAGCGTCAGCCGTCGCGATCGGTGATCGGCTCCTCATCGTGGCTCAACCGGGCGACGTACTGGCCGACGCGATCGAGCAGTGCGCCCTGCAACACGCCGTGGCTTATGACCGATGCACCTGGACCGAAGTACCCGATTCGCCTGCGCTTGACCAGGCAAAGCGCGTTGCGGGCTTCGCTCCGACAGGACTCGGATCCGACGAGGACGTCACCGGCGCGCATCTGCTCGGCGAGATGTTGCTCGCGATACAGGCGATGGCAACACAGGATCGGCCGTTGCCGCTGCGAATCGTGACGCGCAACGCGCATCTGGTAACCGACGGCGACCGGGTCGTGCCCGCCCACACCGCAGTGGCCGGCTTCGTCAGGGTTATACGCAATGAGCTCGCTTTGCTTGACGCGGCGACGATTGATATTGACGACCGCACGGCGCTGGAACGTGCCGAGACCGTCTTTGCGCAATTGCTTGCCAAACAACACATCGACGAGATCGCCTTGCGCCACGGCACGTGCTACGCGGCCCAGTTGGTTGCAAGCGCAATCCTTCAGGCGCCCGAAACTGCGCAGATCAGACCGTCCGACGACGTAGCTGTCGAACTGACCCGCCTTGGCCCGGCTTACAGCGCCTCGCTCCTGCGCCAGCCAACATTGCCCGACGATGGCTATGAAGTGCGGGTAGAGCGTTTCGGTCTCCAGCTCGGCGCAGATCTGGATCCGGTCGGGATGATTGGCGTGGTTACCCGCGCCGGAACCGCCACGACGCGGTTTGCCATGGGTGACCGCGTGGCTGGCATCGTCCCGCATCGGCTCGTCAGCAGGCTGATCGTCAGGGAGGCGGAAGCGGTGCTGGAAGCGGTTGGCAATCGCGCATCAACATCGTCGCTGGCGCCCATCGTGGCCCGCGCAGCACTGTTGGCAAACCTTGCCGACTTGTCCGCCGGGCGCGCACTGATCGTCGACGGGATCGTCGGCGACGCGCTCAGCTCGCAGCTCGCCTCCAGAGGAGTGTTGGTGGTGCGCGTGGCGGCCGACCTTTCCGACTGGGGAGACGCAGGCGACAAAGGATGCTTCGATCTTATCGCCGGGCCGATGGCTGATTGGAGCCGCCTGTTTGGCTTCTCCGCGCTCGCTCCCGGCGGCCGACTGGTTGATCTTGCCAAGAACCCTTCGCCCTTCGCGGTGCCGGGACATTGCGGCCGGCTGGTGCGGCTGCACGATGACCTGCCCTCGCTTGTGAAAGATTTGGCCTATCGCGTGGAACTCGCCAGCGTGCTTAATGGCACAGCACCGGATTATCCGACGGCGGCGCGTATTGGTTGCTCCGAGTTGCTGGATCCGGAGACGCTCGCGGCGATCGGCCCTGACTGGGTCGAGCTTGATCTGCGCGAGGACGATCGCTCGATCGCGGTCGAGGCGGCGGACATGCCGGCGATGGATCATGAGGGAACCTATCTGGTCACCGGCGGTTTCAGCGGCCTCGGCCGCGCGGTCGCCCTCTGGCTGGCGGGTAATGGTGCCGGGCGGATCGTACTGATCGGTCGGCGGGGCCTCGAAACATCGGGTGCACCCGAACTTCTGGACCGAGTGCGCGAACTGGGCGCTCGCGCCGAGGCCTATGCAATCGATGTCGCCGACGCCGACACCATGATGGCGCTGCTGCACGACCTGCATCAGCCAAATGCGCCGCTGCTCGGCATCTACCATGCGGCCGGTGTCATCGACGACCAGCTGGTTCGCGAGCTGACGCCTGCGCAGATTGCACAGGTCATGCGCCCCAAGGCGAACGGCGCCTGGAACCTGCACCAGGCGACTTCGGCGCTGGGGATCGAGCTGCAGCAATTCGTGCTGTTCTCGTCGATCGCCAACCTCGTCGGCAACAGCCGGCAAGCGAACTACTGCGCCGCAAACGGCTTCCTCGATGGCTTGGCGCACCTTCGACAGTCGCTAGGGATGCCGGCGCTAAGCGTTAATTTCGGCGCGATTGCCGGCACCGGGATGCTGGCGTCCGATGACCGGATTGGTCAGCACCTCACCCAGATCGGCCTGGCTCCGCTCGATGTCGACGTGGCACTGCGCGGGCTGGGCCGTGCGCTGGCGCGGCGCACGACGCAGGTGGCGGTCGCCGAGAAGATCGCCTGGGAGAAATGGGCGACCTATGAAGACGTCGGCGGTGCCTCGCCCGCGTTCATCGCGCTGGTGGAGGAAAGCCGCGCGACCCTGACCGGCGATGCATCGCTCGTCCAGCAACTGCACACCGCGCTCGCCGGCGTCGAGGACGCGGCCGCGCACGAAATTCTCTGCAGCCTGATCGCCGAAGTAGTCGCATCGGGTCTGAAAACCCGTGCGGATCGCTTGAAGCCGGAAATGACCTTCGACTCGTTCGGCGTGGATTCGCTGATGACGACCGAAATCCGGATCCAGCTCGATAACACATTAGGCGTCAACTACTCAGTCGTCGAACTGCTGGGATCAACGACCATCTCCTACCTGGCCGACAAGGCCCTGCTGCAAATCCACGGCGGCGTAGCGGGCCTCGAGCTCGCGGCCGAATAGCTTTGAAAAATGGGGTCGCAGACATGACAGCAACATCCAGAACAGCACTTGACGCCATCGTGAATCGGGTTCGAAGCGGGATCGGAGCTGAGCCAGCGACAACGGAGGCCGCGCACTCCCCCGAACCGCCGAAAATCAGCGACTATCCCGAGCATGCACTGATCGAGCAGCTACGCGGCCTCTATACATCGGGCAGCACGCTGCGGAACCCGTACTTCCTGGCGCGCAGTGGCGAGGTCGGCAGCGGGATGCGGATCGATGGGCGAGATTACGTCACCTTTTCGAACTACAACTATCTCGGCCTCTCGCACGATCCGCGTGTGAAGCAGGCGGTGCATGAGGCGGTTGAACGCTATGGCTGCCATGCGGGCGCAGCGCGCATGGTGGGTGGCGAGATCGAGCTGCACGCGCAGCTCGAAGACGAGCTAGCTGATTTCACTGGCTTTGAGGCGGTCGTGGTCGGGGTTGGCGGGTACAGCGCCAATGTCTCTGCGGTTGGCTATCTGCTCGATCAGCGCGACGTGATCTTCCACGACGCCTACATGCACAACAGTGGCGTGATGGGCGCGGTCATGTCGGGTGCACGGCGCATCGCTTTCCCACACAACGACATGGATGCGCTCGAGACGTTGCTGCAACAGCATCGCGGGCAGTATCGCCGCGCCATCCTGTTGGTGGAGGGCGCCTACAGCATGGACGGGGACCTCGTGGACCTTCCGCGAGTGATTGAGCTCAAGCGGCAATTCGGGGCATGGCTGATGGTCGACGAGGCGCATTCATGCGGCACGGTCGGCCAGACCGGCCGAGGTGTGTGCGAGCATTTCGGCCTGGCGACGACGGATATTGATTTGATGGTCGGAACCCTGTCGAAAAGCTTCGGCAGCTGCGGCGGGTTTCTTGCCGGGCGCAAGGACTTGATCGAACTTCTGAAGCATTTCTGCCCCGGGCTGCTGCTCTATAGCACGGGCATCAGCCCCGCCAACACCGCTGCAGCACTCGCCGCCTTGCGGCTGATTCGCGCCGAGCCCGAGCGCGTTGAGCGACTGCAGCGCAATTCCCGGATGTTTAAGTCGATCTCCGAGGATGCGGGGCTTGATTGCCGGACATCGCTAGCGGGCGTGCCCATCGTTCCACTGATGGTCGACGACGATCAGGCGCTGAGCCTGATGTCGCACTTACTCGACAACGGGGTGATCGCGCATGCCGTCATGCACCCAGTCGTACCGCGAAACGCGGCGCGGCTGCGCTGCTTCATCAGTGCCGAACACGACGAGGGAATGATCCGCAACGCCATCAGCCTGATGGCCGCGCACGTTCACGGCGCCTGATCTTATTATCAAAGGATTCAGTCATATGAAGAAGCATCTGCGTAACACAGCGATCCTGGGGTTCACCGGCATGCTTGCCACTTTGCCGAACACAGTGTTGGCTCAGGACAATGCCCCATCGGAGAATGTCCGGCGAGGCCGGGAGATCGCAACGACGGTCGACCAGAACGATGCCGGCTTCGCTGATTATGTGGTGGATGGCAAGATGACGGTCCACCGTCCCGACGGCGCCCAGGCGAAGCGCGACTTTGAGATGAACACACTCGAAGTTCGGGACGCCGGCGACAAGCGCCTCGTCGTCTTCTCGCAACCGAGAGACTTGGCGGGATTTGTTTCGCTAACCTTCACCAACTCCGGCGCGCCTGACGATCAGTGGGTCTATCTGCCAGCCGTCAAGCGGGTTAAGCGACTTGCCGCGCGCGACAAGACCGGGTCGTTCGCCGGATCGGAGTTTTCTTACGAGGACATCGCGACGTGGGAATTGTCCAACTACGACTATGAGTTCATCAAGGACGAACCTTGCGGCGAACCGCAGACTACCTGTCACACCATCGCCAATCTGCCGAAATACGAATATTCGGGTTATTCAAAGCTGGTCGAGACCATCGATCCCCGCTTTTGGCAGCCGGTGCGTATCGTCTATTTCGACAAGAGCGGGCGTGAGCTCAAGCGTCTGGACTTTCAGGGATACACCCAGTTCCAGAACAAATATTGGCGCCCTTCCAGGATCGTCATGACGAACCTGCTTGACAAGTCGGTCTCCGAAATCACGTGGCAGGATTATCGCTTCAAGACCGGGTTGAACGCGTCCAAGCTTTCCGCCAGCCAGATGGCATCGTGGTCGCGTTGAAGCCTTCCGCGTCCCTGGTTGCGCTGCCCTTCTTCGCTGCATGTCTGGTCCTGTGCGCCCCGGCGCATGGCCAGTCCGTGCGGGGTTCGCTGGGCGCGGAAACGCAAATCTATCCCGATGCGCCGCTCTATCCGGATCAGAACCGCGATCACGTCCAAGTCTCGACCTATGCCACCCTCAATGCCTCGGCCGATTTGGGAAATGCGCGTTTCGATATGGAGCTGTTCGGCCGCATCGCGCCCGATGCCACCAAGGAGGCGTCGGGCGATGTGCGCCAGGCCTTCGTCCGCGTTCCGTTCGGTAATGCCGAGGTGAAGGCCGGCATCCTGACCGAAAAATGGGGCGTTCTGGAAGCCTGGAATCCGGTCGACATCATCAACCAGAGCGACCTGATCGAAGACTTTCAGGGCAAGGTGAAGCTGGGCCAACCGGGCGTTCTCATGACGCTGCCGCTGGGGGACGCGACAGTGTCCTTCTTCGGGACCGGCATTGCACGCAGCCGGCGTTTCGGTCGGGGCGAGGACCGGTTCCAGGTGCTGCCCGCGGCCGTCGTCGACGAGCATTTCGAAGGCGGCCGCTGGAGCCCCACGGGTGCGATCCGCGTCGAGCTGCCCGTCGGTCCCGTCAATGTGGCGGTGTCCCAGTTCCTAGGAACGGCGCGCGAGCCGGTGCTCACCGCGGTGGTCGGGCCGACCGGACTGGAAGGGTTTCGTGCTTCTTACGACCGGATCAGCCAGACCAGTCTCGAGGCGGAGCTTGTCCTTGGCGACAGCGTGTTTAAGACCGAGGTCATCCACCAGCGCACCAACAAGGGCGCATCCTGGGGCGGCGGGGTCGGAATCGAGACGAGCTTTAGCAAAATCGCCAGCGGGCCGGGCGATTTTACCCTCTACGCCGAGGCCTATGCCGACTCCCGCGCGGACGATGCCGCGGTCACGCCATTTCAGCGCGACGTGTTTCTCGGCGCGCGCTACACGTTCAACGACACGGACGATACGCTGCTCGAACTGCGCAACACGCATGACCTCGAGTGGGGATCTGACCTGCTCGAACTGCGCGCCTCGCGCCGTGTTCTCCAGGATGCCGTCTTCACCTTTTCGCTGCTCAAGGCCGCCAATGAAGCCCGCGATCCCGCGCTGTCGAGCTTGGGCCGGGATACCCAGATAAAACTTCAACTTGCGCAATTTTTTTAACACCGCACCCTCATACAACAGATTTGGAGCCAAAGGATGAGCAGTCATAACTCAGCACACGGAGCGTCAGGTGCCCCTATAGTGGGCCGGCTGCGGACCATGCTGGCGATATATGCGGGCCTGGTCACACGTCGTCCCTGGATGGTGCTGCTGGTCTCGCTCCTGTTGGTAACTGCCCTGTCCGCGGGACTGTCCGCGCTGACGTTTCGCAGCGACAATCGGATTTTCTTCGCAAACGACAATCCCGAACTTCTCGCTCTGGAGAGGTTCGAGGCGACCTATGGCCGCGATGACACGATCCTGTTCGTCGTGAACGCACGCGATGGCGACCTGTTCACCACCAAGCGGCTGGCCGCGATCAACGAACTGACCGACGCGGCCTGGTCGATGGACGACGTAAAGCGGGTGGATTCGGTCACTAATTTCCAGCGCGCCCGCGCGGTGGGCGATGATATCGACATCGACCAGTTGCACCGCTCCGGCGACCCGTTGAGCGAAGCCGATGCGCGGGCGTTGAAGGCCGAAGCCGCGAAGGAACCGTTGTTGATGGGCCGCCTGCTTTCAGCCGATGGGCGGCTTGGCCTCGTCGCCGTAAATTTTCGCTTCGATCCGGCCACAGCCTCCAGCCAGACGGCGCAAGCGATCGCTGCGAGCAAGCGACTGGTTGAAAAACTGCGCGTCGCGCATCCCGATCTCGAGGTCGGCCTGTCGGGCTCGGTTGCGCTAGACAATGCCTTCGTCGAGGCCAGCACTTTCGACACTTCTGTGCTGCTGCCGCTGATGCTCGTGGTGCTGCTCGCCATCCTCCTCTTCGTCTTGCGCAGTGCCAGCGGTGCCTTTGCAACCCTCTGCGTGATCCTCCTGGGAACGACCAGCGCGCTCGGGACAACGGCGCTGCTCGGCGTACCCCTATCGTCTCCGAGCGTCATTGCGCCCAACATTATCCTGACGATCGCCTGCTGCGATTGTATCCATCTGATCTCAGGCATGATGCGGCTGCGGGCCGCCGGGCTAAGCCGCCGCGAGGCGATCCGCGAGGTTCTGGTCGAATGCTGGTGGCCGGTGACATTGACCACCATCACCACATCGGTCGGCTTCCTCTCGCTCGCGTTCAGCCCGGTGCCGCCCTTCGCGCATCTGGGGATTATCGTAGCCTTGGGTTCGGTGCTGACCTGGCTGCTGACCGTGACGTTCCTTCCGGCTTTGCTGTGCATCCTGCCGTGGAAGGCATCGCGAAGTGCATTGCCCGCGGAAAATCTCAGCAGTCGCGTGGCGGCTCTGGTCATGCGCAGACCACGGCAGGTCCTCGCCGCAGTTCTCGCGATCTCGTCCGTGCTGTCTGCATTCGCTTTCACCAATGAACTCGATGATCGCTACGTCCGCTATTTCGGGCAGGGCTATGACTTCCGTCAGGCCACCGATCGGCTCAACCAAGGTATCGGCGGTTTCTACACCATCGAATATTCACTCGATTCGGGCGAACAGGACGGAATCGCCAACCCGAATTATCTCGATCAGGTCAATCAATTCGCGAATTGGCTGCGCTTACAACCTGGGGTTACCCATGTCCACGGCCTGCCGGACATGATGAAGACCCTCAATCGCGCCATGAACGGTGGAGGGGTAGAACAATATCGGCTGGCCAGCGACCGTGAGGTCACGGCCCAACATCTGGCCCTTTACGAGATGTCACTGCCGTTCGGCACCGACCTCAAGAACCAGATCACCGCCGACAAGCAGATGAGTCGCCTGTCGGTCAGCTTGAATGACGTTTCCACGAGCGCGATGGCCGATCTGGACACAAGGGCACAAGCGTGGGCGCAACAGAATACGCCGCTGATTGCCGCTTCGGCCAAGGGCACCGGCACCTCGTTGATATTCGCTCATATCGGCAATCGCAACATCACCGAAATGCTCAAGGGAGTCGCTTCAGGCATGCTCGTGGTGTGGGTGATCTTCCTCATAGCCTTTCGCTCACTCGCCTTGAGCATCATCGGCACAATCGCCAACTTCGTGCCCTCGGTCGTGACCTTGGGTGTCTGGGCGCTTATCAACGGTGAAGTCGGCATGGCGGTCGCGACCGTGGCATCGGTGACGTTCGGCGTTGTCGTCGATGATACGATCCACATGCTGAGCACCTATTCTCGCCTGCGACGGGAGGACGGCTTTACTGCGGAGCAGGCGGTACGCGGGGCGTTCGAGATCGTCGGTCCCGGCATGATCGCCATGACGCTTGCCCTGTCGGCGGGTTTTGCTTGCCTGGCTTTCTCGGGATTCGAGATAAACTCGTGGATGGGAATGATGGCCTCGGCGACGATCCTGGTCGCGGTGCTGTTCGATCTACTGTTCATCCCGTCGGTTCTGCTGATATTCGATCGGAAGCGGGCGTGCATCCCGACTGCCGGGGAGGCTATGGTGGCCGTCACGGTGAACGTAGGCTAAGTGTCGCGACCTGCATTCATATACCAACAGAAGCGGTGGCTTTCAAATACTGCGACTGACGGTCAAGAAGCAAATGCGTGCGACGCTGGTGGCTGTTCCTGTTGAGCTGAAGCGCCGGCGTCATAAGCCCATCCGGGCTCAAGCGCAATGGCTTACTCGGGTGGTCAGGGCTTCTTGAATTACCATGCGGTGCTGGGAAACCTAATACGTCTTGGTGGTTTTCGTCCGGCGATATGTCGCCCCTCCTTACGGGCCTGGAACCATGCTTTCGGCTGGCCCCAGAGGCCTTCCGCCTTGATTCGCAAGCAATTGCTGCTGGGCTCGTTGTAATGCCTCCGTGGCTGGCCGCAAGTTGTTTTTTGCTCATTCGCCTCGGTGTTTAGTTGCAATCGAGGCAGTTGGCCTGGTGCTTGATGTGCCTACCGCAATTTTAAGGTCACCTAAACTGCTTGAGCAAATGCTGAGTGAGCACGAGTCGGATAAGGACAAGATCGTTCATTTCGAAGAAGAAAACGCGCTGTTGAGTCAGCACCTTTTCGGGAGCAAGTCAGAGCAAACCGCCGCCCCCACGACCCCGCAAATGGCCTTGTTCAACGAACCTGAAAACGGGCCTGAGTCTGTCGACGAAACGGTAAAAGAAGAGGCCGTCGCTCCGACCAAGCGACGGGGCAAACGCAGCCTCTGCCCGCCGATCTTCCGCGCATCGAAGTCATTCACGAACTGCCCGATCACTAGCGGACCTGTGCCTGCGGTTGCCGTAAACATAGTATTGGCGAGGAAATCAGCGAGCAGCTCGAGATCGTGCCGATGCAAATCCACGTGATCAAACTTGTGCGTAAGGTCTATGCCTGCCGTGGCCGTGAAACCGTGCTGATCATGGCGGACAAGCCGGCGCGCGCATGCCTAGTACCGGCGTTTTGGCGATGTTGCTGTCGACCAAATACGTCAATGGCCTGCCACTGCATCAATTCGAAAAAGTACTCGGTCGCTACGACATCGATATTCCACGGCAAATATTGGTGCGCTGAGTTATCCAGTGCGGCGAACACCTACAACCAATCTAAAGAAAGAAAATCTCACAGTTTTTGTAGGAGGCCATTTCTTCCAGGCGATGTTTGTCATCATCATTTAGCGCTGAACACCAACGCGCACTTAAAGTTTCTAAATTCCCATGACTCATAAGCATCAACAACGACTCTACAACAAAAGGTGCAAGTATCTTCACTTGGCGAGTCTCACGACCGTCATTATTTATTTTGATTTCCGACGTTCCAGGAGCCTTTTCACTAGTGATAGTTCTATCTATATTTAAGTGCTTTAGGCTCTTCATTTGCGCAAGAGATGCATAAGCTGCGCCATTGTTGTGATTCATAAATTCTGCACGCCTCAACCCTAAAATCTTTAGCCCAACCATATCAACCAATCCTGCCATATTGTCAGAAAGCTCTAGGTTTCGACTACCATTTATATTTAGATAGTGCAACTTACACAAAGATGCCAGTATTTTAGTGTCAATTCCTCCTATAAAATTTACATTACTCAGTTCAAGCGTTTTTAGTTCAAGCATTTCGCCCAACCGGTTAATTTCACAGTTGCTTAAGCTCCCCTTAAGATTTATATCTGATTCGTTTTCTTGTAGCTGCTCAAATTCAATTGGTTGCGGCGTATGCCGGAATAGCTTTAAGCGGGTATTGAATGCTTTCGGCAATATAGGTGCCCCCCATTGCTGCTCACCTATCCATCTAAAATTACGATTGTCGCGGAGTTTCCCGTATGTAGTTACTTCATCGCCCTCAGAAGATCTCTTTATAACAATTTCTTTATTTTTTCTTTCCGCATTTATTTTTCTTTGATCATGCGTAATGCGACTGATCGCGGGAGGATTGGTGGATGCCTCTATTTTGCTCGGAATATTTTTATTTTCTTCGACATCGAAATTCCATGCACCTGGAATTTTATGGGTTGATTGGTCTACACGATTATACATATCACTCCTTCTTGCCTACATAAAAAGTTGAAATTGTTATACATTGATTGATGCGGTGTAGTGCCTGGGGAGGGAGACATGATGCGGGGGATTCATCGCTGTCTGGACCTATCGGAATGATGTTGTCCGGGATGGACGACCTAGATCCTAGTAGGTGGTCAGGATGACCCAGGAGGTTCCAACGGCAGGTCCTAGATTGGCAGCCAAGTTGGCTCGGACAATACCGCTTTCAAGCCGGCCTGGAGCCAATTTGCTGCCGCAGGCTGCAATCAGCGCGTTTTTTTTCGACCGGAATTAATTGCGAATGAACCTGCATATATCCGCTTCGATCTGCAATCCAACGCGGCCAACCAGTATTAGTTGCCAATGAAGCTACGGCTTCGGGGTTTGACTACTACCTGCTACGTAGAATATTGGCTTGCACTCCGATATTGAACGCATTGTGTATGGCATTGCATATCAAAGGGCGAACCCTCCCACAGAAAACCAAATGAACGCCCACTAGATGTCGTCACATAAATAGAGTTTAACCGCAGCCAAGGGAACGCGGAGGTTACACAGACGGCCGATCAGTCAACCATACTGACAAGCAATATAGGGTTCGCCTGTCGGGTCGACTGTAACGATATGCTGTTTAAAAATTCAGGCGAAAGTTAAAGGAGTTACTGATGTCTTTCGTAGCAGCGCTCAAATGATTGAGAGTTACGTTAATTTGTGCGTCTTCCTACCGCAGATTGAACGGTGCCCATCGTGGAGGTGCTGAAGCGGAGGACATAATGTACAAAAAATTTCCGGCAAATATCACCTACCGCTGAAGCAGGTGCATGGAGGGCAGGTGCATTGCTTATTCCTGACGAATTGAAGCAATGCTCATTGAAACCTCAAGAGATCGAACACGCCATAATGGTCGGTTTTGCTGAATTGAAAACACTATTGCCAGCTGGATTGCTCTAATTTCGGCATATGGCTCCATGGCACCCTCGAGTTCGCCAGAAAAAAAAGCGTCAGTGATGGAACTTAATACTATTGAACACCACACATAGTCTATGTACCTAAGGTGAAAAAATGAAAACACGTCCTTCTCATGACAATGTTCCTCCTCTTCCTGAGCACTGGGTTAATGTCCAGTCTTTACAATGGCTGCATCGAAGCCTGGAGGCTTATGAATCGATGGCCGATCACATAACTACTGCGGTATACACTGGCGAACTACACAAAACCCGGGTGGATGATCACGCACTGGTCTGTGCAATTCCTGCCATGACTCTCAATGATTGTGTGATTTTATTAACGCTGAACTTTAAGTCAGCTAATCAGGGAGGTTGGAATCTTGCCAGCGTGACTGTTGATGATGGCAAGGGATTGATCCTGAACGCTATTCCTGGGCTGGAAAATGTAACTCAGTCAGAGTCTCCCGGGTAGCCTACGACTGCTGATATCATCTTTCAGACTGCTGAGCAATATTTTCTCACTCGTCTACCGAAACAGAAGACGCGTGGAAATGCCGAACTGCTGCCGCACGAACTCATAGGATTAATAGCCCAATTCTTGTTTGGTCTTTATATTTTGGAGCAGCCGAATGAATCGAGAGATTCACTCCCGGTTGCGTAAGAGCCTGAGAGTGAGGCGCACTTGGGCTACCCGACCAAATTCATGGAACCCAATCAGCGGGTGCCCCCACCGAAGTGAATGTTCTCGTGTCGAATTTTACGTTTGAGAACTCGCTGACTACTGAGAAACCAATCGATGAAAGTTGAGCCACAAAAGAAAGTTTCGGATTTTGCATTAGATGAAGACAACTGGGTAATCGGCAATGATGACTCTGACATTGTGGCGATGCCGCTGCTGGCACACGCTGCCGCTGAACATCATGGAGCACTAACCGGCCTCAAGATATTGTATATTAACCACGCCATAAGCGATGCTCTCATGGTAGCTCGAGCCCTACGGGGTGCTGGCGCTGAACTGGTCAACGTACTTGTGCCGTATCGGGGAATTGAAGACCGGAGCCATCACGCCCTGAGTCAAGCATTTAGCGCGTTGGGACCTACCTACGCACCAGCTCCTCAACACCCAAGTCTCTTCAGTGCAGTAATGGCCGAAACAGTCGCTGCAGCAATCGTGCATATCGCTGATTCAGCCTCCGCCAATGGGCAGCAGTGGATGATTGTAGAGGACGGTGGATACGCATTTCCCGCGCTACATGACAATCCCGAATTAACGATCCACATGAATAGCTGCCTGGGTGCTGTTGAGCACACGACGAGAGGCAGGTGGAACTATGAATACCTTGAAACTGATGCAGCACCCAAAACACCTAGGACGTTACGTCGGCCCGCGGTAACAATTTCAGGATCTCGGTTAAAAACTACCCACGAGGCTGGATATGTTGCCCAAGCGCTCGTAGATGAATGCCATTGGTTATTGCGTCGAGATCATCAATTCCTGCGTCACCGGAAGGTTATGATCATTGGCTATGGCAGAGTTGGCCGTGCCTTGGCTCAGGCGTTGCAGCGAGCCGATGCCAGCATCACAATTCATGACAACGCGTTGGTCGATACAGACGCTGACTTGATGTGCAGTGATCCGATTTCGGCGGTGGAAGATGGGGCGTTCCTGGTGTTCGGTGCAACAGGCACTTCCTCTTTCGGCTACTCCGCCTTAGAGGCCTTCATCATGCGAAGTCCGAGTCCGATACTCTATCTCGCAAGCGCATCTTCCAAAGCCATAGAATTTGCTGACGTCGTTTCAATACTTGACCAAGCAGCCGTTGATAACAATGCTGCGATCGCACTAGCAGGTCCCGGCAGTACCGTTCTCTCGCATCTGGACCCGGAAGTTGGCTTGCGTTACACGATTACAGTGAGTACGCCGTCCGGCTCTCGAACGAGGACGTTGGTGCTGCTTGGCAAGGGGTATCCAGTAATCTTTTATCCTGCACACACGCACGGCGCTCCGAATCGAGCGATGGATCCAGTAATGACGCAGCTCTTTTTGGCCGCCGTCGGATTACCAGCGGCATGCCTACGCCTGACCGCTGCTGTACACGATATTAATGACCTTATAGCAATGCCGAATCTGGGTCTACCTGCCTCCTGGAAAACGCTGGTAGACGAAGAGTCCCTTTTAATCCGTTGGTGTGAGGAAAATAACATCGATTGGTCCGAATATAGACGAGAGATTGGATTTGACTCTAACTGCAACTGATCTTGCATCCACCTCATAGCCCTTGGCTGCGGGCTCGAACGAGAATATCAACGGTTCGATCCACCAGTTCCTGTCCAAGGGCACGGTCTTGTCGGCACATAGCCAAGAGAAGCTGGATGAATTGCTGATTTACTGAACATCCGCCCATGTAAACGGTTCGACTGGGAATGCCCGATTGAAGTAATTACGCAGGTGGTGGGTTTGCAATATGAAGCCCCTGCTTCAATTCAAAAGCCGTATTGCACTCAGCTCCTGCAAACCACCCCTATCAATTTTATCCCCACTATTCGGTGAATCGCGGCTCAGCTTCCGACAAACAGCTGGACTACAGCCCCCCGGTTTTGTTTGACAATGCTGACCCGGAATTAGCAATTTCGAGAAGCAGACTTGCCGTTCAATCGACCTGCATCTGCATTGAAAAGGTGAATGTCCGGGCGGACCAGATCGCACCTGTCCTAGGGGGTTACCAGTAGCCCTTCTCGGCTAGTGTCAACCTTAGTATGTGACTTGCTCACCCAAATGCCCTATTTACCACGGGACGCTGCGAATCAAAGCACCTCGTTTATGGGCAGTTCTGCAATAGCAAAGGAGGTGGTAGCGCACGGTGTTTTTTGACTTGTAATCCAGATAAATACGTCCTGATTTTTTATGGACGCCGCTACGCCATTATCACTGGTTTTAGGGGGGCTTCTATGCCTAATTCTGCGAAGCGGCTCCGTAAGACCGACAGTCGACGCCATGCACTGATTTGCTCCAACTCGGGCGCAAACCGAGTATCGATGCGGTACGCATCAAACTCGGCAATACCGGTTCGAAGACCACCATTGCCCGCTACTTCAAGGGGCTGCAGCAGACAGCGCCCAGTGTGTCGCTCAGCCCACAAGAACGTCTCCGCGCCCAGCTGCTGGCGTTGGTGAACCAAGTTGGTCGACGAGTTGGCCCAGGAGGCCGAAAAGGCACTGGTGAGCGCGAACAATTTGACCAAGAGTACCCCGTGTTGCGCACAGCGCTGTCGCGCCAGAGCAACTAGCTGGAACCGCGAAAGATTCAAGTCAGTGAATTAAGTGACAAACTCTCACAGGCACAAATACAAAAGGAGTCGCATCGCGCGCAATTGTCGAGCGAGCAGCAGTTGATGGCGACGCGGCCGGCCAAAGTACAGGAGCTACACACGCAACTGGCCAAAAAGCAGAGCCAGATGCAAACCCTGTACGAGACCAGCGTCCATGCCCGTGAATCTCTGCTGCATTTTCGCGACGCAAGCAACGAGCAAAACGCCCCCCTACTGCGCCAAGAGGAACAGCATGCTCAGCAGGTCGAGCAGCAGCTTAGCGCAGTGCTCTACCAGTCTTCACTGGGGGAATGCTGGTAAATTCTGGTGCGATCGGAAGGCTCGGTAGCTGCATCTCATACCTGGCGCGTTGCTTATGCTGTGCGTAGAGTTTTAGGCTTGAGTAAACAATTACTGTCTTTGCGGCTGTTTTATGCGTTTAGTGGAAAGATTCCTTTCCCTAACAGCGTGCACCTCGCCATACCCTCATCAGGCTGAACCGCCCCACTCAAGGGCCTGAAGGACACGGCGAACTTGTTTGGCCCCTATCTCAGTTTCGCAGAGCATGATCGGTGCCGTCCCTCCGAGCGCTTTATTCGGTGTCGACATCCAATGCGCGGCGGACACTCGTGTCTCAAATATTGCCTCGGCCACGTGACTGAGCGTGGCAATTCGGTCCAACCGCTCGGAGGCGACAGGATCCAGGTTTTTTTGTACTCGCCGCCGTCTTTCCAGCGTCGACATTGAGGCATTGAGGAGCGTTTCCAGCTGGCGATCATGCAGGTCGAAGGCCAAACGAAGAACCTGGATGAGGTCAGCGGGATACCCTACCCTGATTTGCTGCAGCCGCTCCGCATCCGTCAGCGACGCTCGATCGGAACTGAATCGCCAAAAGGCCGCGATGCCCTCCTCTCGGGACACCGCTTGCTTTCTCCGCAGAAGTGGTGTCGCAGGTGAAGTGCTCATCAACACGCCCTCCCAATGATTCCCATCCAATGGAATATGAGCTAACGCCTGTCTAACCGGAAGCGCCATTGAGCGCCAGTGGAACTCCATAACGCCCTAGGTCGATAAGGCGAGGGAGCCCTTTCCCCTCTACGTATCCATGGCTCAGGATCAATGGCTTTGGGCCGAGGATGAGTGGCCACTACGGTCAATCGATACTCGCGCTCAGGAAAGGCTCGGTCAGTCGGTCGACCCTTCGCTCTTCGAGCTGCCCGGCCCGCAGGATCTCGTTGGCATGGGGATAGTGCCGTAACAGCTGGCGGGCCTGACGTCGCATGGACGCTGAAAGCGCGGAATCTTCTGCAAGCTCGGCCAGAAAATCTCGCGTCTGGATGAGTGCGCGAGTGCGCTCGTTGGGCATGGTCATGGTGTCCTCCTCGCACGAATCGTGCACGGTCCAGCCGCTCTAAGCTTGCGTCCGACGCAATTTTCTGCCTGGTAAATCGCCTACAGCCTACAGCCTACACCCAAACCAAGACGCCACCTTGAGTCTATCGCCGGGATCGGCGCGGGCTTTTCGTGGATACCCCCCTCTCCGCCTCGGCGTACCGCCAATCGAGCCTCTGAGTACCAAAAAAGCCGTGAGGTTTGAGAATCTTGGTTTCTCAAACCTCAGGATTGGCCTGCTTTTTCGATCACTGGTGGCGCTGTACAGGTGTAATAACATGGCCTGTAGCGCGGTACGAAATCGTCGCTCGCGCAGTCATTTCGACTCGGGCGTGCTCTCGCTCCGCCAGTGACCAAAAGCCTCGCCAGCATCGACATAGCGCAACGCACTGTGCACATCGCGCCAGCCAACATATTCCATCAAGGCTTTAGGGCTCCATTGATTGCGCGTGGCCCAGGTAGCGAAACCTCGCCTCAGCGAATGGCCGCTGTAGCGCTCTCCCGCGACCCCACTGCGGGTCAACGCCCGACGCAGCACCCGCGCTACGCTGTAGGGGTGCAAGGCGGTCGGGGCGAGATGGCCCCAGCGGTCGATACTGCAAAACACCGGCCCCGCCTGCAGTTGACTGAGCGCCAGCCACTCTTCATAGGCCTGGACCGGACACAGCCGTTTTAACGCCGGCACACTGACGGTGCGGCCTTGATGTTCACGGTCGGATTTGCTGCTGGAGAGAAACAGGCTCAGCCCTTCGCCCGGCACCAACTGGTTGGTTTCAATCCGCAGGCGACACAGATCGTCACTGCGAAAAGCCCGCCAAAAGCCCAGCAACAACAACGCCCGATCGCGACAGGCACGCAAACGCACCGTCGGATTCGGCGAGTTCTCCTCCAGCAGCAGGGCTGTTACACACTGCTCCAGCTCGCGCAGTTGCAAGGGCTCGGCTTGGCGCACCGGCCGCGGGTGCAAGGCCTGAATGCCTCGCAATACATCACGCACCTGCGGGGCTTTGGTCGGGTCGATAAAGCCATGGTTCAAATGCCAGCGCGCCAAGGCTGCCAGATTACTGCGCAAGGTATTGATGGACAGCTCAGCATGCTCAGCCAGGTAGCGCACGATGCTGTCACTGGAGGCTGGGAGAAAACCGCCCCAGCCGGACTCGTAATGCGCCAATGCCTGCTGGTAGCGCCGCGTCGTACTTTCGCGGCGCGCCGCTTGCAGGTAACGCTCTGCGACCGTGGTCATACATCTGTCCTCCTCCCTACCTCAGCCGTTTCCAGGCCTGCAGTGAACGGTGCCCATCACCCCTGGAGTACAGGCAAGTCATGCGGTATGCGCCATACTTCATCACTACCGGGAATCCTACAGGAGCTCCTGACATGGCCCGTGGTGGCATCAACAAAGCCTTGGTACACGCCGCGCGTGATGCCCTGTTGGCGCGTGGACTACATCCCAGCATTGACCTGGTCCGCGTCGAACTGGGCAACACCGGGTCGAAAAGCACTATCCAACGTTATCTCAAGGAACTTAACGATAGCGCCAGCGCCGCCACGTCGCCGCCGGTGAATGAGGAAGTCCTGTCATTGGTTAACAGTCTAGCCGAGCGCCTGATTCAACAAGCGCAGACGTCAGTGGCTGAAGAGCGGGAGGCCGTCGGTCGCCAGCAGGCCGGTTACGCGCAAGAACGCGCGCAGCTGCGCGAACGTCTAGAACAATCACTGACCACTATCACCCAGCTGACCCACGAACGGGTGGAGCAACGACAATGCGAACGACAATTACGCGAGCAATTACAAGACAGTGAGGGTGAACACCAACGGTTGCGACAGCTCGTAGCCGGTCAGCAACAGCTACTCGAAGAACGGGCCCACCGGGTAGAGTCGCTAGAGAAAAAACATCAAAACGCTCGGGAGGGACTCGAACACTATCGACAAGAGCACCGGGCTCTGCGCGAACAGGAACTGCGTCGACATGACGAGCAAGTCCAGCAGTTACGCCAGGAACTGCGCACCTTGCAAAATGCGCAATTGGCCAAACAGGAAGAGTTAGTCACGGTGTACCGTGAGCAGGAACGGCTGCTCAATGAATACCGAGCGCAGCAGGCGAAATTGCGTCAACAAATCCAGGCCTTAGAAGATTGTCAGCGCGCCAAAGACATAGTGAATGGGCAGCTACAACAGCTGATCACCGAGCATGCCGTATTACGTGGGCGCGTTAGACCGTATTTGCTGCAGCACCGAGAGGATCGTCGGCAGTTGCGTGAACAAGCGCGTCAGATCGAAACGCTGCAGACGCTGCTACGGGACTTAACGCCCACTGCCTAGCCCTATTGCTCAATTCACATGATGGTACTTAGCGGTCTCGGTATTTTACCTGGTGCCGACTTGAAGTCGACCTTTAGGAGGCTTGTGCAGTGATGAAAGTTTAGATGTTGCGACGGCCTGAAAGGACTTCCAATTGGAGCGCCTGTGAACTGGCCTAATAATTCGGATACTTGTTAATGCCGATAGGGTTTCGCCAATTTGGAGGTTTGTCTCGTCCTGAATTAGGTTTACACCTGTTTCACCCCAACGCCCGGTGCATGACATCGGGTGTTTTGTATTTAAAAGACTGATGCGGGTGCTGCAAGCTGTGGATCGACCTCGAATCACCCACCATCTTTTTCGCCTACGTCTATTTTGTGATCGCTAGCGCAGAAGCTCTATCTGCAATATCCCGCTGACCGCGCTGGAGGCATATTGGAAGTCATAGTCCCTCATCGTTCACCTGGTGGTGCTAAGGATTCGCCGCCGATTGGCGCTGTCGACGGACTTTCTGGTACAGACAGCGCAGAGTATAAGAATCAAAAATTGTTTCCTGCTGCCGATCAAACACCGCCAGCTGGTTGAATACCGCCGACAATTGCTCTTTGCGCAATCGGTCACACACCTCACAGAACTGGCACCATTCGGCTTCATCGTGAAACAACGGCGTACCCATGCCCCACGTCCGCAACACCGACCAATACTGAGTCATGCCTGTCAACGCTTGCTCGGTGTCGTACCAGCGTAGTCTCCTGCCACCGAGCAGGCCCTGCAACCGCTCCCGAAGCAATTCGCTCAACTGATGGCCCCAGCTCTGCCAAGGAGGTCCAAACAACAGGCGCGGCAATTCGCACCTTAGGGCCTCAGCCAGCATGCTCTGCAATAGCGGATACAGAGGTGGCGTTACCCTCAACCAAAGGAGCAACCACGCCACTCGCGCCGCCGAGGTGGTGCACGGTAGCCCAGTTAATTGATAGGCCTTGAACGCCGGCACCTCCGTTGCCGGAAGCGTCCCTCTGATTCTCTCTCGGGTGATGCGGGTGTAGCCCAACGCCTGCCATATCGGGTGATCAATCAAGTCTTTCAAAGCGGTGCTTTGCTTGGCTATCAACCGTAACCGGCTGTTGGAATAGGCGTTCCCTTGGAGCATCTTCAGCCAGCGCCGAGTTCGTTCACTCCCCCGCAAATTTTCGGTGGCTGTTTCAGTCCAGCGCGCCACAACCTCGGCCTTGGCCTCAGCATCCGCCTCTGCCGCCACCCCCAAGTGCATGACGATGGCCTCGACCGCCATGCCCATGCGCAGATTTTGCCATTTGAAGTGAACGGAGTGGGCCATGACTCGCTTCTCAAACACGTCATACGATGACCAGTTTACGTCGCCTACGCCGGCACGGTTGGTGGTCAGACCAGCGGGGTTGGAATCAGTAATTTTTTAAATGCACAAACTTTCCACGGTTAGACAGGAACACCTCGTAACCTTTTGATGCATTAACTATATAACTAGAAAATTGGACAGTATCTGCCCCCTTCCCTGCCCCTTTTTATACTTCTGAAAATTCGTAACTATGCCCAGCTAAACCCCACACACAGGCGTACGGTGTTGACAAAAGGTTGCTCGTAAACCTTTTGCGGGATTCACCCAAGGTGAAGGATTTCTCCATTCACCTTGGCTGATGTCACCGAGCTCACACGCCAAGGTGACGATAAAGAGGAGTCAGTACCATGGCTTGGCGATTCATCAACTCTCCGCAGTCGCCGCTCACTGGTTTCAATGCGTGCGAGGTGCTGAAGATCGCCATGCCCATTGCGCTCAACTCCCACTTAACTGTCACTGGACAGCGAGCTTAACTATCTCGCAGTGGCATCGTCGTCACAGTCCAGGCCCATCTTGATCGAGGTAAAGCCAAATGAACTCCATCCACCGGTCACTCGCACAAAATCTTTATATGGTTGCGGGGCGCGTCTATCGGCCAGATGCTGTCACCGAGGGCACATTTCTACTGCGGGATATGCTGGATAACCACCGGCTATCCATCAAACTAGCGGACGTACAGGCCATGATCGAGCACCACGATCTGGTGCCCCTCAAAGTCTCTAACCGGCAATGCGCCCGTCAGGTCGTCGGTGTTGAGGTTGTGGTCGACGCGTGCACGCATAGGGACCAGAGCACTCGTCAACTAAGCCCTGACGCACTTCCGGCCGGCACGCGCCACCCGGTGTTGATAGTCCTGCACAGCCACATCACCCGCACGTCGCCCCCGCATAAGCGTGCGCACGAACCGCGAGAATATCCCCCTTTGGGGGTACTGGAAGCTATTAGCCTGCTGAGTTTCATTCATCAGGTACAACGCGGCCACAATCCAATCAGCAGTCGTTGCTCGGGTAACGCCGGGGCCTCATCGCTCACTGCGCCCACGACCACTCATGGTATCCGCGCAAAGGGCAACTCACGAAAAAAGGTAGGGAGGGCAGCGGCGACAAGCGAGGAACTCGACCGACCTCTCTATCCGGAAAAACGCCCTCCAGCCCTCCATAAGTCATTTCTTTGATAACAAACAGTTAATCAAACCAGCTCCTGGTGTTAGCTCTGTTGGTATCACGAAGCTTCCCCTGCATGAGGGTTATCTCATGGGTACTAACCAGCCACCTCCTAAACCGTTGCAAACCTCCTACTACGGCAAGCACTTAATTTTCTTTCCATCCCGAAAAAATCAGCGATTGATCGCCTGCCATAGCGCTCTGGAAGCGGACTACTGCGTTAATTTGGAGTACGACACGTTGGTCGTCAGCTACGAGTCCCAGCCGGGACCATTTGATGTTGACATCGCCGGCCGCCCGCAGCCATACACCCCAGATTTTCGGATCGAAACGACAGAAGAAGTGTACTTCACCGAGGTCAAAATCGATTTCAGCCAAGCGTCCGAGCGTGCCCGATCAAAGCTGGAAGCGGCCCGTCACTACTTCGCTCGTGAGGGCAGCTCACTGGCGTATGCCGACCTGCAGAGCATTCGACCGGGACCTCGACTGGGCAACTTGAAGTTCCTGTACTTGCACTCCTTCAACCTCGGTGCTGATGAATACGGAGCCTGTCTGCGACTGTTATCGGAGCTGCGTTACCCCATCAGTATGAGAGAGCTATTCAACCATGCTGCCGAGGTTCGAGAACGTGCGATCTATAAGGCGCTCTTTGAGCGCAGGCTCGAATGTGATCTCAGCCATCGCCTCACACTCGACACCTCGATTGTGGAGGCGCGACATGAACATCACCGAACCTAAAGTCGGTGCCCAGTACTCCCTTGACCACCTAGTCTATGAAATCGTCTCGATCAATGACGGCCAAATTTCCTTGTGCTCGCTAGTTCACCAGTACCGGCGATTTATCGATGTGGCGTCTTTTGCCAGAATGGAACAACGAGGAAAGTTGCGGATGCATCAGCAAGCCGCAAGCGATCTCAGCGCCGCTGCACAGCTGGCAGCGCTGCCCCCCGATCAGCAAAAACGATTTAGATATCGACTGGCTTACGTCGAGGCCTGGTTGCATCAGATGGAAGGACGTTTTACCAAAGTCGAGGCCAAAAAGTTAATCGCCGAGGTGGCAAAAAAAATCGGTGATTCTCGGCCGCCAAGCCCCAGTACGCTGTGGAATTGGAAAAATCGTTTTCTGGCAAGCAATCAGAGCCCGTTTTCGCTGCTAAAACACCGCCCTGCACCACGTCGAAAACAATTGCCGTTGTCTATCGAAGATTTAATCAGACATTACATCCATACCGTGTACCTGACACTGGAGCGCCCCACACTCCGTCACGCGCACAAACTGCTTGTCGGCCATATCGCAGCAGAAAATCGAGAACGTCACCACTGTGGCGCGCCTCACCTGATGACACCGTCTTACGCTACTTTTATCCGACGGGTTCACAGTCTGGACAGATACCGCGTGGTTCGTGAGCGCTATGGGTTGAAAGCGGCACAACGCGCAACCCAATCCAGCGGTCACCTTTTCATCGATGAAGACCCCTATGCATGCACGCTATTTGATAGCAAGCACATGGACGTGATGCTCATCAACCAAGATGGCGAAGTGGTCGGCCGACCTATTTTGTCGGCTCATTTGAATCCCGCCTCCCGCGAGCTCGCGGGATGGGACATCTCCATGGGCGCACCCTGTGCGGAGAAAATGTTAAGCGCCACGATAAGGGCCATTGTGCGGTATGGAAAAATGGCGACGATTTACTCCGACCACGGTAAGGAGATCTTCAATACCTGGTCGCTCGACTCGTTCAGCATTCTGGGTATCTCCACCGACTATGTGCCAGTTGGCGACCCGAACGCGAAAGCATTTATTGAGCGTTTTTTCAGGACTGTTGACACCGGCTTTTGCCACCACTTACCGGGTACGACGAAAGGCTCAATCAAAGATCGAGGTGATTACCCTTCTGCGAAAAAGGCCTGCTTGACTCTCGAGAATCTGCGGAGTGCCTTTGCTGATTGGGTCGAGATTTATCACAACACTTGGCAAGACGAGTTAGAGACAAGTCCGCTAAAGAAGGGAGAAGCACTTCGATTAGACGCCCTCCCGCCTGAGCGATTTACCGAGGCGGAACTTAAACAACTTTGCTTGAGCCATTGGTACCTAAGTGTTGATCGTGGAAGAGTCGCCAAGGGCAAATTGATTTGGTGGGGCTCAGGCCTTGCCGAAGTCGGTCTAAAACTAAAAGCGAAACAGAAAGCCATTGTCTACTTTAACCCTTGCGACTTGGGGACGGTTTGGGTTGCCCACCCTGACACTCCAGATGACTGGCACCCAGCGATCGGTACGAATGAGGATTATCAAAAGGGCTTGTCCTTATCGAATCACAATGAAGTTCGCAGATCTTTCATCACCGAACGCCGGACGTTCGACCATACCGAAGCTTGTATCAGGCTGTACGCGCTGCATCAAAAAATCGAAACTTACAAGGCGAAGACCAAGAACAAAACCAAGAAGACTTCCTCCTCACATGATTCAACATCGAAAAGCTCGTCGCTCAGTACTAAGCTTCCACATCCAGCAATCGACGACTCTACATTTGAGACCTATAACATGAAGAGAGGCAACCACAATGAACAAATCAAATGAGCAAAAGCTTATACAATTTAAGACATTCACGGTCGCCCACCCTGAATACTGCGAGGCGCTGGATACTATTCATCGATCCATAGAGGCAACCCGCCTTAGAGGCGAACCAAGTTGTGTGATTTTACTTGGAGACCCAGGCACCGGAAAGACGAGGATTTGCGATGAGATAGAAGCTGAATTTGGCCCACCCAAAAAAAGACGCATGGCTGACGGCATACATATAATTCACCCAGTCGTATATTGTCGCGTCCCGAATAACGCGACTATCAAAACACTGGTCACCCGCCTTTTAAACTGTTTTGAGACTTACACAAAATACCAATCTGTTGATGCATTAGAATACCGACTCTTTAACATCCTACGCACATGCCAAACCAACTTTATTATGCTCGATGAATGGCAACATTTACTCAGAGGGGGTAGCCATCGGACTCTTCAAGTTGCGGCTGACTGGGTAAAGGTGCTGACTGATATTTTTCAAGGCGAGGTAATGCTCGTTGGCCCAGCTGCGGTTGAACACGCGATTGACCTCCATCAAGCCCTCGCTGATCGCTTCCCTTACCGCGCAAGATTGTCCCCCTTCTCTCTCGCAACACCGGAAAGCTACAGTCTCTACCTAAAGCTCATCCGCGCCTTTGCCGTGGAGATCAACACTTCGATGGGGTTTAAGGAGACACCACCACTCTCAGAGGAAAAAATGGTACTCGCCTTATACGCGGCCACCGGTGGCAACATGCGTGCTCTGCGCATCCTCCTGCATGAATCTCTAACCAACGCCTTGCAACGCAGTGATGGAACCTTGCAGGTAAACGATTTTTCAATGGCAGTAAGTCATGTAAGACTCGCCACCCGATTAACTTGGAAAGATCCATTTGGGTGCACGCCTGGCGAACTACAGAAAATAATTACTACGAACACGAGAAAAAAATGAATAAGCTCATCTTTTTTCCGACCCGCTATCCACAAGAAAGCAGCCTTTCTCTCTTGATTCGCTGCGCGACCGCCAACGGGTATCAGGATTTAAAAAACTTCAGCCTGGCCTGGAATCTGAGATTAAATAGTATCACCGGCAGTCAGTGGAAGGGGTCACATGCATACAAATTGCTTACGAGGGACAACTCGCTGTCGCCTTCTGAGCGGGCATCGATTGAAGAGGCTTTTTATCGAAGGTTACGCCCCGCCAACAGAAGCCTAGTTGATATTTCCGGTGTGTTATTCCCTGCCACAATGCTGCGCACTCAACTCAATCTGTGTCCAGCATGCATACGCAATGGATATCTAGATTCAATGCACACTTTACGCTTTTCGAATGTGTGCCCGTCGCACGGCGAGCAGTACATTAATGCATGCCCGCACTGCGATCAAGCCTTGGATTGGCTGCGATTGAGAGACTTTCACTGCCCCTGTGGCTTTGATCTTCGAAAAGCCCCATCAGTGGCTTGCGACACAACCGCGAGTAGATTAATAAAAAACGCTATACTGGATAAAGATGAAACGTTTTTTACACTACTGCTATCCTCAATGTCTGCGATTCGTCATTTTCACACCCCTTCCAGTCAATTGCAATTAATGGAGGTGTGCGTAAATATTGCAAGTGGAAACAAATCAACTTATTTTCGCGAAATGCAGAAACTCCAGCGCTTTTTTCCCAGCCTCCATCGACGTGCCTTGCTTGCACCATTCATTCTAAGTGCCAACCAAACTCTAAGCAGTTACGCGATTGAGTATTTCTTCAACACACACCAAACAAAGCCTACTAATCATCAACGAGACTGCTGCTGCGGCGAACTACAATTTACAAACCCAGAGCTGATATTCATATTTAAAACATTTAATCAAGTCACTCAACTCAAGGCTGAAAAACTCTGCATAAGAGCAGGCTTTTTACTCAAACCAACCGCAAACAAAAAACTCTTATTCCAGTGTCCCGACTTATGCATGACACTAACAGAAGAAAGCTACGGTGATTGGGAACCGAGGAATAGAACAGCAACCCCAGAAGCTGATTTCAAACTAATTAATTGTCCGCAAGCTGCAAAAATACTACGAACCACCGCAGCAAATATTAAACATTTAATTAACGCTGGCATAATAAAAGGTTTCAAACTTCACTACCCAGGAGGCCCAAGAACTTCACTACTATCGATCAAAGCGTTTAACGACAAATATATCCTTCGATCTGAAATCGCAAAGCAGACTGGATTGAGTGACGCGAAACTCAGAGAAATCCTAAAAAAAACCACCCCCCTCATTATCCATGGCTTTCCCTACGCGCGAAACATTCCAATCTACAGACGAACCCAACTCCCGAGCGAATTAACAACAGCTTTGAATACCAAAAATAACTTCCCAACAAGAACAATAACAGACGGAAAGTCACTATTAACATTTTCACAGGCCGCAGAGCAACTCAAGCTAGACCTAAAAGATATCAGCCAACTAATTAAAATTGGTATACTTCAAACAGTTTTCGTCCCCAATCAAACTGAGGAAAAAGGGCGCGACTACTGCACAGGCGAAAGTGTCACGCAGGCGAAGGTGTGGCGCAAAGGATACCTAACAGTACAAGAAGCTGCATTATCCTGCCACAGCAACGGTCATATGCTCCACTCTCATTTCCTTTCTACAGGTTTTATTAAGCCACTGGCACTTAAAAAAACGTTTTTAATAAATCTTGAGGACGTGACCAAAATTGCTCACCACCTTAAGACCTATACATGTCCATCCTGGCTAGTTAAAGAATACAATTATCCCCTCATGAAAATCGTGCGGCTAATAGAGTCAGGGGGAATACAACCTCTAACACCTGGAGACTCCAACTTCATTGTAGGAAGAATTACCATTCCTCGTTTAGAAGCCAAAAACATAATAACATTGCACATCTCAAAAAAATACGATACCAATCCACAGAATGAAAAACCTGATTAGCCGAAAAATATTTTTAGTCTTCCTTCTTTATACCCTCTCGATCCACCCGGAAGCTTCATCACTGTCGCCTAAATGTGATCGCCTTTATTCGTCGCATTACACCTAAGCGTCAATCCACTCAATCCACTCAATCCACTCAATCCACTCAATAGTGCAATATTTCGGAAAAATTCAGTTTTAAGAGAAAAAAAAATCCAAAAATAGAAGGAAATTGCCCACTAAGGCATTGATTCCCTTTATCCTCGATCCAAATCCTAATGAAAACCCATGGGTGTAGAGCATCGCGACCACCGAGGATTTCAACGGCGCGTACTCATAGTCTTCCTGCCAGTCCAGACCCGAGGCCCAATGCAACAGGTCGGCCATGGTCATCGTCGGGTGCTTTTCCAGCGGTGGATAAAACTTCAGCACTGGATCCGTGAGCTTGAACAGGCCTTCGCCATAGGCCACGCCGAGAACCGTGGCCATCAGGCTTTTGCTGATGGACCAGGTCAGGTGCGGGGTGTCGGCGGTGGTCGGGCCGGCGTAGTGTTCGTAGATCAGTTGACCGTCGCGGATCACCAGCAAGGCATCGGTGCGGAGGCCTTTTCGGGTGGCTTCATCGCGGGGCGGGAAGGCGTAAGTCTCCAGCGCTTGAAGCGCCGGCCCGGTGACTGTCGGGCCGGTCGGCCATTGCTCGGCAGGCCAGTATTCGGCGTGGGCCGAGAGGCTGAGCAGGAGCATAAAAACCAGGGACAAGCCTTTGAACATGGCGGGGGCTCGGAGGGATGAACTGGCTGAGCCTAGCCGAGGTTGATGACAGTTTTGAAATTTGCGGTCCGTCAATTCAACGCAAGTGCCTTGGCCAACCGCTTCCCCCGCGCAGCCGCTGCCAAATCCATCACACCCTGATCGCGCTGCCACATCGCCGCCCAATGCTGCGGGCCATCGGCCAGTGCCTGAGCCACCTCAGCCTTCAGCCCATCGAACTGCGCAAACAAGCCACCGAGCAACACATGTCCGGACGGATTATTTGGTGCCTGCCGGCTGACTTCCGCACACCCGGCCAGCAGCGCCAGCAACCGCAGTTGCAAGGCTTGCGGCCAGTCGTTGTCCTGACCGATGCCGCACAGCCAGGCGGTCATGGCGCTCAGAACGTAAATGTCTTCAAGGGTGCGGAACGGTTTGATGTAAGCCTCCCAGCCATCCCCCGCCAACAGTTCGCACTGAGCGTTATCGAGAAACAGCCGGCCATGGCTGATGTCTGGCATCAACGGGATCGCCGGTAGTTTCTCCACACGCACGCCCGGTTCATCGGGGTAGACCACCGCCAGACTCAGGCGCGGTTTTTCGTCGGGGGCTTCACTGCGAGCAGCGATCAGCAGCCAATCGGCGGCATCGCCTGCGGTGACAAAATCCTTGCGCCCGCTCAGACGCAAACCGTGCAGACGGGTCTGCATGTCCGTCACCCGCAGGCTGCGCTGTTCGGTCGCGCACAAGGCGCCGAGGCTCAGTGGCGCGCTCGGCCAGAGCATGCGCAACGCCGCCTGATAGCCCACCAGAAACGCCAGCCCCGGCGTCGACATCAAACGCCCGCCGGCCACCGCCAGTTCGAACGGCGTGACGTTGCCCAACTGGTGCAACAAGGTTGCGAACCCCTCGCCCAGATCCGGGTTGGCGGGCAGACGATCGCGGCGGCGCAGCAGGTTTTGCCAGGGCATAAGAGGCTCCTCGTGGGCTGTCATATAAGCATCACCAAAGCTTCATGGCGATGACACCGGGGCTACATAGCCTGACTTTGCACAACACGGCTGCATAAAGAAAGTCGATCGGCTGCAACCCACGACGGGTGAACGGCCCGTACGGAGATTCGCAATGACTCAGATCGCCCGCATCAGCGACACCGGCAATGAACGCCGCCTGCAAGCCGAACGCCTGGTGGGCGCCGAGGCCTTGCAGGAAGCCCAGGCCCTGCGCTTCAACGTGTTCAGCGGCGAATTCAACGCCAAACTGAAAGGCGCGGAGCTGGGTCTGGACATGGATGACTATGATGTTCACTGCGCCCACATCGGCGTGCGTGACTTGAACACCGGGCGTCTGGTGGCGACCACCCGTTTGCTCGACCACACGGCCGCCAGCAGCCTGGGCAAGTTCTACAGCGAAGAAGAATTCAGCCTGCATGGCCTGGTCCATCTCAAAGGCCCGATCCTGGAAATCGGCCGCACTTGCGTCGACCCGGCTTACCGCAACGGCGGCACCATCGCCGTACTCTGGGGCGAACTGGCCGAAGTGCTGAACCAGGGCGGCTACAGCTATTTGATGGGTTGCGCGAGCATTCCAATGCAGGACGGTGGCATCCAGGCCCACGCGATCATGCAGCGCCTGCGCGAACGTTATCTGTGCACTGAACACCTGCGGGCCGAACCAAAAAAACCGCTGCCGAGTCTCGACATCCCCTCCAACGTCATCGCCGAAATGCCACCGCTGCTCAAGGCCTACATGCGTCTTGGCGCGAAGATCTGCGGTGAGCCGTGCTGGGATGAAGATTTCCAGGTCGCCGATGTGTTCATCCTGCTCAAGCGCGACGAACTCTGCCCGCGTTATGCCAAGCACTTCAAGGCGGCCGTGTGATGAGTCGGTTACGGGTGTACGCGCGAATTGCGCGAGTGTTGGTGGTGGTGACGTTGGGTTTGAGCATGGCCGGTGTGTTCGGGTTGTTCGAGCGTTTGGGGATTGCTCATTCGATGGTCCGCCGCCAGCGCTGGTCGCGATTTTTCATGGCGCGGCTGAGCAATGCCCTGCCCTTTCGCGTGACGGTGCACGGTGAATTGCCGAAGGCGCCGATGCTCTGGGTCAGCAACCACGTGTCCTGGACCGACATTCCACTGCTGGGCATGCTCACGCCGCTGTCGTTCCTGTCCAAGGCCGAAGTGCGTACCTGGCCGGTGGCGGGCTGGTTGGCGGCCAAGGCCGGCAGTTTGTTCATTCGCCGTGGGTCGGGCGACAGCCAGTTGATTCGCAAACAGATGACCCGTCATCTGGAGCAGGAACATCCGCTGCTGATGTTCCCGGAAGGCACCACCACTGATGGCCGTTCGTTGCGCACGTTTCATGGTCGCCTGCTGTCTGCGGCAATCGACTCTGAAGTGAAGCTGCAACCGGTGGCGATTCGTTATCTTCGCGACGGAGAGCTCGATTCGCTGGCACCGTTCATTGGCGATGATGATTTGCTCTCGCACTTGATGCGCTTGTTTGCCCATGATCGGGGTGAAGTGGAGATTCATTTGCTCAAGCCGATCGCGTGTGAAGGTCGGGAGCGTGCGGCGCTGGCATTTGAAGCGCAGCAGGCGGTGCAGAAGGCGTTGTTTGGAGCGATTCCGGAAACACAGCAAGCCCCGATGCGCCCCGCCATCGCTGCCTGAACACATATCCCCTGTAGGAGTGAGCCTGCTCGCGATAGCGGTATATCTATCGACATAGGTGTTGGATGATAAACCGCTATCGCGAGCAGGCTCACTCCTACAGGGGGTCTATGTTGTTGGGTAGTTTTGGGCGAAGTCCTGAAGCTGCGGATAGAACAACCGAAAGTCATCGCTCAACGGTTCATACAACACCCGCAATTCCTGCATCGCTGCGGCCAGCTCCTCAGGCTGCGTCAATCTCCGTGAAATCCCTCGCAGCACCTGCTCAAGCACCGCAAATTCCCGATAAGAACCCAACCAGTCATTGGCCACCATGTGCGGCGCGATCTGCGCCAGACGTTCCGGCAATTGCGCCTCGGCGGACAGCACCCGGTACACACCTGAAGTGAACTGCTCCAGCGGCTGATCCGAGTAAAGCGTCCAGTCCCGGGCCAGGCAATGGTCGAAAAACACGTCGAGCACGATCCCGGCGTAACGCCGGCGGGTCATGGAAAACCGTGACAACGAGACGTCCACCAACGGATGGCGGTCGGTAAAGACATCAATGCTGCGATGCAGCTGGATGGCCGCTTCGATCTCCGGATCGAACTGCCCTTGCAGCCGCCCTTTGACGAAATCGCCATACAGACTGCCGAGCAATTGACCGGGGCGCTGGCCACCGAGGTGCAGATGTGCGAGATAATTCATGCGCGCAGCTTAGCACTGCTCCTTTATGTCGTTACACCCAACATATCGTTATAACTCGATATACCGAATTACTCGGTCATCAGACCAAAATCATATTGGTATATCGCGAAGTACCGATTTAAAGTTCGCCTCATCGCGATATAGCGTTTTACTCATCACGAGCCCAACACCATGACCATTAATCTCGACGAAATAATAAAAGCCCTGGCACACCCAGTACGGCGAGAAATCCTGCACTGGCTCAAAGACCCAACCGTCGAATTCCCCGACCAGTCCCACAGCAACGAGCACGGCGTCTGCGCCGGGCAGATCGATCAACGTTGCGGTTTGTCGCAGTCCACGGTGTCTGCACACCTGGCAACCCTGCAACGCGCCGGCCTGATCAGCAGCCGCAAAGTCGGCCAGTGGCACTTTTTCAAACGCAATGAGGAAACCATTCAGGAGTTCCTCAGCACCTTCAGCAAAGAGCTCTGACCCTTAACATCAGCAAGCCGACAAGGAATCAACAATGCCCCTCTCGCTACTCATTCTGGCCTTGAGCGCCTTCGCCATCGGCACCACCGAGTTCGTCATCATGGGCTTGCTGCCCGATGTGGCGGCCGACCTCGGTGTGTCGATCCCCGGCGCCGGCTGGCTGGTGACCGGTTACGCCCTGGGCGTGGCCATCGGTGCGCCGTTCATGGCACTGGCCACCTCTCGATTGCCGCGAAAGGCCGCGCTGGTAGCGTTGATGGGGATTTTCATCGTCGGCAACCTGCTCTGCGCAATGGCCACCGACTACAACGTGCTGATGTTTGCCCGTGTGGTCACCGCCCTCTGCCACGGTGCGTTCTTCGGTATCGGTTCGGTGGTGGCAGCAGGTCTGGTGCCTGCAAACAAACGCGCTTCGGCCGTGGCCCTGATGTTCACCGGCCTGACCCTGGCCAACGTGCTTGGCGTTCCGCTGGGCACCGCGCTCGGTCAGGAAGCCGGCTGGCGTTCGACCTTCTGGGCGGTGACCGTGATTGGTGTGATCGCGTTGATCGGCCTGATCCGCTTCCTGCCGGCCAAGCGCGATGAAGAGAAACTCGACATGCGCGCCGAACTGCGCGCCCTCAAAGGCGCCGGGATCTGGCTGTCGTTGAGCATGACCGCTTTGTTCGCAGCTTCCGTATTCACCCTGTTCACCTATGTCGCTCCGCTGCTCGGCGATGTCACTGGCGTCTCGCCCAAAGGCGTGACCTGGACCCTGATGCTCATCGGCCTGGGCCTGACGGTCGGCAACATCATCGGCGGCAAGCTGGCTGACAAAGGCATGGCCGCAACGTTGATCGGCGTCTTTATCTCGATGGCCGTGATCTCGACCGTACTGACCTGGACCAGCGTTGCGCTGATTCCGACCGAAATCACCCTGTTCCTCTGGGCCACCGCGTGCTTTGCCGCCGTGCCCGCCCTGCAAGTGAACGTGGTGACCTACGGCAAAGCCGCACCGAACCTGGTGTCGACCCTGAACATCGGCGCTTTCAATATCGGCAACGCACTGGGTGCCTGGGTCGGTGGCAGCGTCATCGCCCACGGTTTCGGCTTGACCAGCGTTCCTCTCGCGGCAGCCGCACTGGCGGTTCTCGCCCTGCTGGTGACCCTGATTACTTTCCGTCAGAGCGGTAATCCCGAACTGGCTCCTGCGACTAACTGATACCTCACGAGGGTTGTACTGAAATGACGACTATTTTCGATCCGATCAAACTGGGCGACCTTGAGTTGGCCAACCGCATCATCATGGCGCCGCTGACCCGCTGCCGCGCCGACGAAGGCCGCGTGCCAAACGCGCTGATGGCCGAGTACTACGTACAACGCGCCTCGGCCGGGCTGATCCTCAGCGAGGCCACTTCGGTCACGCCGATGGGCGTCGGCTACCCGGACACCCCGGGTATCTGGTCCAACGATCAAGTGCGTGGCTGGGCCAATGTGACCAAGGCTATACACGGCGCGGGCGGCAAGATTTTCCTGCAACTGTGGCACGTCGGCCGTATTTCCCACGGCTCGTACCTGGGCGGTGAAGCGCCGGTCGCCCCAAGCGCCATTCAGCCGAAAGGTCATGTCAGCCTGGTTCGTCCTCTGGCCGACTTCCCAACCCCACGCGCCCTGGAAACCGCTGAAATCGCCGACATCGTCGACGCCTACCGCGTCGGTGCCGAGAACGCCAAGGCGGCCGGTTTCGACGGTGTGGAAATCCATGGCGCCAACGGTTACCTGCTCGACCAGTTCCTGCAAAGCAGCACCAACCAGCGCACCGACAATTACGGCGGCTCCCTGGAAAACCGTGCGCGCCTGTTGCTCGAAGTGACCGATGCCGCGATCGAAGTCTGGGGCGCGGGCCGCGTGGGTGTGCACCTGTCACCCCGCGCCGATCTCCATGACATGGGCGACGACAACCTGGCCGAGACGTTCATCTACGTCGCTCGCGAACTGGGCAAACGTGGTATCGCGTTCATTTGCTCGCGTGAGAGAGAAGATGGCGACAGCCTGGGTCCACAAATGAAAGAAGCGTTCGGCGGCCCGTACATCATCAACGAACGCTTCACCAAGGACAGCGCCAACGCCTGGCTGGCCAGCGGCAAGGCTGATGCGGTGGCCTTCGGCGTGCCATTCATTGCCAACCCGGACCTGCCGGCACGTTTGAAGGCCGATGCGCCGCTGAACGAACCACGCCCTGAACTGTTTTATTCCAAGGGCGCGGTCGGCTACATCGACTACCCGGTGTTGTAAGCGTCCCCCTTGAAACGCAAAAGCCCCGACTCGAAAGAGCCGGGGCTTTTTTGCGCCGGTTACTCACAAAATCCCTACAAATCAGGTAGCTCACTACCTATCAACCTGGCGAGCGTACGTATATAAAAGCACCCCATTGCAATCAGGCGGGCATCGGGATGATCCTGATCCGCCTCAAATGTTTGACACAACCGGATCCATTTCCGCATTTTGTTTCATTTGCGCAGGCTTGGGCTCAAGCGCAGCATATCCAATCCTGTATCGGCCAAACGCTCGGCGTCGAGGTGCAGTTCAAAGCTGTCGGGCGCCAACAGCCACTGATACAGGATGCCGTCGATGTACGCATGCAGGCTGATGGCTGCGCGGGCCGTATCGAGGTTTTCCGGTAACTGCCCTCGATTGACCGCATTACTCAGCGCCAGGGCGATTCGCACATTGCAATCAAGGCTGACCTCTCGACGCTGCTGGCGCAGGTCGCACATTTCATCGGTGAATTCGCACTTATGAAACAGAATCTCATTGATGCGTCGGGTTTTCGGATCCAGAGCAACTTGATGAAACAAATGAATCAGCAGCTTGCGCATGCAGCCCAGGGGGTCGAGTTCTTCTTCGCTTTCACTGGCCTTGGCCATTTCATCCAGAGGCTCTTTCAAGGTATCAAGCATGGCCTGCACCAGATCCGCCTTGTTGCTGAAATGCCAATAGATGGCCCCGCGCGTGACCCCGGCCAGGGTAGCGATATCCGCCAGTGTCGTGCGCGCCACGCCCCTTTCGTAAAAGGCTTTTTCTGCCGCTTCCAGTATCTGGCTGCGGGTTTCTTGAGCTTCCTCTTTGGTACGACGGACCATGGCAGTACAACCTCAATCAGGATGCTTCAGGGATGTCTGAACATCCGCTGAATAAAAGTGGGGCGAGCGCTCTCGGGCGTTGTCCCCGGCCTACAATTCGAACCCTTGAACGGCTTTTGTAACGGTGTGGATACGCGGCCAAGGTGTTTACAAACAACCATGAACGTAAGTATATTCCTTAGCAAGCTACTTATCCACTCAGCGCACATTTTTTACCTTTCCACATTTCGAGTGCGCAATTTGCGCGCCTGACCCGAGGTTTTTCATGCAATTCAAGCCAGCTGTTACCGCTCTGGTCACCGCCCTCGCCTTGGCATCGCTGCTCAGCGGATGCAAAAAGGAAGAGGCGGCACCTGCCCCACCACCCCCTCAGGTCGGCGTCGTTACTCTGCAACCTCAAGCCTTCACCCTGACCTCTGAGCTTCCGGGCCGTACCAGCGCCTACCGCATCGCCGAAGTTCGCCCTCAGGTCAACGGCATCATTCTCAAGCGTCTGTTCAAGGAAGGCGGCGACGTCAAGGCCGGCCAGCAGCTGTATCAGATCGATCCGGCGGTTTATGAAGCCACCCTGAAAAGTGCCGAAGCCAACCTGCAACAGACCAAGTCGATCTCGGATCGCTACAAGCAGTTGGTCAGCGAACAGGCAGTGAGCCGGCAGGAATACGACACGGCCCTGGCCAACCGGTTGCAATCGGAAGCCGCGCTGCAAAGCGCGCAGATCAATGTGCGCTACACCAAGGTTTACGCCCCACTCTCCGGCCGCATTGGCCGCTCGACCGTGACCGAAGGCGCGCTGGTGACCAGCGGCCAGGTCGACGCGATGGCGGTGATTCAGCAACTGGACCCAATCTACGTCGACGTCACCCAGTCTTCGGTAGAGCTGCTGGAACTGCGCCGCGAACTGGAAAGCGGTCGTCTGCAAAAATCTGGCGACAACGCGGCCAAGGTCAAGCTGACCCTCGAAGACGGCAGCGAGTACAAACAGGAAGGCAAGCTTGAGTTCTCCGAAGTCTCGGTGGACCAGACCACCGGTTCCGTGACCTTGCGTGCGGTATTCCCGAACCCTGACCACACCCTACTGCCAGGCATGTTTGTACACGCCCAATTGCAGGCCGGTGTGAACAGCGCGGCGATCCTCGCCCCGCAACAAGGCGTGACCCGTGATCTCAAAGGCACCCCGACCGCACTGGTCGTCGGTCCGGACAACAAGGTCGAACTGCGTCAGCTCAAGGCCAGCCGCACCGTCGGCAACCAATGGCTGATCGAAGACGGCCTGAAGGCCGGCGATCGACTGATCACCGAAGGGCTGCAATACGTCAAACCTGGCGTTGAAGTAAAAGCCAGTGAAGCGACTAACGTTGGCGCAAAGAACCCGGCCCCCGCACAGGTAGCTAACAAGGCATCCAGCGGTCAAGGGGAGTAAACCATGTCCAGATTTTTTATCGACCGTCCGATTTTTGCCTGGGTAATTGCCCTGGTCATCATGCTGGTCGGGGCACTATCGATCCTCAAACTCCCGATCAACCAATACCCGAGCATTGCGCCTCCGGCCATCGCGATCCAGGTGACCTACCCGGGCGCGTCCGCACAAACCGTGCAGGACACCGTGGTTCAGGTGATCGAGCAACAGCTCAACGGTATCGATAACCTGCGTTATGTCTCGTCGGAAAGTAACTCCGACGGCAGCATGACCATTACCGCGACCTTCGAGCAGGGCACCAACTCCGATACCGCGCAGGTTCAGGTCCAGAACAAGCTGAACCTGGCCACCCCGCTGCTGCCGCAAGAAGTGCAGCAACAGGGTATCCGCGTGACCAAGGCAGTGAAAAACTTCCTGATGGTGATCGGCGTGGTGTCGCGCGACGGCAGCATGACCAAGGACGACCTGTCCAACTACATCGTTTCGAACATGCAGGACCCGATCTCGCGGACCGCCGGTGTCGGTGACTTCCAGGTCTTCGGTGCGCAGTACGCGATGCGGATCTGGCTCGACCCGGCCAAGTTGAATAACTTCAACCTGACCCCGGTGGACGTGAAAACCGCCATCGCCGCACAGAACGTCCAGGTGTCGTCCGGCCAACTCGGTGGATTGCCTGCTGTCGCCGGCCAACAGCTGAACGCGACGATCATCGGCAAGACCCGCCTGCAGACTGCTGAGCAGTTCAAGGCGATTCTGCTCAAGGTCAACAAGGACGGCTCGCAAGTGCGTGTCGGCGATGTGGCGGATGTCGGTCTGGGCGGTGAAAACTACTCGATCAGCGCCCAGTTCAACGGCAGCCCGGCCTCCGGTCTGGCGGTGAAACTGGCCAACGGTGCCAACGCCCTCGACACTGCAAAAGCCCTGCGCAAGACCATCGAAACCCTCAAGCCGTTCTTCCCGGAAGGGATGGAAGTGGTGTTCCCGTACGACACCACGCCAGTGGTGACCGAGTCGATCAAGGGTGTGGTTGAAACCCTGGTCGAAGCGATCGTGCTGGTGTTCCTGGTGATGTTCCTGTTCCTGCAAAACTTCCGCGCCACCGTCATCACCACGATGACCGTGCCAGTCGTATTGCTGGGTACCTTCGGGATCCTCGCGGCGTTCGGTTTCAGCATCAACACCCTGACCATGTTCGGCATGGTATTGGCCATCGGCTTGCTGGTGGACGACGCCATCGTCGTGGTGGAAAACGTCGAACGGGTCATGAGCGAAGAAGGCCTGTCACCCAAGGAGGCCACCAAGAAATCCATGGGGCAGATCCAGGGTGCATTGGTCGGTATCGCCCTGGTGCTCTCGGCGGTACTGCTGCCGATGGCGTTCTTCAGCGGTTCCACCGGTGTGATCTACAAGCAGTTCTCGATCACCATCGTCTCGGCCATGGCCCTGTCGGTACTGGTCGCGCTGATCTTCACCCCGGCGCTCTGCGCAACCATGCTCAAGGCGATTCCGAAAGGCGAGCACGGCGCGCCGAAACGCGGCTTCTTCGGCTGGTTCAACCGCAATTTCGACCGTGGCGTCAAAAGCTACGAGCGTGGCGTGGGCAACATGCTCGCGAACAAGGCCCCGTACTTGCTGGCCTACCTCATCATCCTGGTCGGCATGATCTGGCTGTTCACCCGCATCCCAACGGCGTTCCTGCCGGAAGAAGACCAGGGCGTATTGTTTGCTCAGGTGCAAACCCCGGCCGGCTCGAGTGCCCAGCGCACGCAAGTGGTCGTGGATGACATGCGTGAATTCCTGCTGCGTCCGAGCAAGGACGGCGGTGAAGGCGACGCGGTGGCCTCGGTGTTTACCGTGACCGGCTTCAACTTCGCCGGCCGTGGCCAAAGCTCGGGTATGGCGTTCATCATGCTCCGACCGTGGGACGAACGTAACGCCGACAACAGCGTGTTCAAAGTCGCGGCCCGGGCCCAACAGCATTTCTTCACCTTCCGTGACGCCATGGTGTTTGCGTTCGCACCGCCCGCGGTGCTGGAGCTGGGTAACGCCACCGGTTTCGACGTGTTCCTGCAAGACCGTGCCGGTATCGGTCACGACAAGCTGATGGCTGCTCGCAACCAGTTCTTGGGCATGGCGGCGCAGAGCAAGGTGCTGTCGCAGGTCCGCCCGAACGGTCTGAACGACGAACCGCAATACCAGCTGGAAATCGATGACGAGAAGGCCAGTGCCCTGGGCATCACCCTCACCGACATCAACAACACCCTGTCGATCGCCTTGGGCAGTAGCTATGTCAACGACTTCATCGACCGCGGTCGGGTGAAGAAGGTGTATGTGCAAGGCCAGCCGGGCGCGCGCATGAGTCCTGAAGACGTGAAGAAATGGTATGTGCGCAACAAGGCCGGCACCATGGTTCCGTTCTCGGCGTTCGCCAAGGGTGAGTGGATTTACGGTGCACCGAAGCTGTCGCGTTACAACGGCGTAGAAGCAATGGAAATCCTCGGTGCCCCGGCACCCGGTTATTCCACCGGTGAAGCCATGCTCGAAGTCGAAGCCCTGGCCAAGAAACTGCCGGCCGGTGTCGGTATTTCCTGGACCGGTCTGTCATACGAGGAACGATTGTCCGGTTCGCAAGCGCCAGCGTTGTACGCCCTGTCGCTGCTGATGGTGTTCCTGTGTCTGGCGGCGCTGTACGAAAGCTGGTCGATCCCGATCGCGGTGATGTTGGTGGTACCGCTGGGGATCATCGGTGCGCTGATGGCGACCAGCCTGCGCGGTCTGTCCAACGACGTGTATTTCCAGGTGGGCCTGTTGACGACCATTGGTCTGGCGGCGAAAAACGCCATTTTGATTGTCGAATTTGCCAAGGAACTGCATGAACAAGGGCGTAGCCTGCGTGATGCCGCGGTCGAAGCCTGCCGGATGCGCTTGCGACCGATCATCATGACGTCGCTCGCTTTCGTCCTCGGTGTGGTACCACTGGCAATTTCCACGGGTGCAGGCTCGGGTAGCCAACATGCGATCGGTACCGGGGTGATTGGCGGTATGCTCACGGCCACGATCCTGGCGATCTTCTGGGTCCCACTGTTTTTCGTCACCGTGTCGGCCATGGGGCAGCGCAAAACCGCTGACCAGGACGACGCTATTGAACCTTCTAAAGAGGCTGGCTAATGAGTAAGTCGCTACTCTCCCTGGCTGTTGCCGCCTTCGTGCTCGGCGGCTGCTCGCTGATTCCCGATTATCAGCAGCCTGAAGCACCGGTGGCGGGCCAGTACCCGCAAGGTCCGGCGTATTCGTCGGCCCAGGCGCCTGCCCAGGCTGCCGCTGAACAGGGCTGGAAGCAGTTTTTCCATGACCCGGCGCTGCAACAGCTGATTCAGGTCGCCCTGGAAAACAACCGTGATCTGCGTGTCGCGGCGCTGAACATCGACGCCTTCGCGGCTCAATACCGCATTCAGCGTGCCGATCTGTTCCCGGCCGTGTCGGCCAACGGCACCGGCAGCCGTCAGCGGGTCCCGGCTAGGGCCTCGCAGACCGGCGAAGCGGATATCACCAGTTCCTACTCGGCCACGGTCGGTATCAGCGCCTATGAGCTCGACCTGTTCGGTCGGGTTCGCAGCCTGAGCGAAGAAGCGCTGCAGAAGTACTTCGCCACCGAAGAAGCGCGCCGCAGCACCCAGATCAGCCTGGTGGCCAGTGTGGCCAACGCCTACCTGACCTGGCAGGCCGACAAGGAACTGCTGAAACTGACCCAGGACACCCTCGGTGCGTTCGAGGAGAGCTACAAGCTCACCGCCCGCAGCAACGAAGTGGGTGTAGCCTCGGCGCTGGACCTGGCCCAGTCGCGTACCTCGGTGGAAAACGCCCGCGCACAAATGGCCAAGTACACCCGTCAAGTCGCCCAGGATGAAAACAGCCTGGTGCTGCTGCTCGGCACTGGCGTCCCGGCCAATCTGCAAGCGGCCAAGCCATTGGCTGACGACCTGCTGAGCGAAGTGCCGGCCGGTCTGCCATCGGACTTGCTGCAACGCCGTCCGGACATCCTTCAGGCCGAATACAACCTGAAAGCCGCCAACGCCAACATCGGCGCGGCACGGGCGGCGTTCTTCCCGAGCATCAGCCTGACGGCCAACGCCGGGACCCTGAGCCCGGACCTGTCCGGTCTGTTCAAGGGCGGTTCGGGCACCTGGCTGTTCCAGCCGCAGATCAACTTGCCGATCTTCAACGCCGGCAGCCTGCGCGCCAGCCTGGATTATTCAAAAATCCAGAAAGACATCGGCGTGGCGAACTACGAGAAGTCCATTCAAACGGCCTTCCAGGAAGTCGCCGACGGCCTGGCCGCCCGCCAGACCTACACCGATCAGTTGCAGGCCCAGCGTGATTTCGTCACCGCGAACCAGGACTACTACCGTCTGGCCGAGCGTCGTTACCGCATTGGTGTCGACAGCAACCTGACCTTCCTCGATGCCCAGCGCCAGCTGTTCAGTGCGGAACAGGTACTGATCACCGACCGTCTGGCGCAACTGGTCAGTGCCGTCAATCTGTACAAGGCACTGGGCGGTGGCTGGAACGAGCAGACCGCGAAGAACGAGCCGTTGAAAGAAGAAGCACCGAAGCTGAAGTTGTTCTGATAGCGCTGTAAAACAAGAAGCCCACCTTTTGGTGGGCTTTTTGTTGCGCTGAATAAGTGCTTTTGCTGTTCGATAATCGCCCAGAACCCGCTTTTCCCGATTGAACCATCCGGTCCATTCCCCGCACCATTCGTCGCACAAGACCAATAACAACAGGTTCGACACCATGTCCCCGCGCCCTGCCCTGTCCGGCTGATCCCGTTCGTTTTTTCCCTGATATCAAATTTTTTGTCTGCAACCCCAGGTTGCGGCAGCGCCCCGTTTCACGCCTAAAAATTAGAGAGACCCGACCACATGACACCTTCCACTACTCAATACTGGTTCCCCAGCCTCATCGCCATTGCACTGGCCAGTACGGCTCTGCCTGCCTTGGCCGAGGAGTCAGGCTTTGTCGAAGGTGCCAAGGTCAACCTGAACCTGCGCAACTTCTACATCAACCGCAACTTCACCAACCCGACCAAAGCCCAGGGCAAGGCAGAAGAGTGGACACAAAGCTTCATCCTCGACGCCAAGTCCGGGTTCACCCAGGGCACCGTCGGGTTCGGCATGGATGTGCTGGGGCTGTACTCGGTGAAGCTCGACGGCGGTAAAGGCACAGGCGGTACGCAGTTGTTGCCGCTGGATCACGACGGTCGGCCGGCGGACAACTTCGGTCGCACCAACGTGGCGTTGAAGGCCAAGCTGTCGCAGACCGAAGTGAAGGTGGGCGAATGGATGCCGGTGCTGCCGATCCTGCGCTCGGACGACGGTCGTTCCCTGCCGCAAACCTTCCGTGGCGGCCAGATCACCTCGAAGGAAATCGACGGCCTGACGCTCTACGGCGGTCAGTTCCGCGCCAACAGTCCGCGCGACGACAGCAGCATGAACGACATGTCGATGACCGGAAAACCGGCGTTTACCTCCGACCGCTTCAACTTCCAGGGGGGCGAATACGTCTTCAACGAGAAGCGCACCCAGATCGGTGTGTGGAACGCCGAACTCAAGGACATCTACAGCCAGCAGTACGTGAATCTGATCCACAGCCAGCCCATCGGCGACTGGACCCTGGGCGCCAACCTTGGTTTCTTCTATGGCAAGGATGACGGCAGCGCCCGGGCCGGCGAGCTGGACAACAAGACCTGGTCGGGCCTGTTCTCGGCCAAATACGGCGGCAACACCTTCTACGTCGGCCTGCAAAAACTCACCGGCGACAACGCCTGGATGCGGGTCAACGGCACCAGCGGCGGCACCCTGGCCAACGACAGTTACAACGCCAGTTATGACAACGCTCAGGAAAAATCCTGGCAGGTACGGCATGACTACAACTTCGTCGCCCTCGGCATTCCCGGCCTGACCCTGATGAACCGCTACATCAGCGGCGACAACGTCCACACCGGCACCATCACCGACGGCAAGGAATGGGGCCGCGAAAGCGAATTGGGGTACACCGTGCAGAGCGGTGCGCTCAAAAACCTCAACGTCAAATGGCGTAACTCGACCATTCGCCGTGACTTCAGCAACAACGAGTTCGATGAGAACCGGTTGATCGTCAGCTATCCGATCAGCTTGCTATAACCGCGTTCAGGCAGCGACCGCAGGATTAAGGCGGTCGCCTGCCTGTAACCACCGGTCGGCCGAAACTAGCGCTTTGTGTGTTCACAGATACAGTCAGGAAGCGTGTTTAATTCTCCATCCTGATGTAGGAGCCCCTTTTTTCTTCCGTTATCTCCGGATGCTGTACGCGAAGCTGCCATGACCACGGAGGTCAGGTATGAGCAAGCGAATAGTTATCGTCGGTGGCGGCGTAGGTGGAACCATGTTGGCCAATCAACTGGCCAGCAAGCTGTATCCAGAAATCCTGCGCGGCGAAGTCTCGATTGCACTACTGTCCAATTCCCCCGATCACTACTACAAACCTGCGTTCATGTACGTGGCGTTCAATCAGTTCTTTGAAGAAGAACTCAAGCGCCCGGAACGTTCACTGTTGCGCCCGGAAATCAGCTTTTACGTCGAAGAAGTCACGCGTTTCGATTTCCCCGGACAATGCCTGAAAACCCGTAGCGGCAAGCGTTATGGCTATGACTTTCTGGTCATTGCCACCGGTTGCGTGCCCGCGCCGGAGCGCATCGAAGGCTTGAAAGAAGCCGGTGACCACTTCTACCAATATCAGCCCGCCCGGCAGTTGGCAGAACGACTGAACACGATCAAAAAAGGCCGGATCTTCATCACGGTGTCTTTCCCGCAGACACCCAACGTGCCGCACCAATGCGGCATTGCGCCGGTAGAAACGACGTTGATGCTCGACGACTTCCTGCGTCGTCGGGGCGTACGGGACCAGGTGGAAATCGTCTACACCTACCCGACCACGGCTCAGTTGCTGCGTAACTGCCTGTTCCTGCAACGCCCCACCGGGGACATTCTGCCCGGCATTTTCGAGCAGAAGAACATCCGCTTCCAACGCGGCTTCACCCTCAGCCGTGTCGATCCCGAGCGAAAAATCGCTTACTCCGAAGAAGGCGAAGAGCAACCCTTCGACATCCTGATGGCGACACCGCCGATCCGCGCCGTCGATGCGGTGCTGGAGTCCGGAGCGTCTCATGCGCCCAACAACGAAGGTTGGTTGCCGACCCACCACGAGACCCTGCAGGTCTACGGTCTGGAACACGTCTACGTGATTGGCGACACCGTCGACCTGCCGGTGAGTAAGGCCGGGGGTGCCTGTCATAACCAGGCGCCGGTCATCGCCAACAACATTGCCGCCGAGATTCGCCTCGGTGCGCCCCACAGCGTCTACGACGGAAGGGTTCAGGCCGTGGCGCAGATGGGGCTCAACGCCGGTATGCCGCTGTGGTACGACTACGCCCATGACGTCCTGCCAACACCGCCGACCAAACTCGGCGGCCTGCTGAGAAATGGCTTCAATCGTGGCCTGTACTGGGCGGTTGCCCGTGGAATGCTTTGATCTGCCCAGGGAGGCGTAAACAATGACGAACCTATCAGAAGAAACGCTGGCGACCAGCGCTGCCGGACTGCCAGTGACGCCGGGGCTCACCGCCTTGATGGCGAAAATTCAGCCGCTGATCGACGGCGGTCGGCTGGACAACATTGTCGATGTGCTATCGCTGGTCTCGGACATGACCGACCTGCTGGACGCAGCGATGGTGGAAAAACTGGCGCGGCTGTTCGAAAACGCGACGGCGGCCACCTGGACAGTCAGTAATGCCGTGCGCCTGGCCAAGGCTGAGGTCGCCGCCGCCCCCGAGCCGCCGGGAGCCTATGCGTTGATCAAACTGCTGAACGACCCGGACACGCGCAAGGGCCTGGCGGTTGTCCTGAAAACACTGAACGTCATCGGAAGACAACTGTAACCGCCAGAGAGGATCACCTCATGAGCGTCAAACTTGAATCGGCAGGGAAAGCCTGCGCCGACTGGGACGCCAAGGCGTACCAGCAGTTTTCCCGCCTCAGGCAACGACCGGTCAATGAATTGCTCGACCGTGTCGAACTCAAACAGCCCAAACGCATCTACGACCTGGGCTGCGGCACCGGCATCGCCACGCAACTGTTGGCCAAGCGTTGGCCTCGAGCGCAGTTGCAGGGCATCGACAGTTCCGGGCAAATGCTGGACGAGGCTCGTTGCCTGCCGATCAAGGCGTTGTGGAAACAGTGCGATCTACTCGACTGGCAACCCGAACAACCGGCGGACCTGCTGTTCGCCGCCGCCGTACTGCACTTCGTCAGTGGTCACGAACAGTTATTGCCGCGACTGCTCGGCCAGCTCAATCCGGGTGGATGCCTGGCCGCGCACATGCCCGACTGGCGGGATGCGCTGTGGTATCAACTGATGCTCGACACCCTTGAAGAGGCCGGCCCCGGTGGCAAACCACTCGGCACCCCGCAGTTGCGCGAGGCCATGGCTGCACGGCCGTTGTTGTCGTTGGAAAGTTACTACCGGTTGCTCTCACCGATCACCCGGACACTGGATATCTGGGAGACCGAACAGCTACAGGTTGTCGACGGCAAGTCGCCGATCTATGACTGGGTCAAAGTCTCGGCGCTAAGGCCGGTGATGCAGGGGCTGAAGGATGATGAGCAGGCGCGGTTCATCTACCACTACCTGATGCGCGTGCATGCGCATTACCCGCCGGAGAGCGACGGGCACACGTTGTTTCCGTTCAAGCGGATATTCATCGTGGCGACGGTTTGAAGATCAAAAGATCGCAGTCAGCGGCAGGCTGCGATCTTTTTTGAAGCCTTTACTCTCTACTCCCGCGATTCAACCCCAAGCTCATCCCACACCGACTCTGCGAGATGGAATGTCGCATTCGCTGCCGGAATGCCGCAGTAGATCGCGCTCTGCATGATCACTTCCTTGATCTCGCCGCGGGTCACGCCGTTGTTGGCGGCGGCGCGCAGGTGCAGTTTGAGTTCTTCGTTGCGGTTCATGCCGATCAGCATGGCCATGGTGATCAGGCTGCGGGTATGACGCGGCAAGCCCGGACGGGTCCAGATGTCGCCCCAGGCGTGACGGGTGATCATCTCCTGAAACTCCGAGTTGAACTCGGTCAACGCGTTCAGGCTACGATCGACATGGGCGTCGCCGAGTACGGCACGGCGCACTTTCAGGCCTTCGTCGTAACGTTGTTTCTCGTCCACAACAATCCCCTCAATGAGCTGACAAAAACGCCAACACGCGCTCGCTGAACGCAGCACCGGCCTGAACGTTGGACAGGTGCGCCGCATAGAACTCGGCGTACTCGGCGCCTTGCACGTTTTCCTGAATGAAGTGCCCGCCGGACGGCGGCGTGACCGCGTCTTCGGTGCCGGCGATGACCAGCAGCGGCACCTTGATCGAGGACAACTGATCGCGGAAATCGGCATCGCGCACGGCGGCACAGTTCGCGGCATACCCTTCAGGCGAGGTGGCGGCCAGCATGTCAGTAATCTTTTTCGCGGCAGCAGGATTGGCTTCAGCAAAATCCGCGGTGAACCAGCGCGCAATCGACGCATCGCGCAAGGCGACCATGGCGGCCGGACCGTCACGCAGCACGGTTTCAATGCGTGGGTTCCACACCGACGGATCACCGATTTTCGCTGCGGTGTTGCACACCACCAGTTTGTTCAGGCGATCACCCGCGTTGATCCCCAGCCACTGGCCAATCAAGCCGCCCATGGACAGACCGCAGAAATGCGCGCGTTCGATGTGCAACGCATCCAGCAACGCCAGCACGTCATGGCCCAGTTGCTCGATGGTGTACGGCCCCGGCGTGACCAACGATTTGCCATGGCCCCGGGTGTCAAAACGCAGCACGCGGAAATGCTCGGAGAACGCCGCAACTTGCGCGTCCCACATGTGCAGGTCGGTGCCCAGCGAGTTGGACAGCACCAGTACCGGCGCATCGTCCGGGCCATCGAGTTGCGGCCCTTGAATTTGGTAGTGCAGTTCGCCCTCGGCGAGTTGTACGAAAGCCACAGCAATCTCCTTCAGGCAGTCAACGCAGAATGTTCAGCCACCGCTCGCTCGACCCAGGTATGGGCCTGACCGAGGTAATGGGCGGGGTCCAGCAGATGATCGAGTTCAGCATCCGACAGTTCGGCGGTCACTTGCGGCTCGTCGCCGAGTACCGATCGCAGATGGCGTTGTTCAGCCACTGCACGCTTGCAGCATTGCTCCAGCAAATGGTGCGCAGTGTCGCGCCCCACGCGTTGGGCGAGGACGATGCTCACCGCTTCGGCGAGCACCAGCCCTTGAGTCAGATCGAGGTTGCGGGCCATGCGCTCGGCGTCCACTTCCAGTCCGTCCGCTACCAGCCGCGCCTGCTTCAGGCTGCCGGACACCAGGCAGCAAATCTCCGGCAGGGTTTCCCACTCGGCATGCCACAGGCCCAGGCTGCGCTCGTGTTCTTGAGGCATGGCGCTGAACAGGGTCGAGAGCAAACCGGGTACGCGAGTTGCCGCGCCGATCAGCACCGCCGCGCCCACCGGGTTGCGTTTGTGCGGCATGGTCGAAGAGCCGCCCTTGCCCGGTGCCGAGGGTTCAAACACCTCCCCCGCTTCGGTCTGCATCAACAGGCTGATGTCGCGGCCGAGTTTGCCGAGGCTGCCGGCGATCAATCCCAGTACCGAGCCGAACTCCACCAAGCGATCTCGCTGGGTGTGCCAAGGTTGATCGGGCAGTGTCAGTTTCAATTCTTCAGCCAGCGCTTGGGCAATCGGCATCGCCTGCTCGCCGAGGGCCGCGAGGGTTCCGGAGGCGCCGCCGAATTGCAGCACCAGCAATCGCGGTTTGAGTTCCCGCAGACGCTGACGGCTGCGAGTGACGGCGCCCAACCAACCGGCGATTTTCATGCCGAGGGTGACAGGCGTCGCGTGCTGCAACCAGGTGCGCCCAGCCAGCGGTGTCGCGACGTAACGCACCGCTTGGGTCGCCAGCGTTTCGCCCAATTGCGCCAGATCGTTTTCGATCAGCTCCAGTGCCCGGCGCAGTTGCAACACCAGACCGCTGTCCATCACGTCCTGGCTGGTCGCGCCCAGATGCACATAGCGCTCGGCTTCGGGATGGTTGGCCGCGATCTGTTTACCCAGCGCCTTGACCAACGGAATCGCCGAATTGCCCGCCGTGGCAATCGCCTCGCCGAGGGCGGCGAATTCGTAATGCCCGGCCTGACAAGCTGCTTCAATCGGTGCGACTGCCGTTTGCGGAATCAGCCCGACTCGCGCTTCGGCCCGGGCCAGTGCCGCTTCGAAATCAAGCATCGCTTGAACCCGACCCTGATCGCAGAACACTTCACGCATGTCGCGGGCAGTGAAATAGGCATCGAACAATTGATTGCCCGGTCGCTCGTTCATAAACAGTCCCTGGAGGCGTGGGCCGGTCAGGCCCACGGGTAAAGATCAAAGGTCGTTTTCTAAATACTTCGCCTGTTTCGGCAAGCGCAGGCTGAACAGGAACGCCACCGCCATCATCACCGTGACGTACCAGTAGAAGGAGTTTTCCATGCCCCCGGCCTTGAGGCTCAGAGCCACATATTCCGCCGAACCACCGAAGATGGCATTCGCCACCGCATACGCCAGGCCGACGCCCAATGCGCGCACTTCCGGGGGGAACATTTCGGCTTTTACCAGGCCACTGATCGAGGTGTAAAAACTGACAATCGACAGTGCCACGGTAATCAGCACGAAGGCCAGGAACGGACTGCTGACGCTTTTCAGGCTCAGCAGGATCGGTACGGTGAACAACGTCCCGAGGGCGCCGAACCACAGCATCGAGTTACGTCGGCCGATCTTGTCCGCGAGCATGCCGAACAGCGGCTGCATGCACATATAAAGGAACAGTGCGCCGGTCATGATGTAGCTGGCAGTCTTCGCCTGCATACCGGCGGTGTTTACCAGGTACTTCTGCATGTACGTGGTGAACGTGTAGAAAATCAGCGAGCCACCGGCGGTGTAACCGAGCACGGTAATGAACGCAGCCTTGTGGTCGCGGAACAGCGCACGGATGCTGCCGGCGTCCTTGTTTTCGCGCATTTCCTTGCTGGTGGTTTCCTTGAGCGAACGGCGCAGGAACAGCGAAATCAACGCCGCCGCCGCACCGACGACAAACGGGATCCGCCAGCCATAGGCGCGCAAATCATCCTCTGTGAGGAACTGTTGCAGGATCACCACCAGCGACACCGCCAGCAGTTGCCCACCGATCAGCGTCACGTACTGGAACGAGGCGAAGAAACCGCGCTGGCCCTTGAGGGCGACTTCGCTCATGTAGGTCGCCGTGGTGCCGTATTCACCGCCCACCGACAGGCCCTGCAACAAGCGGGCGAACAGCAGCATGATCGGCGCCCAGACGCCGATGTCCTTATAGGTCGGCAGGCAAGCGATGAGCAACGAACCGAAGCACATCATCAGAATCGAGATCAGCATCGAATTCTTGCGCCCGTGCTTGTCCGCCAGCCGGCCGAAGATCCAGCCGCCGATGGGCCGCATCAGGAACCCGGCGGCGAATACGCCCGCCGTATTCACCAGTTGCACAGTCGGGTTATCGGACGGAAAAAAGGCAGGGGCGAAATAGATCGCGCAGAAGGCGTAGACATAGAAGTCGAACCATTCGACGAGATTGCCGGACGAGGCGCCGACAATCGCGAAGATCCTTTTGCTGCGCTCTTCACCGGTGTAGTGCGCTGTAGTAGCGGTGTTAGTTGTCATTGTTTTTTACTCAATGGGGACTGTGAGAGTCTAGACACACTTTGCAACAACCCCGTTCCACAGATTGCAATGCTGCCCCCCTGTAGGAGTGAGCCTGCTCGCGATGGCGGTGTATCAGTGCCATCAATGCTGAATGACACTCCGCCATCGCGAGCAGGCTCACTCCTACAGGGATTTACGGTGTTTTCAGTAGTCGAAGAACACCGTCTCGGCATCGGTGCCCTGCAGGATCACATTCCACTGGTACACACCGGACGCATCCTTCTTCGCCAACAACGTGCTGCGGCGTTCAGCCGGCACACATTCCAGCAGCGGGTCCGCCACGTTGGCCGGTTCGCCATCAAAGTAAATCCGCGTCAGCAAGTGCTTCACCAAGCCGCGAGCAAACACCAGCACCACCAGATGCGGCGCCTGGGTCGTGCCTTTCAGGCCTTCCACCGTGCCCGGCTTGATCGTGGTGAAGCGGAAGCGCCCTTCGGCATCCACCGGCACCCGGCCAAACCCTTCGAAGTTCGGGTCCAGGGGTTTGTCCTGATCGTCTTCGGCGTGGTCATACTTGCCGGCGGCGTTGGCTTGCCAGACTTCCAGCATCGCGTCGTTGACGACGTCGCCCTTGCCATCGATGACTTGCCCGGTGATCGCCACGCGCTCGCCCAGGGTTTGTTCGACGGTCAGGTCTTCGCGGTTCAGCCAGGTCAAACCGATGTGGTAATACGGCCCGACGGTGTGGGACGTGGTCGCGTTCAGCGTCATCTTATTTCTCCATCGGCGTGGCTTCGCGGCCGCGCAAGACGATGTCCCAGCGATAACCGAGGGCATAGGAAGGGATGGTTTTTTCCAGATCGAAACGGGCGATCAAACGCTCTTTGGCGCTGGTATCCGGTACGCAGTTGTAGATCGGGTCATAGGCCAGCAACGGATCGCCCGGGAAATACATCTGCGTGACCAGGCGCGTGAGAATGCTCGGCCCGAACAGTGAGAAATGGATGTGCGCCGGGCGCCACGCGTTGTGGTGGTTGCCCCACGGGTAGGCGCCGGGCTTGATGGTCTGGAACTGGTACCAGCCATCGGCGTCGGTCACGGTGCGGCCAGTGCCGGTGAAATTCGGGTCCAGCGGCGCATCGTGCAGGTCACGGTCATGGTTGTAGCGACCGGCAGCGTTGGCTTGCCAGATCTCCACCAGAATCCCCGGCACCGGCAAACCATCTTCATCCAGCACGCGGCCGTGAATGATGATGCGCTCACCCAGTGGCTCGCCCTTGTGCTGGGCGGTCAGGTCGTTGTCCTTCTCCTGCACACGATCGGCGCCGATGGTCGGTCCGGTAATTTCCGACAACGAATGGGGCAAAAAAACCAACGGCTTGGACGGCGAGCGAAGGTTGGTGGATTGATAGGCCGGGTGCAGGTATTCCGGCTGGGTGCCCTCTTGCGGGCGGCGGTAACCAGGCTTGTCAGTCATGAAGCATTCCTCAGTTCTTATTAGTGACGCAGCACGTCAGACCCGTTCGATCGCCAAGGCCAGACCCTGGCCCACGCCGACGCACATGGTCGCCAGACCTTTCTTGCCGCCAGTCTTTTCCAGCTGATGCAGCGCGGTCAGCACCAGGCGGGCGCCACTCATGCCCAACGGATGGCCCAAGGCAATGGCGCCACCGTTCGGGTTGACCTGAGCCGCGTCGTCCGCCAGCCCCAGTTCCCGCAGCACCGCCAAACCTTGGCTGGCGAACGCTTCGTTGAGTTCGATCACATCGAAATCGCTGACAGCCAGGCCGAGGCGCTCGGTCAGTTTGCGCACCGCCGGCACCGGGCCGATGCCCATTACACGCGGTGCGACACCGGCGCTGGACATGCCCAGCACTTTGGCGCGGGCGGTCAGACCGTGCTTTTTCACGGCTTCGGCTGAGGCGAGAATCAACGCCGCGGCACCGTCGTTCACCCCGGAAGCATTGCCGGCGGTGACGGTTTTGTCGGGACCGTTGACCGGTTTCAGTTTGGCCAGGGTTTCCAGGGTGGTGTCGGCGCGAGGATGTTCATCCTGGCTGACGACCGTTTCGCCCTTTTTGTGGGCAATGCGCACTTCAACAATTTCTTCGGCGAAAAATCCTGCGGCTTGCGCGGCGGCGGTCCGTTGCTGGCTGCGCAGTGCAAAAGCGTCCTGATCGGCGCGGGACACTTCGTAATCGTCAGCCACGTTGTCGGCGGTCTGCGGCATCGCATCCACGCCGTATTGGGCTTTCATCAACGGGTTGATGAAACGCCAGCCGATGGTGGTGTCTTCCAGTTTCATGTTGCGCGAGAACGCCGCATCCGCCTTGCCCATCACGAACGGCGCGCGGGACATCGACTCGACGCCGCCGGCAATCGCCAGCTCCATCTCGCCACTGGCGATGGCGCGGAATGCAGTGCCGATGGCATCCATACCTGAGGCGCAGAGGCGATTGAGGGTCACGCCCGGAATGGTTTCCGGCAGCCCCGCCAGCAACAGCGCCATGCGCGCCACGTTGCGGTTGTCTTCGCCGGCCTGGTTGGCGCAACCGAGGAACACCTCGTCTACCGCGTTCCAGTCCACCGACGGGTTGCGCTCCATCAGCGCCTTGATCGGCACAGCGGCGAGGTCGTCGGCACGAACCGCCGACAGGCCACCGCCGAAACGGCCGATGGGGGTGCGAATTGCGTCGCAGATATAAACGTCACGCATCAGGCTTCTCCGGGTGCTTGGCCGTGGGCCGCGGCAGTGCGGGCTTCCAGATCACGCAGTGCCTTGAGCTCGACTTCGGTCGGCTCGGCAGTGTTTTCAACTGTCTCGGCAAAACGAATCGCCCAACCGGTAGCCGCGGTGACTTGCTCGCGGGTCACGCCTGGGTGCAGCGCCGTGACCACGAATTCATGGGTACCGGCTTCCGGTTCCATGATGCACAAGTCAGTGATGATGCCGACCGGACCGGCGCCCGGCAGGCCGAGGCGTTTGCGCGAATCACCGCCCTCGCCATGGCCGACAGAGGTAATGAAGTCGAGTTTGTCGACAAAGGAACGCGCCGACTGCTTGAGGATGATCAGCACGCTTTTGGCCGAACCAGCAATCTCCGGCGCACCGCCGGCACCCGGCAGGCGGACTTTCGGTGCGTGGTAGTCGCCCACCACGGTGGTGTTGATGTTGCCGAAACGGTCGACTTGCGCGGCGCCGAGGAAACCGACGTCGATGCGTCCGCCCTGCAACCAGTAGCGAAAAATCTCACCGGTCGGGACGACGGTGTCAGCGGTTTCCGCCAGCTCACCGTCACCGATCGACAGCGGCAGTAAGCTCGGCTTGGCACCGATCGGACCCGATTCATAGATAAGGACTACATCCGGCGAGGAAGTCAGGCGCGCCAGGTTGGCGGCTTTCGACGGCAGGCCGATGCCGACGAAACACACCGAGCCGTTTTTCAAACGGCGGGCAGCGGCGACGGTCATCATTTCATTGGTGGTGTAAGTCATTACTTGGCCTCCGAAGCAGCGGCCAGTTTGGCCTGGAACTCGCTGAAGTCAGCGCAGCCGTGGATGTACTCGTTGATCCACGCGGTGAAGGTTTCACGGTCGCGGGCAATCGGGTCCCAAGCCTGGTAGAAACGGTTATCACGCTCGTTGTAGCCATGTGCGTAGGACGGATGCGCACCGCCGGGAACATGGCAGACCGCGCTCAACGCCCAGGTTGGCAGAACGCAGGAGTTCATCGGTGCATTGAGGTCGTCGACGATTTCCTCGACGGTGACGATGCAGCGCTTGGCGGCCAGTGCGGCTTCTTTCTGCACGCCGAGAATGCCCCACAGCAACACGTTGCCTTTGCGGTCGGCTTTCTGCGCGTGAATCACGGTGATGTCCGGGCGCACCGAAGGCACGGCCGCCAAGACTTCACCAGTGAATGGGCAGGTGACCGTTTTGATCAGCGGGTTGACCTTCGGCAAGTCGGAGCCGGCGTAGGCACGCAGCACCGCGAACGGTAGGCCGGAGGCGCCAGCGACGTAGGCGTTGGCCAGGTCGGCGTGGCTGTGCTCTTCGATTTCCAGCGCGTGCGGCCACTGCTTCTCGACGGCGTCACGCAGGCGATGCAGCGAACCGACGCCCGGGTTACCGCCCCAGGAGAAAATCAGCTTGCGAGCACAACCGGCGCCGATCAATTGGTCGTAGATCAGGTCAGGCGTCATCCGCACCAGGGTCAGGTCTTTCTTGCCCTGGCGAATGATTTCGTGACCCGCCGCCGTAGGGATCAGGTGAGTGAAGCCTTCGAGCGCGACCGTATCGCCGTCGTTTACGAATTGCTTCACCGCGTCGTGCAGCGAAAGGATTTCAGCCATGGGGCAGGCTCCCGTTTTGTTTTGAACCGACAGTGGAAGAAAAAGGCGCGATGCGCAGCGCCGGAATGACTGAAGAGTAAGCCCCTGAAAAACGCCAAACAATCCGATAATCGACTGAGTGTTCGTTTATCGAACACATTGTTGTCTTACTACCGATACCAAAAGCATCGTCGGAACGCCGCCCGGACCAAGCCCGCTCCCACAGGTTATGTGAACGACATAAATCCCTGTGGGAGCGGGCTTGCCCGTGAAGAGGCCATCAAACGCGCTGAAGATTCTGAAACCTGGACTCAGGTCGCATCCGCATGACTGACCATGCCCTTGATCACCACCGCTGTGGTCGCCAATGCCGCTGGAATCACCAGCGCTGTCAGCACCTGCTCGAAGTTCCAGCCCAGGCCCAGTAGCGTTGCGCCCATCCACGCACCGAGAATCGCGCCGAAGCGGCCGATCCCGAGCATCCACGACACCCCGGTCGCCCGCCCCTGCGTCGGATAAAACCGCGCCGCCAGCGAAGGCATCGCCGATTGCGCGCCGTTGACGCACATCCCGGCCACCAGCACCAACGTCGCCAATAGCGTGATGTTGCCCAGGCTCTGCCCTACCGCGTAGGCAAATACCCCGGCGAGTAGATAGAAAATGCCGATAACCTTGTGCGGATTGAACCGGTCCATCGCCCAGCCCACGCCCACCGCGCTCAACACCCCGCCAAACTGGAACAACGCACCAATGAACGCCGCCTGCTCCATGCTCGCGCCACTGTCACGCATCAGCGTCGGCAGCCAACTGGTCAGCAGATAAACGATCACCAGCCCCATGAAATAGGTCAGCCACAGCAACAAGGTGCCGGTGCTGTAGGTGCCGGAGAAGATCACCGCGAACACGTTGCGGGCCTTTACGGTTTTCTGTTCCGGCACGCTGAAGCTGGAGGCCTGAGCGACGACGGTTGGATCGATGGGCGCCAGGGTCTTGCGCACTTTGTCCGTGCCGCGATTGCGGACGACGAGGTAGCGCGCCGATTCCGGCAGCCAGAACAGCAATACGACGGCGAGGATCAGCGGCAAAATCCCGCCGATCAGCAACAGGCTGTGCCAGCCAAAGGCCGGAATCAGTTTGGCGGAAATGAAACCGCCGCCCGCCATGCCGAGGTTGAAGCCGCAGAACATGCTGGTCACCAGCAGGGATTTCTTGCGCTCCGGGGTGTATTCGGACAGCAGCGTCGTGGCGTTCGGCATGCCGGCGCCAAGGCCCAGGCCAGTGAGGAAACGCAGCACCAGCAGTTGATCGACGTTGGTGCTGTAAGCCGAAGCCAGGCTGAACGCGCCGAACAACGCCACCGCGCCCACCAGTACGATTTTTCGCCCGAAGCGGTCAGCCAATGGGCCAGAACCCAGTGCGCCAAAGACCATACCGATCAGCGCCGCGCTCATCACCGGGCCGAGACTGGCGCGGTCGATGCCCCAATCCTGAGACAGGGCGGGCGCGATGAAACCCATGGCCGCCGTGTCGAGGCCATCGAGGAAAACAATCAGGAAACACAGGATCACCACTCGCCATTGGTAGCGCGAAATGGGTTGAGCATTGATGAAGGACTGCACGTCGAGGCAGTTTCCTACAGCAGACTGGGGCTGGTTCATTATTTTTATTCCACGCAAAGAACGCAGTCGGAGAGTAGCCAGCCAAGGCTGGCGCTGCCGCGACATTAGTGATCTTGGGGAAAGAGCGTCAATTCGATAAACGCGACTCTGTGCGTTTATCGAACAGCTTAGGCGAATGGCTTACGCAAAGAGTTGCGCGCTGAGGTCGCGACTCGCGCTCAGAAGGCCAGGCAGGAAACGTTGTTCCAGCTCATTGCGGCTGACTCGGCCGGCGTGGGTACTGACGTTTAGCGCCGCGACCACTTGGCCGGAAGCGTCGTACACCGGAACGGCAATCGAGCGCAGACCTTGTTCCAGTTCCTGATCGACGATGCACCAGCCTTGCTGCCGCACCTCTTGCAGGCATTCGAGCAACGCCTCGGGGGTGTGCAGGGTTCGGCTGGTCTTGGCTTGCAACTCTGCATGGTCGAGGTACTCGCGTAGTGACGTATCGTCCAGCGCCGCGAGAAGAATCCTACCCATCGAGGTGCAATAGGCCGGCAGACGTCCACCGACCGACAGGTCGACGGAAATCAGTCGCTGGGTGGTGGCCGAACGGGCGATGTACAAAATGTCATCGCCTTCCAGAGTGGCCATGTTGCAGGCTTCATGAAGTTGCTCGCTCATGCGGTCCAGGTAGGGCTGGGCAGAAACCGCCAGCGGCGTCGACGACACATACGCATGGCCAAGCGTCAGTACTTTAGGCAGCAGCGAATACGTGCGGCCGTCGGTGGTGGCGTAGCCGAGTTTGATCAGTGTGTGCAGGCAACGTCGCACAGCGGCGCGGGGAATTTCCGTGCGGTGACTGATCTGAGCGATGGTGAGGTGACGTTTGCGCTCCTGAAACGCTTGCACCACGGCCAGGCCACGGGCCAGGGATGTCATGAAATCCGGGTCGCCGGTCAGTGCCTGGATCCGCTTGGCGGGCGAGGCAACGATCGGCGGCGCCACTGAAGCGAAGGAATTGCGCATTTGATCGTTCATATAAGGTCCTTTTCCCACACGGTTCAGCGGCTATTACAAGCGGCAGCCGGTCCTTCACACAACCCCGGGCAGCCAAGACTGTTCGATTATCGAACCATCGACCGATAATCGCAATCGACGCCCACCAGGAGCAGCCGATTATTGAACGGGCTTGCATCTGTTTTTACATAGGCTCTGACGCAGACTAGAAGGGTCGATGTAATTGTCCTAACTTGTTCGACTTAATGGCGTCAGAAAGGCATCACTGTAACGTCGTGCCGCCGAACGACCTAGTTAGCCGTATAAAGTTGCGAGTAACAAAACAATCACACATCAAGACCCACTTTTAACTCTTTGACGATAGTGTTCTTCGAATCGACCGCTATAATGAAATTCAGTGGTGACCGGTTTTTAATTGCCGATTCCGCCACCCGGTAGCGCGATGTTCCATCGCCGTTACCCGCAGCAAACACCTGACACTCATTTCATATGCTTCGCCAAGGTGTTCGCTGAAACAGGAAACTGATGCTGCGTCAGCTGTTTATCTCTGGTGTCGTGGCCGCCTGCAACATGGAAGTATTTGATCGCAATGCCGTAAAAAATGATGCCTTTACGGGCCTTGTCCATTCGGCGAGCGTGGTCAAATACATTTGATGCAGCGCGTTTCACCAGAATTTAACTCAACTCAATCAGGTAGCACTGTGACGAAAGACGAACTGCGCGCGGAACTTGAGCGCCAGGAACAACGTTACAAGGAAGTTTACGGCGGGGAAGTCACCACCTACGCCGCTCAGCCCGAACCGGAACGCAAACCCTGGCGTAAACGCGCCACCGTTCAGGATCAGGCTTTTACTCAAGAATTGCAGAAAATGGAAAAGGAACTCAAAGCCGAAGAGCCATAAGCCCTCGGCCTGAATCCTTTCAAGGGTCTGCGTCTGCACCCGTTAAAAACGGGATGTATCGATGATGCCTTTCGCGCCCGCTACCAGCGGGCAGCGGCCACCTCACCCCTGGGATGAGGCAAATGGCGCATGTCTGGCCCTCTTTTCAGATATTTCACACAAGCGTTAAAACCTCTTGCTCCTACGAGAGGACGCCTTGTGGCTGCGGCCTTTTCAAAGAAATTCAATGACTTGCAAAACCCGGTAAAAACCCGGGGCTTGGGCTGCTGCGACAAATTAATTCGTTGAAGAATGTTACCGATGAGCACCTAGTGCATCGATTAGCAGTCTTTTCTGGCATAATCGCGCCCCCTTACGACCGGGTCAGAAAACCTTCATGATCGATTTATTCAGCGGACTAGATGCTTGGGTGCTTGTGAGCCTCTTGCTCGCCCTGGCCTTTGTCCTCGCCTTCGAGTTCATCAACGGCTTTCATGACACCGCTAACGCGGTGGCTACTGTTATCTACACCAAAGCCATGCCGCCTCATCTGGCGGTGTTCTTTTCCGGTGTGTTCAACTTTCTCGGCGTTCTGCTGGGCGGTGTCGGCGTGGCGTATGCCATCGTCCACCTGCTGCCGGTAGAGCTGCTGATCAATGTGAACACCGGTCACGGACTGGCCATGGTGTTCTCGCTGCTCGCCGCCGCCATCACCTGGAACCTGGGCACCTGGTACTTCGGTATCCCGGCTTCCAGCTCCCACACGCTGATCGGTTCGATCCTCGGTGTCGGCCTGGCCAACGCCCTGATCAACGACATTCCGTTGGCCGATGGCGTGAACTGGCAGAAGGCGATCGATATCGGTGCCTCCCTGGTGTTCTCGCCGATGGCGGGCTTCCTGCTCGCAGCGCTGATATTGATCGGCCTTAAATGGTGGCGTCCACTGTCGAAGATGCACAAGACGCCGGAACAGCGCCGCAAGATCGACGACAAGAAACACCCGCCGTTCTGGAACCGCCTGGTGCTGGTCATCTCCGCAATGGCCGTGAGCTTCGTGCACGGTTCCAACGATGGCCAGAAAGGTATCGGCCTGATCATGCTGGTGCTGATCGGTATCGTTCCGGCGCAGTTCGTACTCGACCTGGGCAGCACGACCTACCAGATCGAACGGACTCGCGACGCGACCCTGCACCTGAGCCAGTTCTACAAGCGCAATGCCGATACGCTGGGTGAATTCCTGGCCCTGGGCAAAAGCGTGGAAGGTGACCTGCCGGAGAAATTCCGTTGCAACCCGCAACAGACCGAACCGACCATCACCGCCCTGCTCGGCACCCTTAAAGGTGTAGCGGACTACCACTCGCTGCCGTCGGAAAGCCGCATCGAAGTGCGTCGCTACCTGCTCTGCCTGGACGACACGGCGAAGAAAGTCAGCAAGCTGCCTGGCCTGGCTCCCCGTGAAAAGGCTGACCTGGACAAGCTGCGCAAAGACCTGACCACCACCACCGAATACGCCCCGTTCTGGGTGATTCTGGCGGTCGCCCTGGCCCTCGGCCTGGGTACCATGGTGGGCTGGAAGCGTGTGGTCCTGACCATCGGCGAGAAGATCGGCAAGCAGGGCATGACTTACTCCCAAGGCATGTCGGCACAGATCACCACCGCGAGCCTGATCGGCATGGCCAACATCTTCAGCCTTCCAGTGTCCACCACCCACGTCCTGTCCTCGGGCGTGGCCGGGACCATGGTCGCCAATAAGAGTGGCCTGCAAGGTGGCACCGTCAAAACCATCCTGCTGGCCTGGGTCCTGACCCTGCCAGCCACAGTGGCCCTGTCGGCCGGCCTGTTCTGGCTGGCATCGAAGGCACTGGGCAGCTGATATACCGCTGCTAAAAAAGGCGCGTTCCGTGAGGTTCGCGCCTTTTTTATTGCTGAAAACTTCGCCACACCACCTATCCCTGTGGGAGCGGGCTTGCCCGCGATGACGGCGGCAGATCCGACATCGATGTAACAGACATACCGCTATCGCGGGCAAGCCCGCTCCCACAGTTGACTGTGTACCTCGATAGAAATTCGTGGGCAAAAAAAAGGGCAACCGAAGTTGCCCAAAATGCCTTGCGTGCTCATTGCTTCCAGAAAGATCTACGGTTTGCGCTTTTGCGAATCCTTCCAGATAAAAAATCCAAACCCTGCAAAAAACAGAACCATGAGGCTAACTGTCAGCACTCCGGCGATCACCACGTTATCGAAAAACATGATTGGCCTCCTGCACTTGCCTTGTTGCGATGGGGCTAAGTTAACCAATCAGGCAGGAGAAAGAATTGACCGGGATCAATGTCGCCCGAGACTGGGCGTAAAGGAGGGGAAATAACTGACCTGCATCAACCGATGCAGGGTGTTTCAACGCTTTTTCGGTTTGTTCTTCGGCTTTTTCTTCGCTTTACCCAACGGCATGGCGTGCTCGAACGCCTGGCGTACTTCGTTCAGGCGCTTTTCATTAAGGTCATGAACTCGCTTGGCGCGTTCGGCGTTGAGGTCGATCAGCTTGTCGTCTTGGCTCATGGTGCTCAGTGCATCGCTTGGAATGAAGTTCAGTTGCCGTGTCTGCTGGCAAGGATGTACCAATAATGCGGTCTGAGGGCGGCGCTGACCAGCCGTGACTTTAAATCTGGATATCGACCCACAAACCCTGCCGTGGCTGATCTTCCATCAACGGCGCCACTGGTACGGTATTGTCGGCGTTAAGCTGGTTACCGGGAATCGCCAGGTGTGCTTCAGGATCCTCATTGGCTTCGCGGCGGCGTCTTTGCTGTTCCTGCTTGCGGCGCTGTTCCTCGCGCAGCTGAAACGCCGCCTCTTCCGGATCGCGCTGTTGCAGGTCGATGGTGCTTTCGTTGGAGCTTTCCTGCACCGGTACCACGGGCGGAATATCCGGCCGCTGGCGAATCGGATCCTGCTGTGAGGTGATTGGCACGGCACTCAAGGGGAGCATCGGTGGCAGCATAATTATTAGTCTCCTGTCAGCAGGCTGTCGGCTGCGGGGATGGCGACTTGAGCCATCGGTCGCAAACTGTGACCCGTTTGGCACGAATAGGTGCCCCGACCTGCATGCGCTGCATCGTTGGACTAACGTAAGACTGCGAGTTTTTATGAGAGTCCTTTGGCCCTGAAGCCCTCATTCCGTTAAGATAGCCCGCTTTTTCAAGGTGGGAGTCAGGCAGCATGGCGCAGCAGTATCAACCGGGGCAACGCTGGATCAGTGACAGCGAAGCCGAGCTGGGTTTAGGCACCGTTCTGGCACAGGACGGCCGCTTGTTGACCGTGCTCTACCCGGCCACTGGCGAGACTCGCCAGTACGCGCTACGGAATGCGCCCCTTACCCGCGTGCGGTTTTCGCCGGGTGACTCGATCACTCACTTCGAAGGCTGGAAACTGACCGTACAAGAAGTCGACGACGTCGACGGCCTGCTGGTTTACCACGGCCTCAACGGGCATAACGAAGTGGTTACCCTCCCGGAAACCCAACTGTCGAACTTCATTCAGTTCCGTCTGGCCAGCGATCGTTTGTTCGCCGGGCAGATCGACCCGCTGGCCTGGTTCTCCCTGCGCTACAACACCCTGGAACACACCAGCCGCCAATTGCAGTCCGCGCTTTGGGGCCTCGGTGGCGTGCGTGCGCAACCGATCGCGCACCAGCTGCACATCGCCCGTGAAGTCGCCGACCGCATTGCGCCGCGGGTTTTGCTGGCAGACGAAGTGGGCCTGGGTAAAACCATCGAAGCCGGTTTGGTGATCCATCGCCAACTGCTCTCGGGCCGCGCCAACCGCGTGCTGATCCTGGTTCCGGAGAACCTGCAGCACCAGTGGCTGGTCGAGATGCGCCGCCGCTTCAACCTGCAAGTTGCGCTGTTCGACGAAGAACGCTTCATCGAAAGCGATGCCGCCAACCCGTTCGAAGACACCCAGCTCGCGCTGGTTGCACTCGAGTGGCTGGTGGACGACGAGAAAGCCCAGGACGCGCTGTTCGCCGCCGGTTGGGACCTGATGGTCGTCGACGAAGCGCACCACCTGGTGTGGCATGAAGACAAGGCCAGCCCTGAGTATTCGCTGGTCGAGCAACTGGCCGAAGTCATTCCCGGCGTCCTGCTGCTGACCGCGACCCCGGAACAACTGGGTCAGGACAGCCACTTCGCGCGCCTGCGCCTGCTCGATCCGAACCGTTTCCATGACCTGCACGCCTTCCGCGCCGAGAGCGAAAACTATCGCCCGGTGGCCGAAGCCGTTCAGGAGCTGCTGGACAAAGGGCGCCTGTCGCCTGAAGCACACAAGACCATTCATGGTTTCCTCGGCAACGAAGGCGAAGCCTTGCTGACGGCGGTCAACGATGGCGACACCGAAGCCAGCGCCCGCCTGGTCCGCGAACTGCTTGACCGCCACGGCACCGGCCGCGTGCTGTTCCGCAACACCCGCGCCGCCGTGGCGGGTTTCCCGGAGCGCAAGCTGCATCCGTACCCGCTGCCATGCCCCGACGAATACCTCGAACTGCCGTTGGGTGATCACGCCGAGCTGTACCCGGAAGTCAGCTTCCAGGCCCAGCCGGACGCCAACGAAGAAGAACGCTGGTGGAAATTCGACCCGCGCGTCGAGTGGCTGATCGATCAGCTGAAGATGCTCAAGCGCACCAAAGTGCTGGTGATCTGCGCCCACGCTGAAACCGCCATGGACCTGGAAGACGCCCTGCGCGTGCGTTCCGGCATTCCGGCCACGGTCTTCCACGAAGGCATGAACATCCTCGAGCGTGACCGCGCCGCCGCCTACTTCGCCGACGAAGAATTTGGCGCGCAAGTGCTGATCTGCTCGGAAATCGGCAGTGAAGGTCGTAACTTCCAGTTCTCGCACCACCTGGTGCTGTTCGATCTGCCCTCGCACCCGGACCTGCTGGAGCAGCGTATCGGTCGTCTGGACCGGATCGGCCAGAAGCACATCATCGAACTGCACGTGCCGTACCTGGAAACCAGCCCGCAAGAGCGTCTGTTCCAGTGGTACCACGAAGCGCTGAACGCGTTCCTCAACACCTGCCCGACCGGCAACGCCTTGCAGCATCAGTTCGGCCCGCGCCTGCTGCCGCTGCTGGAAAATGCCGACGACGGCGAGTGGCAAGCACTGATCGACGAAGCCCGCGCCGAGCGTGAACGTCTTGAAGCCGAGCTGCACACTGGCCGTGACCGTTTGCTGGAGCTCAACTCCGGCGGCGCTGGCGAAGGTGATGCGCTGGTCGAGGACATCCTCGAACAAGACGATCAATTCGCCCTGCCGATCTACATGGAAACCCTGTTCGACGCGTTCGGCATCGACAGCGAAGACCACTCGGAAAACGCGCTGATCCTCAAGCCGAGCGAAAAAATGCTCGACGCCAGCTTCCCGCTGGGCGACGACGAAGGCGTGACCATCACTTACGACCGCAACCAGGCGCTGTCTCGCGAAGACATGCAGTTCATCACCTGGGAACACCCGATGGTGCAAGGCGGCATGGACCTGGTCTTGTCCGGTTCCATGGGCAACACCGCCGTGGCGCTGATCAAGAACAAGGCGCTGAAACCTGGCACCGTGTTGCTGGAACTGCTTTACGTCAGCGAAGTGGTTGCCCCGCGCTCGCTGCAACTGGGCCGTTACCTGCCACCGGCCGCCCTGCGCTGCCTGCTCGATGCCAATGGCAACGACCTGTCGGCCCGTGTGTCGTTCGAAACCCTTAACGATCAGCTGGAAAGCGTACCGCGTGCCAGCGCCAACAAGTTCATCCAGGCCCAGCGCGATCAGCTGACGCCACGGATCAACGCTGGCGAAGAGAAGATCTTCCCGCGTCACGCCGAACGCGTGGCTGAGGCGCAACGTCGCCTCGCGGCTGATACCGATGAAGAACTGGCGCGCCTGACCGCGTTGCAAGCGGTCAACCCGACCGTGCGTGACAGCGAACTGGTTGCCTTGCGCAATCAGCGCGAGCAAGGCCTGGCCATGCTCGATAAGGCTGCGCTGCGACTGGAAGCGATTCGGGTGTTGGTGGCGGGTTAACTCCCCTGCTCCACTGCTAAAACAAAAGGCCCGCAGCGATGCGGGCCTTTTTTATGGTTTGACGCTGAACCAATGTGGCGAGGGAGCTTGCTCCCTCGCCACAAGTTTCGTGCTCGCTCCTCTTACGCAGTGACCGCCGGAATTTGTGGCTCAACCACCGCCACTAACCCTTCCTTCATCCGCTTGGCATCGCGCACAAAACACCGCGAAGCCAGGAACAGAAACACCATGGTGAAAAACAGCGCTACCGGGATCAAATACATCGCGTCATGCAAGCCGACAGCCTTGAACGCCTCGGTCATCTGTTCAGCACCGGCCGTGAGCATCGCCGTATGCGCAAAGTGGTCGGACAATGCGCCCACCACCACCGGTCCCAAACCACCACCCAACAAATACAACCCGGCAAAGAACAGCGCCATGGCCGTAGCCCGCAAGCGCGGCTCGACTACGTCCTGAATGGCGGTGTAAACGCAGGTGTAGAAGTTGTAGGCAAACAACCAGCCCACACTGAACACCGCCACAAATACCCCGATCTCGATCCGCCCGGAATGCAGCGCCCAAGCCGTGCACACGGTCGAGATGATCAAGCTGAACGCGGCAAACAGCAGTCGCCCATTGGCCACCCGCTGATGAATCTTGTCAGCCACCCAACCGCCCAGTGTCAGGCCGAACAACCCGGTCACGCCAACAATCACCCCGGTTGCCACCGCCGCTTCCTGCAACGGCATCAGGAAATAGCGCTGCAGCATCGGCACCAGAAACGAGTTGCAGGCATAGGTCGCGAAGTTGAAGCACAGCCCCGCCATCACCAGCCACAGGAAAGTCGGCACCGCCAGCACTCGACGGATCGGCCGGTCTACGCGCTCCTGCGAGACTTGCACACTCTCGGCGGCGCCGCGTTTCGGTTCTTTGATGTAGAACATGAAGATCGCCAGGATCAGCCCCGGCACTGCCGCGATAAAGAACGGCGCGCGCCAACTGTCGAAGGCCTTGACCATCGCGCCGATAGTGAAGAACGCCAGCAGCAGCCCCAATGGCAGCCCCAGCATGAAGATACCCATCGCCCGCGCCCGGCGGTGGGCCGGGAACAGGTCGCCGATCAGCGAGTTGGCGGCCGGTGCGTAACTGGCTTCACCGATGCCGATGCCCATGCGCACGATCAGGAAAGCCCAGAAACTCCCCACCAGTCCGTTGACGGCTGTCAGCCCGCTCCACGCCGCCAGGCCCCAGCCCATCAATTTGCTGCGTGAACCGGTATCGGCCATCCGCCCCAGAGGCAGGCCGGCAATGGCATAAACGAGGGTGAATGCGGTACCGATGATCCCCAGCTGAAAGTCGCTGAGGTGCCATTCCATGCGGATCGGTTCGATGATGATGGCCGGAATGGTGCGATCGAAGAAGTTGAACAGGTTGGCCAGGAACAGCAGGAACAGAATGCGCCAGGCATTCGCCGCTTGGGTCGAGTTCTGCATGGGTCCGTCTCTTTTATTGTTATTGGGGCTTCACTGCCAACGCATCCGAGCCCGGAACCTGCAATCTAGTCAGGCCCGCCAGAGCTGTCTGTCACTATTTGTAAAGCTGATACCCCCCCATGGAAGATGTCGCAGCTGATACACCATTTATTTCCAAACGCTCTAACGCTCATTCCAAAATGGTTAGCGCCAATTTGCCACTATGGTTTGCACTCTAAACACGCCTTCTATACTCCAAAGCATTCGCCAGCGTTCATGGCGACAGCCAGGATGACAACGGGGCATGCTATGGAGTGGCTTGGTTTGCATTTCATTACCGAGCTGACGGCGAACGGCCAGGTAATACTCAACAGCACACATGACCCTTTTCTGGTACTGCTGGCTTATCTGGTCGCCTGTGTCGGCAGCTTTGCCACATTGGACATGGCCGAACGGGTCGGTCACGTGGAAAAACCCGCCTCGCAGCGGCTCTGGCGCTGGGTCGGTGCCAGTTGCCTGGCGGGCGGGATATGGGCCATGCACTTCATTGGCATGCTCGCGTTTCAGGCGCCGATCGACATTCAATATGAATTACCCATCACGCTCCTTTCTCTGTTGATCGCCCTGCTCGCCTCATGGCTGGCCATGCATACGCTCAGTCATCCCCGCCTGAGTTTTTGGCAATATCTCCAGGCGTCGATCTGCATTGGCCTGGGCATCGCCACCATGCATTACGTGGGCATGAGCGCCATGCGTTCGAGTGCGATGGCCTATTACCAACCCACGCTATTCGCCCTCTCCATCGTGATCGCCATCGGTGCCTGCCTTGCAGCCCTGCTGATATCAAGTCATCTGCGCGACGGTACCGGTCTGTTCCATCAACTGCTCAAATACAGCGCCAGTCTGGTGCTCGGGGCAGGCATCATCAGCATGCACTTCACCGGCATGGCCGCCTTCAATCTGGTGCTGCCCGCCGACAGCCTCCCGCCGCTGCCCGGCGCAAACAATCATCTGCAACTGGGTCTGACAGTGGCGATCATGACGTTGCTGATCATCGGCAGCAGCATCAGCGCGGCGCTGGCGGACAAGAAGCTGCAAAACAAGGAGCGCGACCTGCAACGGGTCAACGCCCTGCTCAGTCAACTGGACCAGGCGAGGATGTCGCTACAACAGGTGGCGCACTACGACCCCCTGACCAACCTGATCAACCGTCGTGGCTTCAACCAGATTTTTGCCGAGAAGCTCATCGAGAAAACCAACGAAGGCGGCATGCTGGCGGTGCTGTTCCTGGACATCGACCATTTCAAGCGAATCAACGACAGCCTCGGCCATGATGCCGGCGACGAATTGCTCAAAGTCCTGGCCACCCACATAAAGTGTTCGGTACGCAGCCACGAAGATGTGGTGGCGCGCTTCGGAGGCGACGAGTTTTGCATCCTCATCGGCCTGCATGATCGTGATGAAGCGCGGCACATGGCCCAGCGCATCATGACGAAAATGAAGGAGCCCATCGAGCTGTCAGGGCGGCGCATGGTCATGACCACCAGTATCGGCATCAGCTTGTTTCCGGAAGATGGCAAGACCTGTGAAGAGTTGCTGAAAAACGCTGACCTGGCGCTGTATCAGTCTAAGGACGGCGGGCGCAATGGCCTGAATTTCTTCAGCGAAGACCTGAAAACCCGCGCGACGCTGGAACTGCAACTCGAAGAAGAGCTGCGCCACGCCCTGCGTGAAAACACCGGACTGATGCTCTATTACCAACCGATCTACGACCTGAAAACCGCTCAGGTCAGCAAACTTGAAGCGCTGGTACGCTGGCAACATCCGGTTCACGGACTGCTGGCACCGGACCGGTTCATTGCCATCGCCGAGGCCAACGGCCTGATCGCCGAACTGGACAACTGGGTCCTGCGCAAAGCCTGTGAGGATCTGGGCGAATTGTCGCGTCAGGGTTGCGAGGACTTGCGCATCACCGTGAACTGCTCGCCCCTGAACCTGGCGCGCGAAGATTTGGCCGATGAAATCGAACACGCGCTACGGGTCTCCGGAGTGGCGCCGCAGCGGCTGGAACTGGAGGTGACCGAAAATGCGCTGATGGGCAACATCGCCGATACGCTGGTGTTGCTGCGCCAGATTCGTGCCCTCGGCGTGTCGCTGTCGATTGATGACTTCGGCACCGGTTATTCATCTCTGGCCTATCTCAAACGGCTGCCACTCAACACGCTGAAGATCGACCGCTCGTTCATCCAGGACATTCCCAAGGCCACCCAGGACATGGAAATCGTACAAGCGATCATCGTCATGGCCCACACGCTGCATTTGCAGGTAGTCACCGAAGGCGTCGAAACCCTTGAGCAATACGAGTTTCTGGAGCGTAACGGCTGCGACTTCGTGCAGGGCTACCTGCTCAGTCGTCCGGTACCGCTGGCGCAATTGCGTCCCGTGCTGAGCGAAATCAACCAGCGCAAGCACCCGTACACTGTCAGCCCTTTGAGTCTGGTTCGCGGTACAACTGCACTAGCGTCGACGGATCTTTTTCCAGAAACCCCTGCCCCCCATGCAGGCGCATCAGTTGTGCGGCCAGTCCACTGATCGGCGTGGCCGAGCCTTGCTCACGGGAAAACTTCACCGCGGTGTCGAGGTCCTTGAGCAGCGTGCGCACATGCCATTTCACCGGTTCAAAACGGCTTTCGGCCATTTGCGGAGCAAGGATCTGTAACGGCTTTGAATCGGCAAACCCGCCGGCCAGAGCCTCGGCGATCAGGCTGGCCTGCACCCCGGAACGCTCGGCCAGCGCCACCACTTCGGCGATCACCAGCGCGTTGCAGGCGACGATCATCTGATTGCAGGCCTTGGTCACCTGCCCCGCTCCGACGGCGCCCATGTGGGTCACGCGCTGGCCGAGGCTCAACAGCACAGGCCTGACGCGCTCAAGATCCGCCGCTTCACCGCCCACCATGATCGCCAGGCTGCCAGCCTCGGCGCCGACCACTCCGCCGGACACGGGTGCATCCAGCCAGCTCATGCCGGTTTGGCTGACCAGCGCTGTCGCCATGTCCCGCGTCGCGGTGGGTTCAAGGCTGGAAAAATCCACCAGCAACTGACCGCTTTTCGCCCCCTCGGCAACACCGGCCGGGCCAAACACCACCTCACGAACCACCGAGGTGTCCGCCAGGCACAGCATCACCACGTCGGCGTGCCGGCACAGCTCAGCCGGCGTGGCGACCTGTCGTGCACCGGCCTCGACCAGCGGCGCGCACTTGGCTGGATTGCGGTTCCACACCGTCAGCGGATAACCCGCTGCCAGCAAGCGCCGGCACATTGGCAAGCCCATCAGGCCGACCCCGGCAAATCCGAGCGAAGGTAACGATGCCATCATCTGGCCTCCTTTTGATTAAAGATTGGCGAATATTGGCCGATTCATCATGACTTAGGAAAGGATTCCCCCGAGTAATGCTCAGGCCAAGGCCCTGACGCTTGGGCCAAATACGCGCTGAAAAAAGACGCGAGATCCCATCCGTGATGGTTCGACGACATCGTGTCGCTCAACCAACCAGCCCAGGTACATGGCGCACAATGACTTCTAAAAATAATCCGGCCCCTGCGATATCCGATCTGACGTTGAGCCCCGCGGCAAACAGTCCCGCACCGTCGAAGCCATTGACGCCATCGCGCCCGTTGTCGACTCAGCAATACCTGTACTTCACCGAAACCAACACCGACCGCATCCTCGATAACCTCGATGGTCTGCGTGACATGGTGTTCCCGCGCCCACCGCATCTGGAAGGCGACAGCGAACATCACAGCGATCAGGAATTCCCCTCGGTGTGCCTGATCGGCCTGGGCCGCTGCGGTTCGAACATCGCGCTGGACGTTGCGGAGCTGGTGTACAACGCCCGCAAGTTCTACCTCAATGAATTCAATAACGAAGATCGCCTGTCGCCGGAAAAACGCTTCGCCGAAAAGGGCTACAGCCCGGCACAGTGGATTCGCAACAACCTGCGCCTGGGGTCGAACAAGGCCACCAAACCGGTGTTCCTGGTAGAGCCGCTGGTCATGCTCGGCGACTTGGACAAAGACATCGCCGGCCGCATCCGTTTCTCGCGCAAGGGCGAAAAAAGCGGTTTCCTGCGCGACTACAGCAAAATGAAAATAATGGACTTGTCGGAAGTCCACGCCGGTGGCGCCGGTAACGCGCCGATCCTCGGTCAGTACCTGGCCAAGATCATCCTGAACAAGGACACCCAGCGTTTCTCCAGCCCTGACTGGAAGATGATTCATTCGTACCTGATCGACAGCTGCGGGATCAAGGCCAACCAGTCGCGCCTGTATTTCTCGATCTTCAGTGCCGGCGGCGGTACCGGTTCGGGCATGGCCTCGGAGTTCGGCCTGGCCCAGCAACACTCGTACATGAACAAGACGTTCGACACCAAGCCGATGGACGAGCACGACGGCAAGAGCGGTCATTCCTTCGTCTTCGAGCCGATCTTCACCAGCGGCATCTGCGTGTTGCCGAACATTTCCGATCATCGCAGCGAAATGTCCGAGGCGCTGCACATCAACGCCGGTCGCCTGCTGTGTAAATACCTGTCGGAAGAGTGGGACTTCTCCTACAACTTCGCCAACGAAGACAGCAGCGAAGCCAGTGTCATGGGCCGTATCCGCCCATGGAACGCCATGATGCTGATCTCCAACGACATCATGCGTTACGCCGAAGAAAGCGATGACGGCAACATTCAGAACATCGACGTCAACGCGATGGAAAAGCACGCTAACCAGTACATCTCACAGCAGATCTTCAACATTCTGACGGCTCAGGCGGTTACCACCGACTACGACCAGAACTATTTCCGTCGCGCCGGCATCGACATTGGCGAAACCATTCGCCTGGACGCCAACGACCTGTTCATGAGCCTGGCCGGTCCGGTAGCGATTGCCTACGCCGAGTCCGTGGTGCCGGAAACTCCGCCGCCGAGCAGCGACAAGTTCAAGGTGTTCGAGAAAGAACCGCAGCGCCTGAACATCGACGACCTGTTCTTCCGCTCCATCGACTTGCCGCACTTCAACAAAGTGACCCAGGCAATCGAAGGCATCAGCCTGCTGCCGATCGAATCCAAGCGCTATCGCGCCTCGCTGGAGCAGTACAAGAATTCGGGTTACGACGCGGCCGCGTTGCACGACCTGCACTTCTTCAAGAACTGCTCGTCGGTGGTCTCGATTGTTTCGCTGCCGAAGGACTACAAGCTGTCCTACATGGACTTGAACCGGTTGAAGACCCACCTCAACAGCCTGTTCCCGAACACCACGCTCAAGCGTTATGCGCTGGTCATCGGCGCCTCGGCCAACTTGTCGCTGACCACCCTGATCGCCAAGAGCCCGTGCCTGTCGGACGATTTCCTGACGCTGATCGTGGCCTTCATCAAGCGTTGTTTCGCGAAAACCCCGTACCGCTTTGACGAAACCCTGGATAACTCGATCCTGGACTTCATCATTAATGAAGAGTTCGACGAAGACCGGATCGACGAGCTGCTGAATGAGTTCGAGAACCCGGCGAAGATCCTCGACACCAACTGGTACGCGATCAAACCGATGTACGAGAAGAAGTACCGCGAGCTGATCAATGACAAAGACAAGTTCGTCTCGATCAATGACATTCGTCTGTCCCGGGATTGCGTGAAGAAGTCGATCAAGTACTTGCGCGAGATTTATCGTCACCGCATTGGCAAGACCAAGGTTATTTCGCTGAATAACCATACCGGCAAGACGTTCTCGGTCTGACGCCAGACCCAGTCGCCGCCATCGCGAGCAGGCTCACTCCTACATTTGGAATGCGTTCCCCTGTAGGAGTGAGCCTGCTCGCGATGACGGCATCAGATTCGCCACAGATCCAACATTCAGAAACAATTAAGCAGCCATCAGGCTGCTCAATAAACTGTTCCCGTTACGTTTACGTCACCCTCGCCAAGACCCTTCTGTGGCCTTTCTCTACGGCAACATGCCATCACGCTACTCGGCTACACACTTTTGCCCGACAAAGGCGCGCACCAATAGAGTGCATGACTTCAGCTCGTCGCCCTTTCCTGGATCAGAATCCACGGCGAAACGACCACTGCCCACAGCTGCGGATCGCGTTCGAAAAGATCCAGCGCCCGCGTTTCAGACAGCTTGGCGACCTTGTCGGCGGCCAGCCAGGCAGCCACTTTCTCGCCTTCATCGGTCGCGATTGCTTCCGCTGCAGCAATCAAATCCAGACCGGGATCGACCCACAATAGGGCACCCTTGGCGAAGAACGGCTCCAGCTCTTTCCAGGTAATAGATGCGGTTTCACCAAGCAGCTTGGCATAGAGGGTGCTAGGTTCTTGAGTCATGGGTCCTGTCCGGAAAAGAAATCGACGTAATCATAACGTTGGTGGTCTGGCAGAAAAACCCGGATGCAATAGAGTTACCGATTGAAAACAGCAGGAAAGCCAAGGATTGCTGATATTTCAGCTATAACCCCCGCCGCCATTCTGTCTTTTTCTTTCAATAAAGCGACACCCTCAGGTTTTGCCCCCTGGCGCCAGCTTCCCAGGCTAACAATTGGCGCTCTACACTGTACCGGTACAGTTGCCGGGGGCATTTTCCGGAGGATATCGAAGATATCTGACCCGGTTCTGCTGCTACGGCGCCAGGACTATAAAAACTACAACAGTAAGAGTGGAGCACTATGACTAAGGCTACTAAGCAGATTTCCAAACTGTTTGCCGCTATGGTTCTGGCCGGGGTTGCCAGCCATTCGTTCGCAGCTGACACCATCAAGATCGGCATCGCCGGCCCTAAAACCGGCCCTGTAGCCCAATACGGCGACATGCAGTTCAGTGGCGCCAAAATGGCCATTGAACAGATCAACGCCAAAGGCGGCGTAGACGGCAAGAAACTCGAAGCCGTTGAATACGATGACGCCTGTGATCCAAAACAAGCGGTAGCGGTCGCGAACAAAGTCGTCAACGACGGCGTCAAGTTCGTGGTCGGTCACCTGTGCTCCAGCTCCACTCAGCCAGCTTCGGACATTTACGAAGACGAAGGCGTGATCATGATCACCCCGGCTGCCACCAGCCCGGACATCACGTCCCGTGGTTACAAAATGGTGTTCCGCACCATCGGTCTGGACAGCGCCCAGGGCCCTGCCGCCGGTAACTACATTGCCGATCACGTAAAACCGAAAATCGTTGCTGTTCTGCACGACAAACAGCAATACGGTGAAGGCATCGCCACCGCCGTGAAGAAAACCCTGGAAGGCAAAAACGTCAAGGTTGCCGTGTTCGAAGGCATCAACGCCGGCGACAAAGACTTCTCTTCGATGATCTCCAAGCTCAAGCAAGCCAACGTCGACTTCGTTTACTACGGCGGCTACCACCCGGAGCTGGGTCTGATCCTGCGTCAAGCACAGGAAAAAGGCCTGAAAGCCAAGTTCATGGGTCCGGAAGGCGTGGGTAACGACTCCATTTCGCAAATCGCCAAAGACGCTTCCGAAGGCTTGCTGGTGACCCTGCCGAAATCCTTCGACCAGGATCCGGCCAACATCGCCCTGGCTGATGCGTTCAAAGCCAAGAAAGAAGACCCGAGCGGTCCGTTCGTGTTCCCGGCCTACTCGGCTGTGGAAGTGATCGCCGACGGCATCAAGGCTGCCAAGTCCGAAGACACTGCCAAGGTGGCTGCTGCCATCCACGCAGGCACCTTCAAGACGCCGACTGGCGACCTGAGCTTCGACGACAAGGGCGACCTGAAAGACTTCAAATTTGTGGTTTACGAGTGGCACTTCGGCAAACCTAAAACTGAAGCCAAGCCTCAGTAAGGCGTTGCCTGACTGACTGCCAACAAAGCCCACGGCGTGCCGTGGGCTTTGTTTTACGAACGTATTGGGCCGCGCTGGCGTGATCCGCCAGTCTCCCCACCTGAAAATCTCAAAACCGTCATCAGCGGTTCGCTGGCAAACCTCGCGTTCGAAGTGGATGCAGATCCACGGGGCTCGAGCGGGAAAATGACTCCACCAGTGAAATGCGTATCAGGTTTTTAGGAGCGCTGTAATGCCTGACATCTATCACTTTTTCCAACAGCTGGTTAATGGTCTGACCATTGGCAGCACGTATGCCCTGATCGCCATCGGCTATACGATGGTTTACGGCATCATTGGAATGATCAACTTCGCCCACGGCGAGGTGTACATGATTGGTTCCTACGTGGCGTTCATCGCCATTGCGGGCCTGTCCATGATGGGACTCGACAGTGTTCCGCTGTTGATGACCGCTGCTTTTCTCGCGACCATTGTCGTGACCAGTGCCTACGGTTACAGCATCGAACGGATCGCCTACCGCCCTTTGCGCGGCAGCAACCGTCTGATCCCACTGATTTCCGCCATCGGTATGTCGATCTTCCTGCAGAACACGGTTCTGCTGGCGCAAGACTCCAAGGACAAATCCATCCCCAACCTGATCCCTGGTAACTTCTCCATCGGGCCAGGTGGCGCACAAGAAGTGCTGATTTCCTACATGCAAATCGTGGTGTTCGTGGTGACCTTTGTCGCCATGCTCGGCCTGACGATGTTCATCTCCCGCTCTCGCCTGGGTCGCGCCTGCCGTGCCTGTGCCGAAGACATCAAGATGGCCAACCTCTTGGGTATCAACACCAACAACATCATCGCCCTGACCTTCGTCATCGGTGCCGCACTGGCAGCCATCGCGGCTGTGTTGCTGAGCATGCAGTACGGCGTGATCAACCCGAACGCCGGCTTCCTGGTCGGTCTCAAGGCCTTCACCGCAGCGGTACTGGGTGGTATCGGCAGCATCCCCGGCGCCATGCTCGGCGGGATCGTGCTTGGGGTGGCGGAAGCCTTTGGTGCCGATATCTTCGGCGACCAGTACAAGGACGTCGTGGCGTTCGGCTTATTGGTTCTGGTGTTGTTGTTCCGGCCAACCGGCCTGTTGGGCCGTCCGGAGGTTGAAAAAGTATGACTAGGAATCTTAAACAGGCGTTGTTCAGCGCCTTGCTGGTGTGGGCCGTTGCCTACCCGGTACTCGGTCTGAAACTGACCATTGTCGGCATCAACCTCGAAGTCCATGGCACCAGCACTACAACGCTGATCACCATCGCCGTGTGCTCGGTGCTGATGTTCCTGCGGGTGTTGTTCGACCACCAGATCAGCTCGGCCTGGAAAGCCTCGCCAAATCTGCCGGTGATGCCGGCCAAGGCCAGTACGTTCCTGACCCTGCCGACCACTCAGCGCTGGATCATCATCGCGTTGATCATCGGTGCGCTGGTCTGGCCGTTCTTCGGCTCCCGCGGTGCGGTGGATATCGCCACGCTGGTGCTGATCTACGTGATGCTGGGCCTGGGCCTGAACATCGTGGTCGGCCTGGCCGGTCTGCTCGACCTCGGTTACGTCGGCTTCTATGCCGTCGGCGCCTACAGCTATGCGCTGCTGTCGCACTACTACGGTCTGAGCTTCTGGATCTGCCTGCCAATCGCCGGGATGATGGCGGCCACCTTCGGCTTCCTGCTCGGCTTCCCGGTGCTGCGTTTGCGCGGTGACTATCTGGCGATCGTGACGCTGGGCTTCGGTGAAATCATCCGTCTGTTCCTGCGTAACCTGACCGGCCTCACGGGTGGTCCGAACGGCATCAGCAACATCGAGAAACCGACGTTCTTCGGCCTGACCTTCGAACGTAAAGCCGCTGAAGGCCTGCAGACCTTCCACGAGTACTTCGGCCTGGAATACAACTCGATCAACAAGGTGATCTTCCTTTACCTGGTCGCCTTGTTCCTTGCCCTGTTCGCGCTGTTCGTGATCAACCGCTTGCTGCGCATGCCGCTGGGCCGTGCCTGGGAAGCGTTGCGTGAAGACGAAATCGCCTGCCGTGCGTTGGGTCTCAATCCTACCGTCATCAAGCTCTCCGCCTTCACCCTCGGTGCGTGCTTCGCCGGTTTCGCCGGCAGCTTCTTCGCCGCGCGTCAGGGCCTGGTAACACCGGAGTCCTTCACCTTTATCGAGTCGGCGACCATCCTCGCCATCGTGGTGCTGGGTGGCATGGGCTCGCAACTGGGCGTCGTACTCGCCGCCACGGTGATGATCCTGTTGCCGGAAATGATGCGTGAGTTCAGTGAATACCGCATGTTGATGTTCGGCGCCTTGATGGTGCTGATGATGATCTGGCGTCCTCAAGGTCTGCTGCCTATGCAACGCCCCCACATGGAGCTGCGCAAATGAGCCGCGAGATCCTTAAAGTCGAAAATCTGAGCATGCGCTTCGGCGGCTTGCTGGCGGTCAACGGCGTAGCCCTGAGCGTGAAGGAAAAACAGGTGGTTGCACTGATCGGCCCCAACGGCGCCGGCAAGACCACCGTGTTCAACTGCCTGACCGGTTTCTACCAGCCGAGTGGCGGCAGCATCCTGTTGGACGGCGAGCCGATCGAAGGCCTGCCCGGCCACAAGATCGCCCTCAAAGGCGTGGTGCGCACCTTTCAGAACGTGCGGTTGTTCAAGGACATGACCGCGGTCGAGAACCTCTTGATCGCCCAGCACCGTCACCTGAACACCAACTTCCTGGCGGGCCTGTTCAAGACCCCATCGTTCCGCAAGAGCGAGCGCGAGGCCATGGAGTTCGCCGAGTACTGGCTGGACAAGGTCAACCTCAAGGCCTTCGCCAACCGTCCGGCCGGCACCCTGGCCTACGGTCAGCAACGCCGTCTGGAAATCGCTCGCTGCATGATGACCCGCCCGCGGATCCTCATGCTCGACGAACCGGCCGCCGGCCTGAACCCGAAGGAAACCGAAGACCTGAAGGCGCTGATCAGCATGCTGCGTGAAGAGCACAACGTCACCGTGCTGCTGATCGAACACGACATGAAACTGGTCATGAGCATTTCCGACCACATCGTCGTGATCAACCAGGGCACGCCTCTGGCCAATGGCACGCCGGAACAGATCCGCGACAATCCCGAAGTGATCAAAGCCTACCTGGGGGAAGCGTAAATGCTGCAATTCGAAAACGTTTCCACCTTCTACGGCAAGATCCAGGCCCTGCACAGCGTCAACGTCGAAGTCCGCCAGGGCGAGATCGTGACCCTGATCGGCGCCAACGGTGCCGGCAAGTCGACCCTGCTGATGACGCTCTGCGGTTCGCCGCAAGCCCACAGCGGCAGCATCCGCTACATGGGTGAGGAATTGGTCGGCCAGAGCTCCTCGCAGATCATGCGCAAGAGCATCGCCGTCGTGCCGGAAGGTCGTCGGGTGTTTGCCCGTCTGACCGTGGAAGAAAACCTCGCCATGGGCGGATTCTTCACCGACAAGGGCGATTATCAGGAACAGATGGACAAGGTCCTCGGACTTTTCCCACGCCTGAAAGAGCGCTTTGCCCAACGCGGCGGCACCATGTCCGGCGGCGAACAGCAAATGCTCGCCATCGGCCGTGCGCTGATGAGCAAACCCAAGCTGTTGCTGCTCGACGAACCTTCGTTGGGCCTGGCACCGATCATCATCCAGCAGATCTTCGACATCATCGAACAGCTGCGCAAGGATGGCGTGACGGTGTTTCTGGTGGAGCAAAACGCCAACCAGGCGCTGAAAATCGCTGATCGTGCGTACGTTCTGGAGAACGGCCGGGTGGTGATGACAGGCACTGGGGAAGCGCTGCTGACTGACCCGAAAGTACGTGAAGCGTACCTGGGTGGTTGAGTCTTCGCGGTAAACAAAAAACGGCCTTCGGGCCGTTTTTTTTTATGCCTGCCACACCCCTCAACAACAATGAAGCCCGCTCCCACAGGGGTTTTGTGTGGTGTCAGTCTTTACCGTTAAAGCCGATCCAGCGCTTCACCGCTGCGCTTGAACCAGCCAATCAGATAATCCGCCAGCACCTGTGTGCGCTTCGGCAAACCGCCCTGATACGGGTGAACCAGGTACATCGGCATGCGGCGGGTCTGATAATCGCGCAGGATCCAGCGCAAACGTCCGTCAGCCAATTCCGCTTGCAGCAGGTAGGACGGCAACCGCGCAATGCCGGCGCCGGCCAGGGCCGCTTTCTTCAGCAGGCTGTAATGGTTGCTGGCGAACGGTCCCGAGACTCGCACCCGCAGCAATTCGTGTTGCTGGTGATAGAGCCACTCTTCGCGACCGCTGTAATGACTGTTGAGCAGACAGCGGTGTTCAGCGAGCGCTTGAGGCGTCAACGGTTCGCCGTATTGCTCAAGGTAAGCCGGGCTGGCGCAGGTCATTTCGTGCCAGGCTAATAGCGGCCGGGCCACCAGGCGCTCGTCATTGCCCACCTCGGAGCGAACTGCGAGATCAAACCCGTCGCGGGACAAATCACGGTAGCTGTTGCTCAGGTCCAGCTCGATCTGCACCTCGGGGTACTTGCCGGAAAACTCCAGCAACAAGCCATCGAAGAAGGTTTCCCCCAGCGAAACCGGAACCGTCATACGCACCGGTCCAGCCATGTCGTCCTTCAACCGCGCCAATGCCTGACGCGCCCTTTCGACCTGGACTACGAGCGCCTGGGCTTGCGGCAACAGCGCCGCACCCGCAGCGGTCAGGCTCAAACGGCGGGTGGTGCGTTGCAGCAGCACCACTGAAAACCGCGATTCCAGTTGGCTGATGCGCTTGGATAACTGCCCCTTGCTGCACCCCAATTGCTGCGCTGCCAGAGTAAAACTCCCCGCTTCGATCAACACCGCAAACGCTGCCAGATCATCCATCTCGCTCATGGATTGTTTCCATTTGAAAACCAAAGGTTGCCTATTAGCGCGCTTATCAACAGAAAAAACCACTCTAGACTTCAACCTCGTTTAACCACTTCGAGGAACAGCACGATGAAAATTCTTTTGATAGGCGCAGGCGGCACCATTGGTTCGGCGGTCGACAAGGAATTGTCCGAGCGTCACGAGATCATCCGCATCGGCCGCAACAGCGGTGATTTCAATGTGGATATCAGCGACAGCGCGTCGATTCGCAAGCTGTTCGAGCAAACCGGCAAGTTCGATGCACTGGTCTGCGCCGCCGGCAACGTGACCTTCGCCCCCCTCGGTGAAATGACCGAAGAAAGCTTCGCGCTGGGCCTGAAAGACAAGTTGATGGGCCAGGTCAATTTGCTGCTGATCGGCCGCGAGTTCGCCAATGACGGCGCCTCGTTCACCTTAACCACCGGCGTGCTCAGCCACGACCCGATTCGCAGCGGCGCCTCGGCAGCGCTGGTCAATGGCGCCCTCGACAGCTTTGTCCGTGCCGCAGCGATCGAATTGCCTCGTGGCCTGCGGGTGAACTCAGTAAGCCCTAATGTACTGGTCGAAGCCATGGGCAAGTACGCGCCGTATTTCCGCGGCTACAAACCGGTTCTGGCAGCGGATGTGGCATTGGCCTACGCCAAAAGTGTGGAAGGCCTGCAAACAGGTCAGACCTTTCACGTGGGCTAAACCCTTGTGATGAACGGTCAGGCTGAGTAACGTGGCGGCACTTGTCTGGAGACTCAAAGATGCGTGCTGCCCGTTCCTTAGTCCTTGTTGCCCTGCTTCCGTTGTTCGCCGCTTGCCAGTTGCTCGATGGCCCGCGTGAAAGTGCCTCCCACGTGGGCCAGACCCGTATGCAGGGCCAGCTGACGGCGGCCGACGGCAAGCTGTTGTTCCAGCCGTGCAATGAGCAGCGCAGTTATGTGGTCAACGACATCGGCGGCACCAGCGTCCTGCAAGAGGCCGCAACCCTGGCCGATGCACAGGGCAAGCTGTTTGCCGACGTGCGCGGCAGTATCGTAGCCAGTGGTGCCGACAGCCGCCTCGATCTTGCGCAGCTGTACCGCGTCGAGCGCTCGGGCACCGCGTGCAACGATCCGAATTTCAAATTGCTGATCCTGCGCGCCGCCGGACATGGGCCTGAGTGGAACGTGAAAGTCAGCGGAAAAGGCATGGTCATCGAGCGCGCCGGTCAGCCGCCATTGGCCGTGCCCTACGTTGAAGAGCAACTGGGCGATGGCCGCTTCAACCTCAGCACCGAAGCCAATAACCAGCGCATCGAACTGTGGGTTGCACCGCAACGTTGCGTCGACAGCAGCACCGGCAGTGTCCAGCACATGAGCGCCGAACTGCGCGTCGACGGCCAGGTTCAGCGTGGCTGCGGGTATTTCGGCGGATCGCGTAACGACTGATCGTTTTAGCCTCACGGGAATCATTCTTTGAGGCTTATAATCGCGGGCTTCAAACGCCTTGGCGCAGTTGTGCGCCCCGCGAACCGGATCCTGTCATGTTACGAATCACCGAACTCAAGCTGCCGATCGACCATCCCGAAGAAGACCTGCGCCCTGCCATCGTGCAGCGCCTGGGCATCACCAGTGATGACCTGCTCGACTTCACCTTGTTCAAGCGCAGCTACGATGCGCGCAAAAAGTCCTCCGAACTGTGCTTCATCTACACTATCGACCTCAACGTTCGCGATGAGGCGGCGGTGCTGCACAAGTTCGCCGATGACCGTAACGTCAACGTGGCGCCGGATGTCAGCTACAAAGCGGTAGGCCAGGCGCCGGCTGATCTTGAGCAACGTCCAGTCGTCGTGGGTTTCGGCCCGTGCGGGATTTTCGCCGGGCTGCTGCTCGCGCAAATGGGCTTCAAGCCGATCATCCTCGAGCGCGGCACCGAAGTGCGTCAGCGCACCAAGGACACTTGGGGTCTGTGGCGTAAAAGCGTGCTTAACCCGGAATCCAACGTGCAGTTCGGTGAAGGTGGCGCGGGGACGTTCTCTGACGGCAAGCTCTACAGCCAGATCAAGGACCCGAAGTTCATCGGTCGCAAAGTCCTGCACGAGTTCGTCAAAGCAGGCGCGCCGGAAGAAATTCTCTACGTCAGCAAACCGCACATCGGTACGTTCCGTCTGACCGGTGTGGTGGAAAACATGCGTGAGCAGATTCGCGCGTTGGGTGGCGAAGTGCGCTTCCAGCAGCGCGTGACCGACGTGTTGATCGAGGACGGCCAACTGGTCGGCGTCGAGCTCAATGGCGGCGAGCAGATCCATTCGAAACACGTGATTCTGGCCCTCGGCCACAGCGCCCGCGACACCTTCCGCATGCTCCACGGCCGTGGCGTGTTCATGGAAGCCAAGCCGTTCTCGGTGGGTTTCCGCATCGAACACCCGCAATCGCTGATCGACCGCGCACGCTTGGGCAAGTACGCCGGCCACCCGAAACTCGGGGCCGCGGACTACAAACTGGTGCACCACGCCAGCAACGGCCGGTCGGTCTACAGCTTCTGCATGTGCCCGGGCGGCACCGTGGTGGCGGCGACCTCCGAGCCAGGTCGCGTGGTCACCAACGGCATGAGCCAGTACTCGCGTAACGAGCGCAACGCCAACTCCGGGATCGTCGTCGGGATCACCCCGGAAGTCGATTATCCGGGCGGCCCGCTGGCGGGTATCGAGTTGCAGGAACGCCTGGAATCCCACGCCTTTGTATTGGGCGGCAGCAACTACGAAGCGCCGGCGCAACTGGTCGGCGACTTCATTGCCGGCAAGCCGTCCACCGAGCTGGGCAGCGTAGAACCGTCCTACAAACCGGGGGTTGCCTTGGGTGATTTGGCGTTGGCCTTGCCGGCGTTCGCCATCGAAGCCATTCGCGAAGCCTTGCCTGCGTTCGAGAAGCAGATTCGCGGTTACTCGCTGCACGACGCCGTGTTGACCGGGATCGAGACGCGTACGTCGTCACCGCTGCGGATTACCCGTAACGAGTCGATGCAGAGCCTGAACGTGAAAGGCTTGTTCCCGGCCGGTGAAGGCGCGGGTTATGCGGGCGGGATTCTGTCGGCGGGTGTCGACGGGATTCGGATTGCAGAAGCGGTGGCCCGCGACATCCTCGGCCTCGAGGCCTGACCCGCGATTCCCCAAGCAAAGCAAAACCCTGTGGGAGCGAGCCTGCTCGCGATAGCGGTAGATCAGTCGACATCTCTGTTGAATGTTCAGCCGTCATCGCGAGCAGGCTCGCTCCCACAGGGGTTCAGCGTCTGAACAATCTCAGATATTGGCGCGCAGCACGCTGGCTGGCAGCGGCTCACCGCGCTCAACGCTTACCGCCACGGTATCCATCAAACCACTCAACTCATACCCCTGGGCCTTGAGCCAAGCCTGATCGTAATAGGTGGTCGCATAGCGCTCGCCGCCATCACACAGAATCGCCACGATTGACCCCGACTCCCCCGCCGCCGCCATCTGCTGGGCCGCCATCAAGGCGCCGATCAGATTGGTCCCGCTCGACCCGCCGACCCGACGTCCCAAACGCTGCGCCAGGTAATGCATGGCCGCCAGAGACAACGCGTCCGGCACCTTGACCATCGCATCGATCACTTTGGGCAGGAACGACGCTTCCACCCGAGGCCGGCCAATGCCTTCAATTCGCGAACCGCAATCCAGGCGCAGACTGGCGTCGCCGGTCTGGTAGTAATCGAAGAACACCGAGCGCTCGGCATCGGCGCAGAGCACGCGGGTGCAATGTTGGCGGTAACGCACGTAACGGCCCAGCGTCGCGGTGGTGCCGCCGGTGCCGGGGCTGGAAATCAACCAGCTCGGCTCGGGATGTTTCTCGAAACGCATCTGATGGAAGATCGACTCGGCGATGTTGTTGTTCGCCCGCCAGTCGGTAGCGCGCTCGGCATAGGTGAACTGGTCGATGAAATGCCCATCGTGTTCGCGAGCCAGGCGTTCGGATTCGGCGTAGATCTGCGTCGGATCGTCGACCAGATGACTCTTGCCGCCGTAGAAAGCGATCTGCGCAATCTTCTCTTTGGAGGTGGTCGCCGGCATCACCGCAATGAACGGCAAGCCCAGCAAACTGGCGAAGTACGCTTCGGAAATCGCCGTCGAACCGCTGGACGCTTCAATCACCGGCGCACCGGGTTTGAGCCAGCCATTACACAGCGCATACAGAAACAGCGAGCGCGCCAAGCGGTGCTTCAGGCTGCCGGTGGGATGGCTGGACTCATCCTTGAAATACAACTCGATGCCCGGAAAACCCGGCAGCGGCAAGGGGATCAGGTGGGTGTCGGCGCTGCGCTGGAAGTCGGCTTCGATGATCCGGATGGCTTCGCGGGCCCACTGTCGGTTGTCGCTCATGGTGGTTTTCTCGTTGAGTCGGCCTTGTTGCAAGGCTCAGCTAACAAGCTTAGGAAAAAACCTACATCGCGCACAGGTACAGCTGAGGTTCAATACGCCGGACAACTGCTAGGCTCAGGTCCCTGCTGGGTGTTCGCGTTGTAACGGCATATAACAAAAAAGAATATAACTTTTGTTTTAACAACTAACGGTACGGGTTAGGGTGTGCCACCTTTTGAATTCATCGATGGAGAGCGACCTTGCCTCTGCGTAGCACTTTCACGCGTTTCTTCCAGTTGGAAGCTGCCAGCGGACTGTTATTGATCGCCGCTGCGGCCCTGGCATTGATCATCAACAATTCCCCGCTGTCGTGGCTTTACAGCAGTTTTCTGGACACTCCGGTAGTGGCGCAGGTCGGCGCGTTGCAAATCGCCAAACCGGCGCTGCTGTGGATCAACGATGGCCTGATGGCCCTGTTCTTCCTGCTGATCGGCCTGGAAGTGAAGCGCGAAGTCCTCGACGGCCAGCTGTCGAAACCGTCACAAATCGTCCTGCCCGGCGCGGCGGCGATTGGCGGCATGGTGGTGCCGGCGCTGATCTACTGTTTTCTGAACCGCGAAGACCCGGCAGCCCTGGGTGGCTGGGCCATCCCGATGGCCACCGACATCGCCTTCGCCCTCGGCGTACTGGCTCTGCTGGGTAAGCGGGTACCGGTGTCGCTGAAACTTTTCCTGATGACGTTGGCGATTATTGACGACCTCGGTGCAATCATCGTCATTGCGATCTTCTACTCGGGTACACTCTCGACCCTTTCGCTGACCCTGGCCGCGACGTGCATCGTGGCACTGATCGCGATGAACCGGCTCGGAGTGGTCAAGCTCGGGCCGTACATGATCATCGGCCTTATCCTTTGGGTTTGTGTGCTCAAGAGCGGCGTCCACGCGACACTGGCCGGTGTGACCCTGGCCTTCTGCATTCCACTGCGCACGAAAAACGCCGAACCTTCGCCGCTGCTGACCCTCGAACACGCCCTGCATCCATGGGTGGCCTACGGCATCCTGCCGCTGTTCGCCTTCGCCAACGCGGGTCTGTCTCTGAGCGGCGTGACCGTCGAAAGCTTCACTCACCACGTGCCGATGGGCATCGCGGTCGGCCTGCTGCTGGGCAAGACCCTCGGCGTCTTCGGCCTGACCTGGCTGGCGGTGAAAATCGGCATCGCCGCCCTGCCCCAAGGCGCCAACTGGGGCCAGGTATTGGGCGTGGCAATCCTCTGCGGCATCGGCTTCACCATGAGTCTGTTTGTCGGCTCCCTGGCGTTTGAACCGGGTGTCAGTGGATACGCCGGGATGGATCGGATGGGGATTTTGACCGGGTCGATATTGGCGGCATTGATTGGTTATGCGGTGACGGCGGCGGCGAGTCGCAAGAGCACCGCGCTGTAATCCTGATAAACAGAGACAACTCTTAGAGTCATTCAGGACTCGTCCTACAGCCACGATCAGCCTCGTTCGTTAACGTCGCACAGCCCCTTTTCTGGGGTCTGTCGACGGACGAACGCAAGGAAGATCAGTGGCTGGCAATAAGGACATTCCCCGGGTTCAGAGCCCACCGTCAGGCGACGGTCATCACGTCACTCACCGCTTCATGACGGCCACCGAACTGGCCGCGCGTGATGCCAGACAAAACGCTTACGACGCGATGCTCGCGAGGCAAGACGCCTTCGAGCGAAGTCGTGAAGTTGCCGTGAAGAAGAACGAAACCGTTCGTGCGGGGTGTGTCTTCGCCAAGTCCTGCAACCTGCCGGACGCCATCATCGATTACTCGAATCCTTCGGGAATGGTGCCCACCGACAGCCTCAAGGACTACGGAGAAGTCGCCTGGCTCGGCGCTCGTGAGGTAGACGATGCCGGGCTGCTGAATCTTGAAACCATCAGCGGCAGTACTGTCTCGCTCGGTATTGGGCGACTTGCGCTTCATGCCCCGACTCTCACTGCTCCGGTCGCTGCACTTGGCGCTGCCGGATCCATCGCGCTGGCCACTGTGGTCGCGCTGTTCTGGACGCCCAGCCTGGGCGACAGTGCGCTCTATACCGAAGATCAACTGCGCGCCCTGAAACAGGCCAGAACCCGTGTTCGTCTGCAGGTCGAACAACAGGCTGACGGCAGCCTCAAGGGTTATGCGTTTTACACTGGCCAGAACCGCGATTGGGAAATGGTTGATGTCGTGCAGTTCAGCTTGCGCGGCAGTCAGCAGGTGGCGGATCTGGGGGATGGTGTTGAGCTGATCTGGACGCCGGCTGTGGATGGTTCGGACATCCTTGGCATTCCAGCGTTGGAGGCTGCGCCGCAAGCGCCGCACATTTGGGTTTATCCGCCGACGAAAGCGGCTGACAGCATTATCGTGAACCCGGTTTACCCGCCTGAGTACAAGGATTTCATTCTTGTGTTTCCGGTGGGGTCGTTGGTGAAGCCGGTTTATATTGTGGTCAGTGTTTCTAACCACAAATATTATCCGGCGCCAAAGGGACTGACCGCTTTTCCCAATGCTACGAGAGCAACTCGTAAGACCCCAATTAAAGGTGGTGGCGGCCTTAGAAAACGCTGGAAAACTCCAAATGGGAAAATTTTTGAATGGGACTCACAGCATGGGGCTGTCGAGATGTACGACAAACGTGGCCGTCATCTCGGTGAATATGATCCGACTACTGGCGAGCAGACCAAACCAGCGGATAACACTAGGAAAGTAGAACCATGATTTACGTTATAGAGGCATTTGATAAAAAAACCGAACTCCTCGCATTCGAAGAAGAGTTGCCGAACGGCTACGAAAAAGAATTAAAAGCAATTATGGGATGGACAACGGATCAACAAGGCTGGGAGGGATACAACCTCACGACCGAGCAGCTTGATTCCTTGGAAGAAATACTCGGAAAGAAAATTTATAACCCATCATTTCTATTTCAACTCACCTGCAACGTCTAGAAATAGCGCCGTTTGATTCTCACTTCAAAAAACAAAACCCCGACCAGTCACCTGATCGGGGTTTTCTTTTACCCGTATTCCCGCTTAGTGCGAAACGCGGCTAGTCCCATCAACAGTGGCAATCCGCACTCGCTCGCCAACGCGGAACACTTCATTTTCCTGAACCTGTTGCACGTAGGCGCGCATGCTGCCGTCGTCTTCGCGAACGGTGATTTCCACGCCTTGGGCGCGGGTCAGGCCTTCTTCTGTGGCCGAGCCGATCAGGCCGCCAGCAACGGCGCCGATAACTGCAGCAACGATGCTGCCGCGACCGCCACCGACTGCGCTGCCGCCCACACCACCCACCGCCGCACCGGCAAGGCCGCCGATAGGGGTTTTGGTGCCTTCGATTTTGACCGGTCGCAGGGATTCGATGGTGCCCATGCGAACGGTCTGCACGCGACGCGCTTCGTCACGGGAGTAGGAGTCACCGGTCAAGCTCGATTGGCAGCCAGTGAGCAACATCGCCATCGTGGAAAAGGAAGCAACCAGCAGAACAGACTTACGCATAGCATCAACTCCAAAGGACAAGTATTCATTAAACTCCGCAGCTTGACGCCTGTCACGACCTCGCCCGGATAAAATTGGTTTGATTCAGGCCCGGTACAGGCACCTCCACGAACTCACCACACAGTAGCGGCAAATTCCGGAATCTGCGCCGCTGCCCCAAGGATTGTCATGGATTACTTCATCATTGTCGTCACTACCGTTGCCGGATTGTATTTCCACTGGTGGCTATACGTGCGGATCAAACGCTGGATGGACCGCGATCTGGCGTTGGCACTGGCGGGTAAAGACGAGCAGAAAAAGGCGTTCATGCTCCAGCAACTGGCGAACGCTCAAGCGCAGAAAATCAAGCGCCGAGACCTGCCGCAGTGGCTTGAAGCCGCTGCGGCAGGCTATCCCGATCGGTAGACGGCTTAAGGTGCCAGACGTTCAAGAATCCAGTCGGCGCCCTGCAAGCGATAGTTGAGGCGATCGTGCAGGCGGCTCGAACGGCCTTGCCAGAACTCGATGCGCTCCGGTAACAAACGATAACCGCCCCAGTGCTCAGGGCAATGAGGTTGCGTGTCGCTGAAACGTTGTTCGGTGTTCTTGAGCAACGCTTCCAGTTCGGCACGATCGGCGATCACCCGGCTTTGCGGCGAAGCCCAGGCACCGAGGCGACTGCCCAGCGGCCGGACCTGGAAGTAGGCGTCGGACTCTTCAGGCGTAACCTTCACCACCCGCCCTTCGATGCGCACCTGGCGCTCCAGGGCCGGCCAGAAAAAGGTCATGGCCGCGAACGGATTCGCGGCCAGATGCTGGCCCTTGGCACTGTCGTAGTTGGTGAAGAAGGTGAAGCCCTGATCGTCCAGCCCCTTGAGCAGCAGAATGCGGCAATGCGGCCGACCGTCCTGATCGACAGTGGCCAGGGTCATGGCGTTGGCTTCCACCGGCGCCTGCTCGGTTTTCACCGCGTCCGCGAACCAGTGATGGAACAGCGCGAATGGCTCGGCCGGGGCTTGCGCCTCGGTCAGGCCATCACGGGTGTAGTCGCGACGCATATCAGCCAGGCCCTGGGTCATGGCGCATTCCTTTTGGTTAACGAATCACTTTTTTACAGTATCGGCGGACTCAGCGACTTTTTTCGTGTCGGCAGCGGCTTTGGCCGGCGCAGTCTTTTTCGCTGGAGTCGCGGTTTTAGCCGGTGCCTTCTTGGCGGCGGCTTTCTTGGCCGGGGCTTTTTTCGCCGCAGGCACATCGGCTTTCTTCGCAGCTGGCGCCGGAGTGACTGGCTTGACCACTGGCTTGACGTCCTGGGCAGCGACCAACTTCACTGGCGCCGGGGCTGGCATGTTGTACTTGCTCAGCAGCGCGACCATGGTGTTTTGCGGGGTCACCAGCAGTTCGACGCGACGGTTCAAGGCACGGCCTTCATTGCTGTCGTTGGCAGCACGCGGGGCTTCGCCACCCATACCCCGCAGCATCAGACGATCACGCTGCAGACCGCTGAGGCGGAAAATCGCTGCCACGGCCTGGGCACGCTCCTGGCTCAGTTTCACGTTGGCCGGTGCGGCGCCCGACGTATCACTGTGGCCAAGCACCAGCACGGCAGTTTTCGGATCGACTTCAAGGATTTTCGCGACGCGAGTGAACGGGCCGAGAGTCACCGGCAGCAGCATGGCCGGACGGTCAGGGTTGAACGAGCCCTCTACCGGCGCGGTTACAACCAGTACGTTTTCACGGCGCTCGAGTTGCAGGTTGCTGCCCTTGATCGCTTCGCGCAGGCGCGGTTCGTAGTCGTCGAGCCAGGCCTGGGTAACTTTAGGATCGGGCATTGGCACAGCTTTAGCGGTGCTTTGCTCTTTACCACCGAACGGCCACCACCATTTGCCACCTGCATCGGCCTCAGCCTTGGCCTTGGCCACCTCGACCGGTTTGGCTTCAGGCTTGGCTTCAGCTTTCACCTCAGGCTTGGCTGGCATCTTGTCGGCACTGTCATCGGAGCCGAACGGCCAGTACCAATGGCTGGCGCTTTCAGTCTTGGCCACCGGGGCGGTTGCCGCAGGCTTCAGAGGTACCGGGCCCGGAGCCGGGGTTTTAGCGGCGACTTTGTCGGACGACCCGAACGGCCACCAGCTGCTGCCATCCGAGTCATTTTGTGGGGTTTGTGCGCAACCGGTAATAGCGAAGCACAGGGCCAAAGCGAGGGTTTTATTGGAAGACATTGGATATCCACAAAATGAAGTAATGAACTATCAGGCCGGAGTGACCCGGATAAACAGACGCTTGGAAATCAAAAAGGCCTTGGGGTTCCGGCCCTGGAACCCCTGAGCGCGTTTTACAGACAAGTGGCCAGTGCGCGCACAAGCTTTTGCGCGCGCGGATCCATCAAGACGTACGGCCCCAGGGTATTTGTCACAAAGCCGAAGGCCACATCGTGTTCCGGGTCGGCAAAACCGGTGGAACCGCCCGCACCCGGATGACCGAACGCACGAGGGCCGAGGCCGTAGGTGGCGTTGGGGACGTCCGGTTGATCGAGCATGCAACCCAGGCCGAAACGGGTCCGGGTCAGTAAAGTCTTGTCCTCGCCGACGCTGTGCTCGCGCGTCATTTCGTCGAGCATTTCGCTTTCCAGCAAGCTGCCGTCGAGCAAACCGGCGTAGAACCCGGCCAGGCTGCGGGCATTGCCGTGACCATTGGCGGCGGGCTGCTGCATGCGCCGCCACTCGGGTTTGTTGGTGCTGGTCATGATCGACGGCGGGTTGGTGAACGCCCTTGTGGTCATGGCCGTCGGCTCGCGCAGGGTCACTTGCAGCAAGCGCTGGGCGGCGGCATCGCCAACATTGCCCTTGCCACGGGCGATGTGCGCCACGCGATGGAACTCCTGGTCCGCCAGGCCGACGTGGAAATCCAGCCCCAAAGGCTTCGCGACCCGCGCCACGATGGACTCACCCGGCCCACGACCGTCAGCACGACGCAGCAACTCACCGACCAGCCAGCCATAGGTGATCGCGGCGTAACCGTGACCGACGCCCGGCGTCCACCACGGTTCTTCGGCGGCCAAGGCATCAACCATGGTTTGCCAGTCGTAAAGGGCTTCCGGGGCCAACATCTCACGCAGTGCCGGCAGACCGGCCTGATGGCAAAGCAATTGACGCAGCGTCACGGACTCTTTGCCGGCGGCAGCGAACTCGGGCCAGTAGCGGGCAACCGGGGCATCCAGTTGCAGCTTGCCTTCGGCTACCAGTTGCAGGGCGGTCACCGCGGTAAAAGTCTTGGTGCAGGAGAACAGATTGGCGATGGTGTCGCTGTGCCAGGCTTCGGTGCCATCCTTGTCAGCGCTACCGGCCCAAAGATCGACCACGGTTTCACCGCCAATCTGGATGCACAACGCTGCGCCACGTTCCTGTGGATCGTCGAACAGCGCCGCGAAAGCCTCACGCACCGCTTCGAACTTCAGCTCGTAAAAACCCTGAATCTGCACCCGCAACTCCCCGGATATAAAGCTCTACAAAGTGGCCCGCATTGTTCCAGCCCTAGCGGGTTTTGGGAACTGTGGCGGGCTGGGCGGTCGCCATACCGCCCGGCGAAAAACACTCAGAAATTCAACGTACCTGTCAGCACTCAGTGGCCATTGCCGGAATGCCCACCCGCATGGCCAGCGCCCTGCCCTGCGCCTTTGCCAGCCTCGCCTTTTTTGCCGCCCACCGCTTCGTGACCGGTTTTATCCGCTTCAGCCTTGGCCTTCTCGGCCTCTTTTCCGAGCTGATCGACGGTCTGCAAATTGCTCTTGCGAACGCTATCGACGAAACCCTGGAACGGCAGATCGGTAATGCCCACCAGGCCAAAGTGCCCGTTCTCGCCATCCAGCAGACGACCGGTGACCGGTTGATCAAGGTATTGGAACCAGTGCACGCCAACGATCGACGGTTCGCTCATCGCCTGTTTGAGAAAATTGGCGTAAGCCGGGCCACGGTCTTCTTCCTTTGCCAATTGCGTCACGCCGCCCCAGAACGGGCCACGATCGGCCGAGCCGAAGTTGAACTCGGTGATCAGCACCGGTTTGTCCAGGCTGCGCAGCTTGGCGAAGTCGTAACCGTCCTGCGGTTGCAGGGTGTACATGTTGAAGCTCAACACGTCGCAATACTGCGCGCAGGACTCAACTGCTTCCGGGGTGCTGATGGCAAACCGGCCGCCCAGCAACAGCTGATTCGGCGCGTGCCACTTGAGCGAATCGGAGAGGGTCTTGAAGTACGTGTCGGCGAAAACCTTCTGGAAGTATTTGAAGTCGGCTTCGATTTCCGGGTGTTCGGCGCTTGGCAGCGGCGGCACGAAGCCTGGGTCTTCCATCAATTCCCAGGCCGGCAAATCAATGCCCCAGGCTTTGGAAAGGCCCGCCTGATTGCGGTACTTGTCCCGCAATTGCTTGAGGAATGCGCGCTTGGCCGGCACGTCGGTGGTCATTTTCAAGGTGCCGTAGGCCAAGGCGTAACGGGCTTTCGGGTCGTCGCCCGGACCGGCCCAGGCCAATTCGTTGTCGGCAAAGTAGCCGATCAGCCATGGATCATCGCGATGGTCGCGCGCGGCGATGGCCACGGCACGTTCGGTGGCCATGGCGAAACGCGGGTCAAACGGGTCGGGCATGCCGCCCCACCAGTCGGTGCCGGTGCTGATACTGGCGTAATCGCCGACGATCGACAGTGGCAAGGTGTACGGCACGCGATCAGCGCTGGCCAACGCTGGGGCGCTCCAGTTGCCGATGGTGTTGAAGCCCCAGGCTTGCAGGCGATCAAGGGTGTGGCTGGCCCAGCGCTGTTCATCAACCACCGCTTTGCAGGGTTCGGCAGGTGTTTGCTCCGCTGCTTTCGCGGCGGTCGCTTCAACGGCGCCGGTCTTGGCGGCTTCGGCGACACCGGATTCGGCCGTCGAAGGCGCAACAGGTTGCTCAGTGGCCTTCTCGGCCGTTGCCTCAATGGCGTCGGCCTTGGCGGCTTCAGCGACACCCGCTTTGGTGTCGCTGCCCTGGGCGCAAGGCGCGCCATACAGACGCTGCAAGTTGGCGCCATAGAAGTCGTACCAACGACCGGCATTGTAGCCTCGGCCCTGATCGACACCGTTGCCGCCCCGGTTGTCGCCTTCGCCATAGTGGCTGGCCAGCGGCTCGTCGGGTTTGGGCAGCGATTCAAACATCCACTCGCGGCCGGCGACGTAGGTCTGGTCGACGTCCGGGGTGACGGTGTTAACCCCAAGCGAATAGAACGGATGCCCTTCCGGGGTCACCAGGTACCAGCGACCGTCGCGTTTTTCGGTGCGGAAAAAGCCGCTGGCCTTGAATGCCGGGCCTTTGTTCCAGCCACCGAACTTGTCCAGGGACGACTTCTCGCGCTCGGCCAGCCAGGTTTTCAGTTGCTGATGTTCCTTGGCGGCGGCGCTTTTCAGTTGCTCGTCGCTGCTGACTTTCTCTGGCCATTTGGCCCGGGTCGACTGGCCGTAAGCGTCCACAAGGCCGCCAAAAGCCGCTTGAGTCGCCGCATCGCCGTCCTGCACGCCAAAGCGCTCAAGCAGAATGCTCTGGGCGACTTTCGGCTGATCCATCGACAAGGTCACCGACACCACCTGGCTGCGCTCCAGCTCACCGGCGCTGCTGGCCAGCAATACGCGCTGCCCCTCAAACGTCATCGGCATTGGTGGGCCGGCTTTCAGGCCCAGGCTCAATGGCGTAAAGGCCTGCAGCGGCACCAACAAGGTTTGCGCAGGGCCGGCCGGCAAGTCGACGCGGCTGACCAACGTCTTGCCGTCGTTGCTCTGGATTTTCACGTACAGGGTCACAGCCCAGTTCATTGCGCTCTGAATCCGCAAACTCATGAAGCCCGACTGCGACCAGTCCCAGGCGCCCGTCTGCGGGGTCAGGCGCAAGGTTGGTTGTGCCACCGGGTTGAACGTCACCCGACGCAGCACTTCGCCTTCGGCCGTTTGCTCGGCGTTGGATTGCGGCAGGCTGGCGTCCTGAGTCGCCACCTGGACCACATCGGCGGGGCGCACAAAGTTGAACAGCGTCTGTTGGCCGGCAGGGGCCGCCAGCAAAGGGGCTGCAAACATCAGAGTGAAAACGGCAGGTAACGAACGGCGCAGCGAACGGCGAATCATGAGAACGAAAATCTCCCTAACGACCCAGATGGGCCAGTGGAAAAGCGATGGCAGAGAGATAGACAACGCGGTGGGCAAATTTGCCCACCGGTGTATCAGGAAATTTCACGACGGAAAGGTGGCAACGCATTGAGGATTGCTTTGCCATAACGCTGGGTGACCAAGCGTCGATCGAGCAAGGTGATGGTGCCGCGGTCTTCTTCGGTACGCAGCAAGCGACCGCAGGCCTGGACCAGCTTCAGCGAAGCATCCGGCACGGAGATTTCCATGAACGGATTGCCTCCCCGAGCCTCGATCCACTCGGCCAGCGCCGCTTCGACCGGATCATCGGGCACCGAGAACGGAATCTTCGCGATCACCACGTGCTCGCAGTAAGCACCGGGCAAGTCGACCCCTTCGGCGAAACTCGCCAGGCCGAACAACACACTGGAATCCCCGCCATCGACCCGCGCCTTGTGCTTGTTCAGGGTTTCCTGTTTCGACAGGTTGCCTTGAATGAACACTTGCTTGCGCCAGTCACGATCAAGGCCGTCGAACACGTCCTGCATCTGTTTGCGCGAGGAGAACAGCACCAGGGTGCCGCGCGAACCTTCCACCAAGGCCGGCAAATCACGGATGATCGCTGCGGTGTGGGCCGGCGCATCACGCGGATCGGCCTTCAGGTCCGGCACTCGCAGCACGCCAGCGTCAGCATGATGAAACGGGCTTGGAACCACTGCGGTCACAGCTTTTTTCGGCAGGCCGGCGCGCATGCGGAAGCGGTCGAAGGTGCCGAGCGCGGTCAGGGTTGCGGAGGTCACCAGCGCGCCGTAGGCCACATTCCACAGGTTGCGACGGAGCATTTCCGCCGCGAGGATCGGGCTGGCGTTGACCTCGATGTCGAACAGCGAGCCGCTTTCGGCCAGGGTCAGCCAGCGGGCCATTGGCGGGTTGTCTTCCGGGTCTTCAGCGGTGAAAGCGACCCACAATTCCCAGTTGCCCGAAGAGCGGGACAACAGGCTGCCGAACAGCGGGTACCATTCTTCAGCCTGGTTGCTGGCGATGCCGATGTTGACCTCGCCGTCCATGCCTTCCTTGAGCAGTTCGGTGAGCCGGGTGAACAGGTCAGTCAGACGGGCAAAGCCCTTCTTCAACTCGACGCCCATTTCGCGCATGTGCTCGGGAATCACCCCGCCGACGAAGCGGTGACGCGGCCGCTCGCGACCTTCGACGTCTTCACCGGGTTTGAAATCGGCAACCTGTTCGCAAGCGCTGAACATGAATTGCTGCTGGGTTTTGATTTCCCGTGCCAGTTCCGGCACCTGCTCGATCAACTTGCCCAGATCGCCCGGCAGCGGATGCTGGGCCAGCAATTTGGTGAGGTTCTTGGCGGTGGTTTCCAGCCAGTCAGCGGTAGAACGCAGACGCGTGTAATGGGCGAAATGGCCGATGGCCTTGTCCGGCAGGTGGTGGCCTTCGTCGAACACGTAGATGGTGTCGCGCGGGTCCGGCAGCACGGCGCCGCCGCCCAGCGCCAGGTCGGCCAGGACCATGTCGTGGTTGGTGACGATCACGTCAACCTTACCCATGCCTTCGCGAGCCTTGTAGAAGGCGCACTGGCCGAAGTTCGGGCAATGACGGTTAGTGCACTGGCTGTGATCGGTGGTCAGACGCGCCCAGTCAGCATCTTCCAGGGCGGTGGACCAACTGTCGCGGTCGCCGTCCCACTTATTGCCGGCGAGTTTCTCGATCATGCTGGTGAACAGCTTCTGACTGGCCTCGTCGACCTCGATCTTGAAGCCTTCTTCTTCAAACAACTGAGCCGTGGCGGTTTGCGCGTGACCTTCCTGGAGCAACATGTCGAGCTTGGACAGGCACATGTAGCGCCCGCGCCCTTTGGCCAGGGCGAAGCTGAAATTCAGCCCGCTGTTGCGCATCAGGTCAGGCAAATCCTTGTAGACGATCTGCTCTTGCAGGGCGACGGTGGCCGTGGCGATCACCAGGCGTTTGCCGGCAGCTTTCGCCGTCGGGATCGCCGCCAGGCTGTAAGCCACGGTCTTGCCGGTACCGGTGCCGGCTTCCACCGCGACAATCGCGGGGTCGCCACTGCGCCGACCTTCGTCGTCGGTGTCGATGTCACCGAGGACCTTGGCAATTTCGGCGATCATCAGGCGTTGGCCGTAGCGCGGCTTGAGGCTCTTGGCTTCGAGAAAACGCGAGTAGGCGCCCTGGATCGTGGTTTTGAGTTCAGTGCTGATCATGGATTGTCGGGCGCAAAAAACGCTGGATAAATTTTCAGTGGTTCGGTTCGGCCGCTATCATACCCCGCTAATTAATCCCGCGCAGAACGGAGTACCCCAATGACACCTTTTGGCATCGTTTACACCCTGCATGTCCTGTCCGCCCTGGTGTGGGTCGGCGGCATGTTTTTCGCCTGGATGGTCTTGCGCCCTGCGGCGATGAAGGCGTTGGAGGGCCCTGCCCGGTTGAAGTTGTGGGTGGAAGTGTTTCAAGGTTTTTTCCGCTGGGTCTGGGTCGCAGTGGTGCTGTTGCCCGTCAGCGGTGTGGGCATGATTCATTTTCAGTACAGCGGTTTTGAAGCAGCGCCGCGGTATGTGCAGGTGATGATGGGGTTGTACGTGGTGATGACGGCGCTGTTTATCCGGATTCAGGCGTTGTTGTTACCGGAATTGCGTACGGCAGTGGCGGCGCAGGACTGGCCGACCGGGGCTGCGACGCTTGGGAAAATTCGCAAGTTGGTGGGGGTTAATCTGATTGTCGGGTTGGTGCTGGTGGCGATTGCTGCGGCGCGGCCGATGTTTTAGATCTTGGAGCACAAGATCTACATCCCCCCCTCACCCTAACCCTCTCCCCGAGGGGCGAGGGGACTGACTGAGGTGTTCTTTGGAAATATTGCGACCTGAAAGATCGAGTCGAACTCAGGCTTTGAAAAGCAAGGAGATCGGCTCCCTTTCCCCCTCTCCCCACTGGGGAGAGGGTTGGGGTGAGGGGTGGATCTTATAAACGCTGAACAGTCACCGAACCCGCCGCACCGGCAGGCCCCGGCTGACCGTCAGCGCCAGGGCGGCCGCTCTTGCCGCCATCGGCCTTGTAGACGAAGCAGCCCTTGGCCTTGCCACCTGCGCCCGGTTTACCGCCAGGCCCGGCCACACCACCGTCACCGCCAGCCACCTGAACCTTGATCAGTTCCGCCGGGAAATCACGCGGTACTTCCAGACGAACGAGTGCACCCGGAGCGCCCGGCTGACCATCGCTACCATCACTGCCATCGGCACCACGACCGGCCTGGCCCCAGGTGCAACCCGGTGCCTGACCGTTGGCCCCATCGAGACCGACGAAACCCGGTGCGCCCGGGCCGCCGCGAGCGTCCACCAACAATTGCGGCGCACTCAGTGCCTTGATCTGCAAGTTCAGGTTACGCCCGGAGCGGGCAGCCTTGAGGTAAGTCCCCGGTGCGCCGCGAGCCGTGATCTGGCTGCCTTCCGACAACTGCGCACGAATGACCTTCAGTTCAAGCGGCTGTTCGCCGGGTACGATGGCGATCCGCGCTTCACGACCCAGACGCAATTCACCGACGGATACCTCGGTCACATTCGAGGGAATCAACAACGTGCCGTAGTCGGCCACTTCCAGGCGTTCCAGTTGCAAGGTGCTGGCGGTGTTGGGCAAACGCATCAGCGAGTTGGTTTCGACGCTCACCACCTGGGCGCAGGCCAACGGGCTGATGAGTGCAGCGAGCAGACAGAGTTTACGCATGGGAAGCCTTAGGCGCGGTCGGAGCCGGAATGGTTTGCAGGTGATAAACGCCGAAAAAAAGAATCTTCAGGCGATCAAGCCAAGGGTGGGCGCGACCTCTGAGGCTGCGGAAACAGAACACCGCCTCAAGAAGATGAAGGCATGCCAGCAGGCCGCCGGCCAGATCGACCAGCAGATGCAGAGGATTGACGAACGGCGTGAGCTGGTTGACCAGCACCACCAGCCAGAACAGCAGGGTCAACAACTTCCCCAGCCACCAAAACACGTTCATACGCTCCCCCGCTGAGAATTATTCTTTGCGCGCACAGTACCGGCTTCCACGCGGGATAAGCCAGAGGGCAACGGAAAATTCTTCGTGAAGACCGCCGAATGGCCACCGGACTGACTTCAATTGTCGTCCGACGGCTCTATCACGGGGCTCAGCGATTGACGTGCAACTCCACCCGACGGTTTTTCGCCCGTCCTTCTTCCGTTTCGTTATCGGCCACCGGCTGACTTTGGCCCTTGCCCTCGCTGGTGAGCTTGTTCGGCGCCAGGCCCTGACTCAACAGGTAGGCCGCCACGCTGCTGGCGCGACGTTCCGAGAGTGCCTGGTTATAGGTGTCCGAGCCGACGCTGTCGGTATGACCGATCACTTTGATGCTCACCACATCGTCGCTCTGCAGTTTGGGCATCAGCGAATCCAGCTTGCTCTGCGCGGCAGGGGTCAGTTCGGATTGGTTGAAGGCAAACAGTACGTCGCCCGCGTCGCTCAGGGTGATGACCTCCGATTGCACAGGTTCAGGTTTCACGCTGGCCGGGTATTGCGGCAATGGGCAACCATGATGTTCGACGGGGGTATTGGCCGGCGTATCAGGGCAGCGATCGCGTCGATCGAAAACACCATCGTCGTCTTCGTCGCCATCCTGGGCGTAACAGATCAAGCCACCGGTCAAGATACCAAGCGCCGCCCCACCGGCCGCCCAACTGCCACTTTCGAGAGCGCCCAGACCGCCACCGACCAGGCCACCGATCACGCTGCAGATTGGCCAGGTTCGTTGATTGAGGGGGGCGGTGCCATCGCTGTGCGTAGCGCAACCGGTCAACAGGCTGCCCAGCAGCACAACCGGCAAGACGGTCCGTGTGAAAACACTCATGGTGGAAGCTCCTGTGTTACCGGCCAATGCCGGTCACACAGGAGTAAAGACCCGCATCCGCGACTGCACAAGCCGCGGAGTACGAGGGGTTTAGCGGTTGATTTTGATTTCCGTGCGACGGTTCATCGCGCGGCCGTCAGCGGTTTTGTTATCGGCGACCGGCTGGCTTTCACCGGCACCGGTAACAGACACGAATTCGCTACGGGGTACACCTTGGGAAATCAGGTATTCAACCACCGAGTGCGCACGACGATCCGACAGTTTCTGGTTATAGGTATCGCTGCCCACGCTGTCGGTGTGACCGGTTACAGTCAGTTGGGCGTTAGGCGCTTCCCCTTTCAAGCGAGTGGCGATTTTATCGAGTACCAGTTTGTCGGCAGGGGTCAGTGTGGCCTTGTCGAACTGGAAGTGAACATCGCGAATGACAATGACTTCTTCTTTAACCACGGCCGCTTCTTCGACCACTGGCGCAGGCACCGGTGGAGGGCAACCATCGGCATCGACGCGCACGCCTCTAGGTGTACCCGGGCACTTGTCGCGGCTATCCGGCACGCCATCGCCGTCTTCGTCGCCATCCCCGTGAACCCAGCAATAGGCCGCAGCCGTGCCACCGATGAGCAGCGCGCCATACCCCGCCCACGACGAACTCTCGGTCGCGCCGAGACCTGCACCCACGACACCACCGACCGCCGCACAGGTCGGCCAGTCGGTTTTCTGCAAACCTGCGCAACCAGTCAACACACTGGTTAGCAGAACCAAGGGTAATGCTGTGCGAACTATGCTCATCTAGTTTTCTCCTGAGGGGATCGGCTTAAAACCGATTCAGGTAGTAAAGACCCGAGTTTTAATCTCCGCCAGCAATAGGCCATTGCAGTTTTGTCCCGTGTTCACGGTAGATCGACGCTTTTAGGACGAATCAGCTCTAGGCCCGGCCCTTTGAGCAGGCTAGTCTTGGCAGCTCTGATTGAGGATCTTCGATGATTGCAGGTATTTCTTCGCGCACGCCCCAGCAGGCGTTGGCCGCTTTGCTTGATCGTTATGCCCCTGCGCGCCTGTTGCTGATTGGCGCCAGCGAGTTCCCCGCGCTTGAGGCCTTCAAGCTGGCGCACCCGGACACTTGTGTGGCCCATGCGGCACCCGGAGCGTTGCCGGCCGATCTGGCGGCGCGCCGGTTTGATCTGGCGCTGGTGGTCGATTGCCTCGAACACTTGCCCAAACGCGATGGCCTGAACCTGCTGGGCGGGATCCGCAACCTCAACGCCAGTCGCATCGCGGTGCTGGCGGACTTGCCGGCCAGCGGCTGGCAGGAGACCGATTTTTTCTCCCTGGCCCTGCAAGCCAGCGAACGCTTCCAGCGCGACGATCAAGTGCTGACCCTGTTCACCTATGATCTGCTTGACTACAAACAAGTCCCCGACTGGCTCAACTCACGGTTCTGGGCCAATCCGGAAAACTTCGGGAAATATTGGTGGTAACGCAATGAGTACATCCATTTGCCCCTGCGGCAGCGGCATCCCGCTTGATGCCTGCTGCGGTCATTACCATGCCGGCCATCCGGCGCCGTGTGCCGAAGCCTTGATGCGTTCGCGCTACAGCGCCTATGTGCTGGGGCTGATCGATTATCTGGTGGCGACCACCCTGCCCGCACAACAGGCAGGCCTCGATCGACAGTCCATCAGTGACTGGAGTGCCCAAAGCACCTGGCTGGGCCTTGAAGTGGAAAGCTCCGAAGTCTTGGGCGGTCAGCCGGAACATGCCTTCGTGACCTTTACCGCGCGCTGGCACGACGGCAGCGGTGAGCACAGCCACCGCGAACGCTCGTCGTTCGTGCAGAACGCCGGCCGCTGGTACTTCATCGACCCCACCGTACAACTCAAGGCCGGACGCAATGATGCGTGCCCTTGCACCAGCGGACAGAAATTCAAAAAGTGTTGTGCGGGTTATTTCAGCAGTTGAGGTAATCGCAAGCGACTAGACTGGGCATCAAAGGGAGTCACTCCATGTTCAGTCAGCGGCGCGTCTTTCAAGCCTTCACCCTGCTCCTGTTTCTGGGCCTCGGTGGCTGTGCGTCCTGGTTCGGCGACGATGAACCGGAACCGCAGGTGCATCTGGTCAAGGTCGAAGTCGTCCAGGCCAAACTGATGCAGCAACGATTCCTGCTGCACTTTCGCATCGACAACCCCAACGACAGTGACCTGACGGTGCGGGGCATCGAGTACCGTATTCACTTGGGCGACATGCTGCTGACCGAAGGTGAGCACGAACACTGGTTCACCGTCGGCCCCAAACGCAGTGCCTACTTCAAAGTGCCGATCCGCACCAACCTGTGGCCCAAGGTGCGGGATCTGGTGAAACTGCTGAAAAAACCCAATCAGCCCATTCCCTATCGTCTGGAAGGTGAACTGGAAACCGGTTTATTCATCGCGCACTACGTGCACCTGGCGCGCAATGGCGTGATAATCCCCGCCGATTTAATTCCGGAGCAAAACCGATGACCCAGCAACCCCATGTCCATGGCCCTGACTGCAACCACGATCATGACCATCACGACCACCATGATCACGACCATGGCCATGTCCACGGCCCCAACTGCGGCCACGCCCACCAGGAACCGGTGCGCAACGCCCTGAAAGACGTCGGCCGCAACGACCCTTGCCCCTGCGGCAACGGCAAGAAATTCAAGAAGTGCCACGGCGCATAAAGCGTTGAAGCACTGCTCTGTAGGAGCGAGCCATCGCTCTCTCCTACAGAATCTGCGCAGTGCTGACGACCGTCGCATACTCGCCATGCAGATTGCCCAACGACATCGCATGCACTTCTTCAGCTGAATGGGCATTGCCAAAATAATCGGCCTTGTCGAAGGTAAAACACGCATCCTCCACAACCCACGTTTCAAACCCCAGATTACCGGCCGTTCGCGCCGTGGATTCCACCGAGTTATTGGTCGCTACGCCGACAATGATCAACTGATCGATCCCCGCCTCTCGCAAACTTTTCTCAAGCCCCGTCGCACAAAACGCATCCGGCACCTGCTTTTGAACAAGCTGCTCACCGGTCTGAGGCTGAAACCGCTCCTGAAATTCCACCCCTGATTGCTGCGGCCAGAACACCGAGTCCGGTGAACGGGACAGGTGCTGCACATGAATGATCGGTCGCCCGGTTCGACGCCAATGCGCTAGCAAATCGAGGATTCGCTGCTCGGCCTGAGGATTATTCCGGCGACCGAGTTTGGGGTGCAGGATGCCTTTTTGTTGATCGATGATGATCAGCGCCGCGTTTGTTTTGAGCTCCATGCCGGTTTTTCTCATGCGGGGTCATTGAATTCCCCGCACTTCAGCATCACCTGTTCCTACAGGCAAGCTATCGAACGCAAACAGGACGACCTGATGCCGGCGTTTGCTGTGCGCAAGTAACGACATCTTTTGATTTGGAGTACTCCATGATCGACCTGTATTACTGGACCACCCCCAACGGCCACAAAATCTCGATATTCCTGGAAGAAGCCGGCCTGCCGTACAACGTGTATCCGATCAACATCAGCCAGAATGAGCAGTTCCAGCCTCACTTTCTAAAAATCTCCCCGAACAACAGAATCCCGGCCATCGTCGATCTCGAGCCAGTCGATGGCGGCGAGCCTTTATCACTGTTCGAGTCCGGGGCGATTTTGCTGTACCTGGCAGAGAAAACCGGCAAATTCCTGCCCAAAGACCTGCGTGGTCGCCAGCAAACGCTGCAATGGTTGTTCTGGCAGATGGGTGGCCTGGGGCCAATGGCCGGGCAGAATCATCACTTCAGCCAGTTCGCGCCGGAGAAAATCCCTTACGCGATCAAGCGCTACATCGATGAAACCGCCCGCCTCTACGGCGTACTCGACAAGCAGCTGGCCGATAAAGACTTCGTCGCCGGCAGCGAATACAGCATTGCCGACATGGCGATCTACCCGTGGATCGTTTCCCACAAATGGCAGAGCCAGAACCTGGAAAACTTCCCCAACGTGCTGCGCTGGTTCAACCACATCCAGAGCCGTCCGGCGACGGTGAAGGCGTATGCCCTCGCGGCCAAGGTCAATCCACCTAAATCCTGATGCAAGATCAAAAGATCGCAGCCTCGTTTCACTCGACAGCTCCTACAGGGAATGCAAAACCGTGTAGGAGCTGTCGAGTGAAACGAGGCTGCGATCTTTTTGCGTTCCACAGACAAATCCTGAAATAACCTGATACCCCGCTTGCGCGGCCACCTCCTGCTCACTAACGTAGCGCCTTTAATGACGCTACCCCCCGCAGGAGCTTTGCCATGGCCTCGCCAGCCCTTACACATTTTCTTCCCCGGTTCGGCGTTGCCGCAGCAGTGGCCGGTGTTTTGAGCCTGACCGGTTGTCAGACCTGGAACACCCAGGACACCCTCCCGCCGACCACCGGTGTGCAGCCGCTCAAGGGCCTGGCGCAGAACGTTTCGGTACGCCGCAATGCCATGGGCATGCCGTTGATCGAAAGCAACACCTTCCACGACGCGCTGTTCACCCTGGGTTACGTCCACGCCACCGACCGCATCACGCAAATGGTCACCCTGCGCCTGTTGGCTCAGGGTCGCTTGTCGGAGATGTCCGGCTCGGATCTGCTCGACGCTGACCGCTACATGCGCGCCGTCAATCTGAAGAAAAGCGCCGACGAGCTGTACAAGGCGTCTTCGCCGCGCCTCAAACGCTTCTTCGAAGTGTATGCCCGCGGCGTCAACGCCTACCTGTTCCGCTATCGCGACAAGCTGCCGGCGGACCTCGCGGCCACCGGCTACAAACCTGAATACTGGAAGCCGGAAGATTCAGCGCTGATTTTCAGCCTGCTGAACTTCAGCCAATCGGCCAACCTGCCGGAAGAGATTGCCTCGCTGATGCTGGCCCAGACCGTCAGCACCGACAAACTCCCGTGGCTGACACCGTCCGCTCCCGATGAAAAACTGCCGCTGGCCGAAGCCGAAAAACTTCAGGGCATCAAGCTAAACGGGCAAATCCCGGGCCTGGCCGAGATCAGCAAAGCCACGAGCCAACTGTCCGATCTGAATCTGCTGGGCGCCACCTCGTCGAACAACTGGGCGATTGGCCCGCAACGCAGCCGCAGTGGCAAAAGCCTGCTGGCCAGCGACAGCCATGGCCCACTGGGCGTGCCGTCATTATTCAGTTACGTGCAGATCCGCACGTCGAAGTACCAGGCCTCTGGCGTAACCATTGCCGGTTTGCCGATGGTGCTCGGCGGTTTCAACGGCAAAGTGGCCTGGAGCATGACCACCGTCATGGGCGACAACCAGGACCTGTTCCTGGAAAAAATCAAACGCCAGGGCAATGGTCTTTCCTACGAGGTCGGCGGCAAATGGCAGCCGGCGATCGTGCGAAACGAAACCTACTTCGTCAAAGGCCAGCGGCCGATTCGCGAAGTGGTGTACGAAACCCGCCATGGCCCGCTGCTCAACAGTGCCCAAGGCACGACGCTGGCCAACGGTTTCGGCCTGGCCTTGCAGACGCCGAACTTCACCGATGACAAGACCCTGGATGCGTTTTTCGACCTGTCCCGCGCCCAGACCGTCGAGAAAGCCTCGGACGCCAGCCGTGAAATCCGCGCCATCGCGCTGAACCTGGTATTTGCCGACGCCAGCAACATCGGCTGGCAAGTCACCGGTCGCTTCCCGAACCGTCGCGAAGGCGAAGGCCTGCTGCCGTCGCCGGGCTGGGAAGGTCGTTACGATTGGGATGGTTACGCCGACCCGATGCTCCATCCCTATGACCAGGATCCGGCCCAAGGTTGGCTCGGCACTGCCAACCAGCGAGTCATTCCCCATGGCTACGGCATGCAGCTATCCAATTCATGGTCGGCGCCGGAGCGTGGCGAACGCCTGGCCGAACTGGCAGGCGTGGGCAAACACGACACACGCAGCCTGATCGCCATGCAATACGACCAGACCACGACCTTCGCTGCCAAGCTGAAGAAAATGTTTGAAGCGCCGGGCATGTCGCAACCGCTCAAGCAGGCCATTGAAGCGTTGCCTGTGACGGATCGTGGCAAGGCTCGCGAGGCGTATACCCGCCTGATGGCCTTCGACGGCAAACTCAGCCCGACCTCCGCCGATGCAGCGATTTACGAATTGTTCCTGCAGCAAAGCACCCAGCAAATCTTCCTCGACGAACTGGGCCCGGAAAGCAGCCCGGCGTGGAAAGCCTTTATCGCCAACGGTAAGTTGTCCTACGCAGCCCAGGCCGATCACCTGCTGGGTCGTGAGGACAGTCCGTTCTGGGATGACGCTCGCACACCGCAGAAAGAAGACAAACCGGCGATCCTCGCTCGCAGTCTGGCAGCCGCGATCAGCGCGGGCGACAGCCAGTTGGGCGGCGATCACAAAGCCTGGCAATGGGGCAAGCTGCACCGCTACGAATGGAAAAACGCCAGTGGCCAGACGGTGCGCGGTCCGCTTGCAGCTGGCGGCGACCACACCACGCTGAATACCGCAGCATTCGCCTGGGGTCAGGATTTCTACACCACCCTCGCGCCGGCCATGCGCTTTATCGTCGACTTCGGCCAGGCGGAACCGCTGATGGGGCAGAACGGTACCGGGCAATCCGGTAATCCGGCGAGTCCGAACTACCTCGACAGCATTGATCCGTGGCTGAAGGGGCAGTACATGAGCTTGCCAATGCAGCCGCAGAACTTTGACAAGGCGTATGGGAAGACGCGGTTGACGCTGACTCCAGGCAAATAAGAGATCGTCTTTGAGATCCACCCCTCACCCCAACCCTCTCCCCACAGGGGAGAGGGGGGAAAGGGAGCCGACTTGTATCGTTTCCAAAACCTGAGTTCGACTCGATATCTCAGGTCGATGCAACTCTAAAAAACAACTCGGTCAGCCCCCTCTACCCCTTGGGGAGAGGGCTGGGGTGAGGGGTGGATTTTCAACTCGCCGCAAATCTTCCCCCCTGCGAAAAAACAATAGAACTTCTAGCCTCGCGCAAACCTCATAGCTAACAAGTCCCTCGATTTTGGTAACAACATGGATCTTGTTATCGCACGCCCTGAAGGTTTGTACTGCCCGGCCGGAGATTTCTACATCGACCCGTGGCGGCCGGTCGAGCGTTCAGTCATCACCCACGCTCACGGCGATCATGCCCGCACCGGCAATCAGCATTATCTGGCGGCCGCTCCCGGCGAAGGGATTTTGCGTGCGCGATTGGGCCAGGACATCAACCTGCAAACCCTGCCCTATGGTCAACCCCTGACCCACCATGGCGTCACCTTGAGTTTTCACCCCGCCGGCCACGTCCTCGGCTCGGCACAGGTGCGTCTGGAATACGGCGGCGAAGTCTGGGTCGCCTCGGGCGATTACAAGATCGAGCCCGACGGCACCTGCGCGCCGTTCGAACCGGTGCGCTGCAATACCTTCATCACTGAATCGACCTTCGGCCTGCCGATTTATCGCTGGCAACCCCAGGCGCACGTCTTTGCCGAGATCAATCAGTGGTGGCAAGCCAATGCCGCCGCCGACAAAACCAGCGTGTTGTTCTGCTATGCGTTCGGCAAGGCGCAGCGAATTCTCCACGGTATCGATGCCAGCATCGGCCCCATTCTGGTGCATGGCGCCGTGGAACCGCTCAATCAGGTTTATCGCGACGGTGGTATTTATTTACCGCCAACGATCTATGCCGGTGAGGTAAAAAAGAGCGACCCCATGATGCGCAAGGCGTTGGTCCTGGCCCCGCCTTCGGCTGGCGGCAGTACCTGGATGCGTCGCTTCGATGACTACAGCGACGGTTTCGCCAGCGGCTGGATGCGTTTGCGTGGCACACGGCGGCGACGTGGCGTGGATCGTGGCTTTGTACTGTCTGACCACGCCGACTGGCCAGGCCTGCTCTGGGCCATCGAACAGACCGGTGCTGAGCGGGTGATCGTTACCCACGGTTCGGTCGGGGTACTGGTGCGCCATCTGCGCGAACAGGGTCTCGATGCCATGAGTTTCAGCACCGAGTACGGCGACGATGAGGAAGAAAACGCAGCCGTCGAACCCGAGAGCGCCGAGGTGCTGCCATGAGGGCGTTCGCCGAGTTGTACGCCAAACTCGATGCCACGACGTCGAGCAACGCCAAACTGGCGGCGATGCAACACTACTTCGCCGAGGCCGCGCCGGAAGATGCCGCATGGGCTGTTTACTTTTTGTCCGGCGGACGGCCTCGGCAACTGGTGCCGGTGCGCATCCTGCGAGAGTTGGCGGTGGGGATCTCCGGCCTCGCGCCGTGGCTGTTCGAAGAGAGTTATCAGGCGGTCGGCGATCTGGCGGAAACCATTTCGCTGGTGCTGCCCGAAGCGCTTCACAGCTCTACCGATGGGCTGGCAGTGTGGATTGAAGACAAACTGCTGCCGCTGCGCGGTGAAACCCCGCAAGTCCTCGCCGAGCAACTGCCTGCTCTGTGGTCGCAACTGGACCGTCAGAGCCTGATGCTGTGCATCAAATTGATCACCGGCAGTTTCCGTGTTGGCGTCTCCAAGTTGCTGGTCACCCGCGCCTTGGCGGCCATGGCCGGGCTCGACAGCAAACGCGTCGCCCAGCGACTGGTGGGTTACACCGACCTGTCCAACCGCCCGAACGCGTCGGCTTATTTGAGGTTGATCGCCGCCGAATCGTCTGCCGAGCATGCCCAACGGGGCGGTCAGCCCTACCCGTTTTTCCTCGCTCACGCGCTATCACAACCCGTTGAACAATTTGAAGCCCTGCTCGGCCCGGCCAGCGATTGGCAAGTGGAATGGAAGTGGGATGGCATTCGCGCCCAGGTGGTCAAACGCGACGGGCGACTGTGGATCTGGTCGCGAGGCGAAGAGCTGGTGACCGAGCGCTTCCCCGAACTCGACAGTCTGGTTCACTGCTTGCCCGATGGTACGGTGATCGACGGCGAAATCGTCGCCTGGAAAACCGAACAACCCTCCACCGAGGACGCCTTCAACCCTCATTCCCCGGCTTCGCCCGCGGTAAAGCCTTTCGCGCTGCTGCAACAGCGGATTGGCCGTAAAACCCTGGACAAAAAGATCCTCGAAGAAGTGCCGGTGGTGATCCTCGCCTACGACCTGCTGGAATGGCAGGGTGAAGACTGGCGCAACCAGCCTCAGGCCACGCGTCGCACTCAACTGGAGCACGTCGTCAGCCGCTGTAACAACCCGGCGTTACTCGCCTCACCGGTGCTCACCGGCGAAGACTGGTTCGACCTCGCCCGACAACGGCAAGCCTCCCGCAAGCTCGGTGTCGAAGGCATGATGCTCAAGGCCCGGGATGCGTTGTATGGCGTCGGGCGGACCAAGAACATGGGCGTCTGGTGGAAATGGAAAGTCGACCCGTTCAGCGTCGACGCGGTGCTGATTTATGCGCAACGCGGCCATGGTCGTCGCGCCAGTCTCTACAGCGATTACACCTTCGCCGTGTGGGACGGGCCGCCTGACGCGAGCGAACGCACGCTGGTGCCGTTCGCCAAGGCGTATTCGGGGCTGACAGATGAAGAAATGCGCCAGGTCGACAGCATCGTGCGAAAGACCACCGTAGAGAAATTCGGGCCGGTGAGCAGCGTGACGCCGAGCCTGGTGTTTGAACTGGGATTTGAGGGCATCGCCCTGTCCAAACGACACAAGAGCGGGATTGCGGTGCGGTTTCCGAGGATGTTGCGCTGGCGGCAGGATAAGTCGGTCGAAGAAGCGGACAACCTCGCAACTTTGCAGAATTTATTAGGCTGACCCAATTCCCTGTGGGAGTGAGCCTGCTCGCGATAGCGGTGTGTCAGTCGACATAAATGTTACTGAACCACCGCTATCGCGAGCAGGCTCACTCCCACAGGGTTTTGTGCGTTCCTGATTCAAGTTGGTGCGGCTATATTCCGGCGCCCGTTTTCGTGCACAAATCCCTCCTTGCCATTTCTTGAATCACCTTTTAAAACACTTGTTCGGGACTCTGGTTCGGAAATTGCTACTTTCATAGGGTCTTACGCTTTCCAGTAACAATAATTCTGCGCCACAAGCGCTCATATTGGTTTTTAGGGATTGAATAATGAAAAAAGCATTGCTGACCCTTTCTGCACTGGCGTTGTGCATGGCAGCCGGTTCCGCGCTGGCCAAGGAATACAAGGAATTGCGTTTTGGCGTTGACCCTTCCTACGCCCCGTTTGAGTCGAAAGCGGCTGACGGTAGCCTGGTAGGCTTCGACATCGATCTGGGTAACGCGATCTGCGCCGAACTGAAGGTCAAGTGCAAATGGGTCGAAAGCGATTTCGACGGCATGATTCCGGGCCTGAAGGCCAATAAATTCGACGGTGTGATCTCTTCGATGACCGTCACCGAAGCCCGCGAAAAAGTCATCGACTTCTCCAGCGAACTGTTCTCCGGCCCAACCGCCTACGTGTTCAAGAAAGGTTCTGGCGTGACTGAAGACGTCGCCTCGCTCAAGGGCAAGACCGTGGGCTACGAACAAGGCACCATCCAGGAAGCCTATGCCAAAGCCGTTTTGGACAAGGCAGGCGTTAAAACCCAGGCCTACGCCAACCAGGATCAGGTCTATGCCGACTTGACTTCCGGTCGTCTCGACGCAGGGATTCAGGACATGCTGCAAGCCGAACTGGGCTTCCTGAAGTCGCCACAGGGTGCCGATTACGATGTCAGCAAGCCAGTCGACAACGCTTTGCTGCCGGCCAAAACGGCTGTCGGTATTAAGAAAGGTAACACCGAGCTGAAAGCGCTTTTGGATAAAGGTATCAAAGCGTTACACGATGATGGCAAATACGCCGAGATTCAAAAGAAACACTTTGGCGATCTGAATCTGTACAGCGGCAAATAATGCCCGGCGCCCATCTCGCGATGGGCGCTTTTTTTATCCGATCAGGTTGCTGATTTATGTTCGAAAACCTATTACAAAATCTGGGGCTCTCAGCCTTCAGCCTCAAGGGCTTCGGTCCGTTGCTGATGGAAGGCACCTGGATGACCATCAAATTATCGGCGTTGTCGCTCTTGGTGGCCGTCTTGCTCGGCCTGCTCGGCGCCAGCGCCAAGCTGTCCAAAGTCAAACTGGTGCGCGTGCCGGCGCAGGTCTACACCACGCTGATTCGCGGCGTGCCGGATCTGGTGCTGATGCTGTTGATTTTCTACAGCCTGCAAACCTGGCTGACGTCGTTTACCGACTTCATGGAATGGGAATACATCGAGATCAACCCGTTCAGCGCCGGGGTCATCACCCTGGGCTTCATCTATGGCGCGTACTTCACCGAGACCTTCCGTGGCGCGATACTCGCAGTCCCGCGCGGTCAGGTCGAAGCCGCAACCGCGTATGGCCTCAAGCGTGGCCAGCGTTTCTGGATCGTGGTGTTCCCACAAATGATGCGTTTTGCCCTGCCGGGGATCGGCAATAACTGGATGGTGATGCTCAAGGCCACTGCGCTGGTGTCGATCATCGGCCTCGCCGACCTGGTCAAAGCCGCTCAGGACGCCGGCAAAAGCACCTATCAACTGTTCTATTTCCTGGTGCTGGCCGCGGTGATTTACCTGCTGATTACCAGCGCTTCCAACTTCGTCCTGCGCTGGCTCGAACGCCGTTACGCTGCCGGTTCCCGGGAGGCCGTACGATGATCGAACTCTTGCAGGAATACTGGAAACCCTTCCTTTATACCGACGGCCAGAACATCACCGGCCTGGCCATGACCCTGTGGCTGCTCAGCGCGTCGATCTTCATCGGTTTCCTGGTGTCGATCCCACTGTCCATCGCCCGGGTGTCGCCGCACTTCTACATCCGCTGGCCGGTGCAGTTCTACACCTATCTGTTTCGCGGGACGCCGCTGTATATCCAGTTGCTGATTTGCTACACCGGCATCTACAGCCTGGCCGCCATCCGCGCACAACCGGTACTGGATGCGTTCTTTCGCGATGCGATGAACTGCACGATCCTGGCCTTCGCCCTGAATACCTGCGCCTACACCACGGAGATTTTCGCCGGGGCGATTCGCAGCATGGCGCACGGTGAGGTCGAAGCAGCCAAGGCTTACGGTCTGACAGGCTGGAAGCTGTATGCCTACGTGATCATGCCTTCGGCCCTGCGTCGTTCGTTGCCTTATTACAGCAACGAAGTGATTTTGATGCTGCACTCAACCACCGTGGCCTTCACCGCGACCATCCCGGACATCTTGAAAGTCGCGCGGGACGCCAACTCGGCGACCTTCCTGACTTTCCAGTCGTTCGGTATCGCTGCGCTGATCTACCTGACCGTTACCTTTGCGCTGGTCGGCCTGTTCCGCCTCGCCGAACGCCGATGGCTGGCCTTCCTCGGGCCGACCCACTAGGACCCGCTTTAGGGATAAAGAGACATGCGCCACCAGATTCATGACCTGCTGGCCCCGCTGCCGGGGACCGCTCGACAGATTCACAGCTTTCACTTCGGCCCATCATCGGCCAAAGGCAAAATTTACATCCAGTCGTCCCTGCATGCCGACGAAATGCCGGGCATGCTGGTTGCCTGGCACCTCAAGCAACGCCTGGCGGAACTCGAAGCCGCCGGCCGTCTGCGCAGCGAAATCGTGCTGGTGCCGGTGGCCAACCCGGTCGGCCTCGAACAAGTGCTGATGGATGTGCCGCTGGGCCGTTACGACCTCGAAAGCGGGCAGAACTTCAATCGCTGGTTCGTCGATCTGAGCGAAGCCGTCGGCAACGAGATCGAAGGCCTGCTCGGCGACGATCCGCAGCACAACCTCGAACTGATTCGCAGCAGCCTGCGCAATGCCCTCGCTCAGCAGACGGCCAGCACGCAACTGCAATCCCAGCGCCTGGCGCTGCAACGGCTGGCCTGCGATGCCGACATGGTGCTGGACCTGCATTGCGATTTCGAGGCGGTCGCCCACCTTTACACCACGCCCGAGGCGTGGCCGCAGGTCGAGCCACTGGCGCGGTACATCGGCGCAGAAGCTAGTCTGCTGGCCACCGATTCTGGGGGTCAGTCATTCGATGAATGCTTCACCCTGCTCTGGTGGCAGTTGAAGGAACGCTTCGGCGAACACTTCGATATTCCGCTGGGCAGCTTCTCGGTCACCGTCGAATTGCGCGGTCAGGGCGACGTCAATCATCCATTGGCCAGCCTCGATTGCCAGGCACTGATCGATTACCTGATTCATTTCGGCGCCATTGCTGGCGAACCCGCGTCGCTGCCCGAGCTGCCCTACCCGGCCACGCCGCTGGCCGGCGTTGAACCGGTGGCAACTCCGGTCGGCGGGCTGCTGGTATTCACCGCGCTGCCAGGTGAATACCTCGAGGCCGGGCAACTGATCGCTGAAATCATCGACCCGATCCTTGACTGCGTCACCCCCGTTCATTGCACCGTCGCCGGGTTGATGTACGCCCGTTCGCTACGGCGCATGGCCACTGCCGGCATGGTGATCGCCCACGTTGCGGGCACCGAAGCCTATCGCAGCGGCTACCTACTTTCGCCTTGAGGATGCATGCCCCATGTACAAACTGACCATTGAAGGCCTGCATAAAAGCTATGGCGAACATGAAGTACTCAAAGGCGTTTCGCTCAAGGCCAACACCGGCGACGTCATCAGCCTGATCGGCGCCAGCGGCTCGGGAAAAAGTACCTTCCTGCGTTGCATCAACTTTCTCGAACAGCCCAATGACGGCGCCATGAGCCTGGACGGCCAGAACATCCGCATGATCAAGGATCGCCATGGCATGCACGTGGCCGACCCCGATGAACTGCAAAAAATCCGCACCCGCCTGGCCATGGTGTTCCAGCACTTCAACCTGTGGAGCCACATGACCGTGCTGGAAAACATCACCATGGCCCCGCGCCGGGTGCTGGGCTGCAGCAAACAGGAAGCCGAAGACCGCGCACGGCGCTACCTCGACAAGGTCGGGCTGGCGGCGCGCGTGGCGGATCAATACCCGGCGTTTCTTTCCGGTGGCCAGCAGCAACGGGTTGCCATCGCTCGGGCGTTGGCCATGGAACCAGAAGTCATGCTGTTCGACGAACCGACCTCGGCACTCGATCCCGAACTGGTGGGTGAGGTGCTCAGGGTGATCCAGGGCCTGGCAGAAGAAGGCCGGACCATGATCATGGTGACCCACGAAATGAGCTTCGCTCGCAAAGTATCAAGTCAGGTGTTGTTCCTGCACAAAGGGTTGGTGGAGGAAGAAGGCGCACCGGACGACGTGCTGGGCAACCCGAAAAGTGAGCGGTTGAAGCAGTTCCTGAGCGGCAACCTGAAATAGCCTCACTTCCCGCCTCTACAACGAAATATGGCCAGTCAGCTGACGTCTTCAAAGACATCAGCTGACTGGCCATTCATTTTTCGCAGGCGGCGATCAAGCAACGGGCGCAGGAGGCGGCTCATCCGGCAGCGTAGGTTCACCGGGCTCGCTGGGTTGTTCGTTGGGGGTATCGGGATCAGGCTGACCGGGGATGCCCCCTGCCATGCTGATGGGTGGATGTGCCAACAAGGACCAAGCCAAAACGCCAACCTGATTGGGCTCAAGCTTCGCCAGTTCGGCACTTATTCGCGGATCGATCTTCATAGGGCACTCCTGAGCGATGGCCCGTCCGCATTGCGCGAACCGGGCAGTACACCCAATAGAGTGTCTACCCGCTCAAGAATTCCCAAGACCTGCCAGACGAACGGATCAGGTGCGAGGCAGGGTAACGCCGCGCTGGCCTTGATACTTGCCGCCACGGTCCTTGTAGGACACTTCGCACTCTTCGTCGGATTCAAGGAACAGCATCTGTGCCACGCCTTCGTTCGCGTAGATTTTCGCCGGCAGATTGGTGGTATTGGAGAACTCCAGGGTCACATGACCCTCCCACTCAGGCTCAAGCGGCGTGACGTTGACGATGATGCCGCAGCGCGCATAGGTGCTTTTACCCAGGCAAATGGTCAATACATTACGCGGAATGCGGAAATATTCGACGGTGCTGGCCAGGGCGAAAGAGTTCGGCGGAATGATGCACACGTCACTGTGGATGTCGACGAAGCTGCCGGCATCGAAGTTTTTCGGGTCGACGATCGCCGAATTGATGTTGGTGAACACCTTGAAATGATTGGTGCAACGCACATCGTAGCCGTAGCTTGACACGCCATAGGAGATCACACGGCTATCGTCGCTGCCGCGCACCTGGCGCTCGACGAAGGGCTCGATCATGCCGTGCTCTTGCGCCATGCGGCGAATCCACTTGTCCGATTTGATGCTCATGGCGGGTGTCCTGAATAGCGAGGTGGAAAAAATCTGTCCGGCATCTTACCGGGCGCGCGCTTCGGGTTCAAAGTCCGGGGCACAAATCTTGCCGATCCCCCGTAATTTCTGGCCCTTGCGGGTAAAGCGGCGGACCGTCAGTCATGAAAACAGAGAAACCTTCGCAGGAAGCATTGGCACGTTCCGGAAAAAGGGTTAAGGTGGCGCCACTGTGCTGCTTGTGTCACTGAGAATCTCTACACGATATGTTGAATTTCGATCCAACCATCTACAAGAATTTTTCCTGCTCTTTGCACTCAGTCTCGGCCAGGGTTCTTCCTGCGTCGCAGTTATCTTTGTTCAAGGAGTTACACCATGTCTAATCGCCAAACTGGTACCGTTAAGTGGTTCAACGATGAAAAAGGCTTCGGCTTCATCACTCCACAATCCGGTGACGACCTGTTCGTTCACTTCAAAGCTATCCAATCCGACGGCTTCAAAAGCCTGAAAGAAGGCCAACAGGTTTCTTTCATCGCTACCCGCGGTCAGAAAGGCATGCAAGCTGAAGAAGTTCAAGTTATCTAACTTGTACTTGCTTTAGTAAAAAGCCCCGCCCTCAAAAGCGGGGCTTTTTTGTGCCTGTCTGTTTTGCAGGCAAAAAAAATCGCAGCCCTGGGCTGCGATTTTTTGCGTCTTACCAGGCCACGCCAAACCCTGCGGTGTACCGGGTCTTGTCCAAATCAGCTTCGTCAGTGCCGCTGATGATGTCTCTCTCGGCCTTCAGGTTAAGCGATGCCCATTCGGTCACTTTGTAGCGCAAGCCCATTTCAGCATCGAGCGCGTAATCCGCTACGCCCGACAACGGCTTGCCCACTTCGCCGCTCGTGAAGAACTCCACCCTCTTACCAATCAGGTAGCGGTTGTAGTCCCACTTCATCGCCACGGAATAGAAGTTTTCTTTGCTGCCGTCAGCGAACTCATAGTCCGTGCGGTTGACCAGCGAGCCCAGGGAGAATGCGCCCAGCTCGTCGTCCCAGAATTGGTAACCGGGGCCGGTACCGATTGTGCGCTGGCGGGCCAGCTCTTCGACCTTGTCGCGCTTATAGACCGCGCGCCCTTGCCAGAACCATTTTTCGGTCAGGAAGCGGTCGAGCGAGTATTCGCCCCGCCAGTTGTCGGTAGTGACCACGTCATCCTGAAATTCGCGGTTGTACTCGCCTTCTGCGGTGTGTCGCCATCTGCCATGACGCGCAGTGGTCTTGAAGTCGATATCGTAATCGTCGGTGTCTTTCTCGGCCCGTTGATAATCCAGCGCTGCATCGATATTACCCTTCCACACCAAATCCTCTACCACCGGCTTGGGCTTGAGGATCTGCTGAATGCTGGCCAGCTCGACGGTCTTGGGAGCCTCGCCGTTGGCCAGGGTGACCTTACCGTCTTCTGCCGCATGCAGCGCCTTGGCCTTTTCGCCGGTGTAGGCATCCTGCTTGACCAGCAATTCCTGATCGCTTTCCAGGGTTTTGACCTGCTTCCAGTCGATCGGGACGGCACCGGCGTATTCGGTCTGGATCAACAGCTTGCCGCCATCGAAAACGGTGATCTTGCCGCTCAGCTTGTCACCGTTCTTCAACCAGACGGTATCGGCGAGCAAGGGCGTGGAGGCACTGACGACAGCGAGGCACAGCAGGGTTCTGGACAACATAAGCAAATACAGGCTCAAATTTGCGAAAAAAAGTCGGCATTATCCATACGAATAAGACCCTAGCAAGGACTGACCCGACTATTTCTATTGAGTTCATTTCTCAATAGGCGATCCAGGATTTACTCTACAGACGGTAAGGCGAACTTTTTCAGGAACTGCCGACGTGACCGACTCAACCGCTGAAACCGATAGTCCGGCGCAAATCCGACGCACGGCGCTGTACCTGACACTGGCGCAAGTCCCAGAGGGCAAAGTCGTAAGTTACGGTCAGCTCGCCGAGCTGGCGGGCCTGGGTCGCGCCGCCCGCTTCGTCGGACGGACACTGAGCCAACTGCCGGGCGACAGCAAATTACCCTGGCACCGCGTGCTCGGCGCCGGCGGGCGTATCAGCCTGCCTGCAGGCAGCCCTTCGGGGGATGAACAACGCGCGCGTTTGCGCATGGAGGGCATCAGTATCCTGAACAATCGTGTTGATATTCAGCGCCATGGCTGGCGCCCGGTAGAGCACAGCGGTTAGAGTGCGCGCTTTGTTTCCGTATTTCTTGAGGCAGACTCCAGCCCATGCCCCGTAAAACCTGGCGCGCCGCGCTCGCCGCCTATGCCAGCCCATCGACGCTCGTACTGTTGCTGCTTGGTTTCGCCGCCGGCTTGCCCTACATGCTGGTGTTTTCGACACTTTCGGTCTGGCTGCGCGAAGCCGGTGTGGCTCGCGAAACCATTGGCTATGCAAGCCTGATCGGCCTGGCCTACGCCTTTAAATGGGTCTGGTCACCGCTGCTCGATCAATGGCGCCTGCCATTGCTCGGCAAGCTCGGTCGCCGACGCTCCTGGCTCGTGCTTTCCCAGGCGCTGGTCATTCTCGGCCTGATCGGGATGGGTTTCTGCGACCCGCAAAAGCATTTGTCCTGGCTGATCGCTATCGCTGTGGTGGTCGCCTTCGCTTCGGCGACGCAAGACATCGCGGTCGACGCTTATCGCCTGGAAATCGCCGACGACACCCGTCAGGCCGCCCTCGCCGCCAGTTACATGTCCGGTTATCGGATCGCTGCGCTGCTGGCCACCGCCGGCGCCCTGTTTTTCGCTGAAGGCTTCGGTTCCACCGGTTTCAACTATAAGCATTCGGCATGGGCCGGCACCTACATCCTGTTCGGCGCCTTGATGGTTCCGGCGCTGCTGACCTCCTTTTTCATGCGCGAACCGCCGGTGCCGCTGCGTACACAGCTTCAGGCCGGGCGCTATAGCTTTGTGCATCAACTGGCCTCGGTGTTTGTGCTGATCATACTGCTGGTTTCCGTGCCGGCCATGTTCACCCAGCTGTACAACACCGATTTCGCCAGCGTGCTTTTCCAAGGTGTGAGCGTGCTCGACCTGCTGCTCGAAGACCGCGCGTTCCTGCGGGCAATCCTCTACACCACGCTCACCGCAATATGCCTGTCGGCCATTGGCCGCCGCGGTCTGGCGCCGGTGCTGACGCCGATCAACGACTTCATTCTGCGCTATCGCTGGCAAGCGTTCCTGCTGCTTGGGCTGATCGCCACCTATCGGATGTCCGATACGGTCATGGGCGTGATGGCTAACGTGTTTTACATCGACCAAGGCTTCACCAAGGATCAGATTGCCAGCGTCAGCAAGATCTTTGGCCTGATCATGACCCTGGTCGGTGCCGGCATGGGCGGCCTGCTGATTGTGCGCTTCGGCATCTTGCCGATTCTGCTCATCGGCGGCATTGCATCAGCCGGCACCAACCTGCTGTTCCTGATGCTCGCCGACATGGGCGCCAACCTGAACATGCTGATCCTCACCATTTCCCTGGATAACTTCAGTTCGGGCCTGGCGACCTCGGCGTTTGTCGCCTACCTGTCGAGCCTGACCAACTTGAAGTTCTCCGCGACCCAGTACGCCCTGCTCAGCTCGATCATGCTCTTGCTGCCACGCCTGATTGGCGGCTACTCGGGGGTCATGGTGGAGAAATTCGGTTATCACAATTTCTTCCTGATCACTGCCCTGCTCGGCGTGCCGACGCTGCTGTTGATCGCGCTGCACTGGTTCCAGGAGAGCCGCCGCGAAGGTCCGACGCCAACGCCGACACCCGATCCGGTTCAGACCCAGGTCGCGGAAGAATCGTAGGTTCTTCAGCAGGAAGCAGCGCAGAGGGTGCGGGGATTCCCGCCCTCTCGCCACACCCCGCCGACCGCACGCCTGTACGCCAGCAGATCTCGCCCGTACAATGCTCAGTCATTTCTCGTCATCAGCAACCGACAACGGCCAACCATGCGCACCAGTCAATTTTTGCTCGCCACACAGAAAGAAACGCCTTCCGACGCGGTCGTGATCAGCCATCAGCTGATGCTGCGCGCCGGCATGATCCGCAAACTCGCCTCGGGCCTCTACACCTGGCTGCCGATGGGCTTGCGAGTGATGCGCAAGGTCGAAGCCGTCGTTCGTGAAGAAATGAACGCCGCGGGCTCTCTCGAAGTGTTGATGCCGAGCACCCAACCGGCTGAGCTGTGGCAGGAATCCGGTCGCTGGGAAGAGTACGGCCCTGAATTGCTGCGCTTCAAGGATCGCCACGGTCGCGATTTCTGCGCAGGCCCGACTCACGAAGAAGTCATCACTGACCTGATGCGCAACGAGTTGAGCAGCTACAAACAGCTGCCGATCAACCTGTACCAGATCCAGACCAAATTCCGTGACGAGATCCGTCCACGCTTCGGCTTGATGCGCGGTCGCGAATTCATCATGAAGGACGCCTACTCCTTCCACGCTGACCAGCCATCGCTGCAGGTCACCTATGACCGCATGCACCAGGCGTATTGCAACGTGTTCACCCGTCTGGGCCTGAAATTCCGCCCGGTTGAAGCCGACAACGGTTCGATCGGTGGTGCCGGCTCCCACGAGTTCCACGTGCTGGCCGAATCCGGCGAAGACGATATCGTCTTCAGCAACGGTTCCGACTACGCGGCGAACATCGAGAAAGCCGAAGCCGTGCCACGCGAAACTTCCCGCGCCGCACCTGCCGAAGAGCTGCGTCTGGTCGACACGCCGAACGCCAAGACCATTGCGCAACTGGTCGAAGGCTTCAACCTGCCGATTGAAAAGACCATCAAGACCCTCGTGGTTCACGCTGAAGAGAAAGGCAAGCTGATTGCACTGATCATCCGTGGCGACCACGAGCTGAACGAAATCAAGGCCGGCAACCAGCCTGGCGTTGCCAGCCCGCTGGTCATGGCCTCCGAAGCCGAACTGCGCGACGCCATTGGCGCCGGTGCCGGCTCCCTCGGCCCGTTGAACCTGCCGCTGCCAATCATCATCGACCGTTCCGTCGAGCTGATGAGCGACTTCGGCATCGGTGCAAACATCGATGACAAACACTATTTCGGCGTGAACTGGGAGCGTGATCTGCCGGTTCCAACCGTTGCCGACCTGCGCAACGTGGTCGCTGGCGACCCGAGCCCGGATGGCAAGGGCACCCTGGAAATCAAGCGCGGCATCGAAGTCGGGCACATCTTCCAGCTGGGCAACAAGTACAGCAAAGCGATGAAGTGCGAAGTGCTGGGCGAGAATGGCAAGCCAGTGACCCTGGAAATGGGTTGCTACGGCATCGGCGTTTCCCGCGTGGTGGCTGCGGCCATCGAGCAGAACAACGACGCCAACGGGATCATCTGGAGTGACACGCTGGCCCCGTTCCAGGTCGCGCTGGTACCGCTGCGCTACGAAACCGAACAGGTTCGCGAAGCCACCGACAAGCTGTATGCACAATTGACTGCCGCCGGCTTCGAAGTACTGCTGGACGACCGCGACAAGAAAACCAGCCCGGGCATCAAGTTCGCGGACATGGAGCTGATCGGCATTCCTCACCGGATCGTGGTCAGTGACCGCGGCCTCGCCGAAGGCAATCTTGAATACAAGAGCCGCACCGAGCCCGAAGCGCAAGCGCTGCCGGTCGCAGACGTGCTGTCCTTCCTTCAGTCCCGTATCCGCCGCTGACACCAGATAGAGAAGTCATGTTCAAGCGAAACACCTTAGGCCTCGGTGGTGCCGCCCTGTGCGGCACCCTGCTGGTCAGCGGCTGTGCCAATCACATGTCACAACGCAGCGAGCACGAGGAACGTGTCGAGCGTAAATTGCTCGATCACAGCCTGCAGATTGATGTCGGCGAGCCAAAGGTGCTTGAGCTGCCGCAACGTCGGGTGAAGATCCACGAGCAGAAGACGTTCGAAGTCACCGAATTCGAAGTCACGCGTCACTACGATCGCTATACGCCTTACCAACCCTGGCGGGAGGCTTACGAGATTCCGCTGGGTGCGGTGGCCGTGGTGGCCGGTGTCGGTGCGAACGTGGTCAACGTGTTCGCCCTCGGCACCCTGCCGGACAGTGTGACGAAAGACTGGTTGAGCTACGGTTTCGCCGGGCTCAACCCGTTCATGAACACGCAGTCTCATGGTCGCGCACAACAGAACCTGGCGGGCATTGACGAGGTTCAGCTCGACAAGCGCACCGAATACTCGAGCCTTCCATGGAGCGAGCGTCCGGTTGAGGTCAAGGCCGGCAAGGAAACGTTCGAGATGAGCACCGACAAAAACGGTGTATTGCGCGTGAACCTGCTGGACAGCCCGTTCGCCGAACATGACATCAATCATCTGAGCCGGCTGCTGATCAGTGTCCAGAATGCTCAGGACAATGTGCACACCGATTCGTCCCTGGCGGTCAGTAGCTCCTTGCGCGGCAAGCTGCTCGAAGCTCATGGGCTGATTTACGACGATCTTGAAGACGACGAAGTGAGCCAGTGGGTACACCGGGTCAAACGTTTGTCGGAACTGGGCCTGGAAGAAGAAGCCACTGAGCTGGAACAAAGCCTGATCGAACTGACGCGCAACGATCCCGAACTGCAGACCGAATTCCTCAAGTCATTGACCAAGAATGCCGGGCGACTGGTCGCGGATCCGGGACCGAATTAAGGCCCCTTAAAAGATCGTCTATATGGGCGATCTTTTGCTTTCAGGTCTCAACGCTCAAACAACTCAAGCTGCTCAAACCCGCCCCGCAAATCCTCCAGCCTTACCCCAATCCCCAGCAACCGCACCGGTTTCCCGCCGCGATTGAACGCCTGGGTCAGCAACAACTGATAGCTCCCCAAATCCCGCCCTGCCCCGGCCTGCTCAAGAGTGGTCTGGGTGAAGTCATGGAATTTCACTTTGACGAACGGTTTGCCCGGTCGATAGCTGCTGTCGATTCGCGCCATGCGGCCAGCCAGGGTTTCCAGTAGCTCGGGTAATTTATCGAGGCAGCTCACCAGATCCGGCAGGTCGACGTCGTAGGTGTTTTCGACACTGATCGACTGCCGACGACTGTCGTTGTGCACCAACCGGTCATCAATCCCTCGGGCCAGGCTCCAGAGTCGCTCACCGAAGCTGCCGAATTCGCGCACAAGCGCCAACTTGTCCCATTCGCGCAGATGCGAACAATCGACGATGCCGAGCCTGCCTAATTTGTCTGCGGTCACTTTGCCAACGCCGTGCAACTTGCTCACCGGCAAACCACTGACAAAATCCTCGACCTGATCCGGTGTAATGACGAACAAGCCATTGGGCTTCTTCCAGTCGCTGGCGATCTTGGCCAGAAACTTGTTCGGCGCCACCCCAGCCGAAACGGTGATGTGCAGTTGATTAGAGACGCGACGGCGAATGTCCTGGGCAATTCGCGTGGCGCTGCCACCGAAATGCGCACTGTCCGACACATCGAGGTAGGCCTCATCCAGTGAAAGCGGCTCGATCAAGTCGGTGTAATCGCGAAAGATCGTGTGAATTTCCTTGGAGGCGTCTCTATAGGCCTCCATGCGCGGCTTGACGATGGTCAGGTCCGGGCACAGTTTCAAGGCATGTCCGGAAGACATGGCCGAGCGCACCCCATAAGCCCGTGCTTCATAATTGCAGGTAGCGATCACGCCACGTCGATCCGCAGAACCGCCCACTGCCAGAGGTTTTCCGGCCAGGCGCGGGTCATCACGCATCTCGATGGCGGCGTAGAAGCAGTCACAATCGACGTGGATGATTTTTCGCTGCGTCATATAAATGCAGTGTTCATGGTGAAGAAATGGCGTATTGGCAAGTCAGATCGGCAGTATCTCACTGACACCTGTATATAGCACCAGTACTCTGAATGTTCTTTTCTACATGTAGGAAAAGTGCCGATGAATTTATTTTCTTAATCGAAAAGCTTCACCCGATAAAACTGAAAGCCTTGCCACGTCGGCCTTACAGCCAATCATCCAGCCCTATTTTCAAGCTAAGCGATTGAACAGGAAGAGGTTTTCTCTGGATTGAAGGTTGACAGCCTGTCGATCCTCTGTAGAATACCGACACACAGACGCGGGATGGAGCAGTCTGGTAGCTCGTCGGGCTCATAACCCGAAGGTCGTCGGTTCAAATCCGGCTCCCGCAACCAAACATCAAGAAAGGCTACTCGAAAGAGTGGCCTTTTTTGTGCGCGTCTCTTTTGTAAACACGAGATAGAAAAGAGCGGGTAACGGCTGACGGTGCAGGATTGAAAAATCGTTCTGATTCCGAAACTTAAGTCTCCCCCGCCACCGTCCGCCGCTCATTTACGCTTATTTCACCTTATTCAGGATTAACGGTAGACACTCCGGCGTTCGCCTGTAGAATGCCGCCACACAGACGCGGGATGGAGCAGTCTGGTAGCTCGTCGGGCTCATAACCCGAAGGTCGTCGGTTCAAATCCGGCTCCCGCAACCAAACATCAAAAAAGGCTACTCGAAAGAGTGGCCTTTTTTGTGCGCGTCTCTTTTGTAAAAAATGAGCATGGAAACGAGCGGGCACGTCTGACGGCGCAGAAATGAGAAATCGTTCTGATTCCGAAACTTAAGTCTCCCTCGCGACCGTTCGCCGCTCAGTTACGCTTATTTGACCCCTTTCCGGATTAACGGTTGACAGTCCAGCGTTCGCCTGTAGAATGCCGCCACACAGACGCGGGATGGAGCAGTCTGGTAGCTCGTCGGGCTCATAACCCGAAGGTCGTCGGTTCAAATCCGGCTCCCGCAACCAAACATCAAAAAAGGCTACTCGAAAGAGTGGCCTTTTTTGTATCTGTTGAAAAAGTCCTTTCGCAACAATGATCTGCCACTGTGTAGCGAGCCGTTCGGGATCCCCAATACTCTGAGCCCAGACTATGCTGAGCCACAGACAGAACCCTCTACGACGGATGACATGCCATCGCCGCTACCCGGTGAGAGGCGTTAATATTTGTGATTATTTTTTTCTACAGGGATTGGTAACTTGGCTGGATACCCCCATCCTGTCGCGCACAATCCAAGAGGTGATTGATGCGCGCCAACTCGTCTGATCCACAAGACACCGTCACAGCGACACAACCGATCAAGGCCGAGCGTTTGCGCTTGCTGGATCTGGTCAGCAAATATCGTCAGCCCATCGGCCTGGCGGTCACTCTGCTGTTGTTCGCTATCGCGCTGATTGCCTGTCGCCACCTGCTGAGCGAACTCGACCTGTACGCTTTGCACGACTCGATTCTCGACGTTCCGAAACCGGCACTATTGGGCGCGCTGGCCGCGACTGTGGTCGGCTTCATTATCCTGCTGGGCTACGAATGGTCAGCCAGCCGCTACGCGGGCGTGACACTGGCGCCGCGAATCCTGGCCCTGGGCGGATTCACCGCATTTGCCATCGGCAATGCCATCGGCCTGTCGATGCTCTCGGGGGGCTCGGTTCGTTACCGTTTATATGCGCGTCATGGCCTGGGGGCTTCGGACGTTGCTCATATGACGCTGTTCGCCAGCCTCTCGCTCGGCTGCGCCCTGCCTCCCTTGGCTGCCCTGGCGACCCTCAGCAACCTCCCGGCTGCCTCGGCTGCCTTGGGTTTGTCCGAAGGTTTGCTGGGGATTGTCGCCGCCGCCGTCTTACTGCTCTTCAGCGTATTGGCCATCGGCATCTACCGCCGTCGCCTTCCGGACCAGCCTTCCCCGGACAACCTGCTGGTCAAGGTCGGGCGCCGCACCTTGCGCCTCCCCGGCCGTCGCCTGACCTTCCTGCAACTGATCATCACCGCCCTGGACGTGGCCGCCGCTGCGACCGTGCTCTATCTGTTGCTGCCGGAAGCACCGCCCTTCGGCGCGTTCCTGCTGGTGTACCTGCTGGCCCTGGCCGCTGGCGTGCTCAGCCATGTGCCCGGCGGTGTCGGCGTATTTGAAGCGATCCTGCTGGCCGCCTTCGCCGACACACTCGGCGCTGCCCCACTGGCCGCCGCGCTGCTGCTCTATCGCCTGATCTATGTGGTGCTGCCCTTGTTGGTGGCGTGCGTGTTCTTGCTGATCAACGAAGGTCAGCGCCTGTTTCAGACACGCCAGACACTGCGCGCAGCCTCCGGTCTGGCCGCGCCGATCCTCTCGGTACTGGTGTTCCTGTCCGGTGTTGTTTTGCTGTTCTCCGGCGTGACCCCGGAAATCGACACCCGCCTGGAACACATCGGTTTTCTGATTCCGCACCGACTGGTCGACGCCTCGCACTTCGGCGCCAGCCTGGCCGGCGTCCTCTGCCTGCTGCTCGCTCAAGGCTTGCGCCGTCGGCTGTCCGCCGCGTGGATGCTGACCACCATTCTGTTGCTGGTCGGCGCTTTGCTCTCGCTGCTCAAGGGCTTCGACTGGGAAGAAGCCTGCTTGCTGACCCTGACTGCGAGCCTGCTGGGGGTTTTCCGCAGCTCGTTCTATCGCCCCAGCCGTCTGACCGAGGTGCCGTTCTCGCCGTTGTATCTGGTGGCGAGCCTGTGCGTACTCGGCGCGTCGATCTGGCTGCTGCTGTTCGCCTATCAGGATGTTCCGTACAGCCATCAGCTCTGGTGGCAGTTCACCCTCGACGCCGATGCCCCGCGTGGCTTGCGCTCGCTGCTCGGCGCCGCCGTGCTGCTGGTGGTGGTGTCCCTGACCTGGCTGCTGCGCACCGCGCGCCCGGTGATCCATCTGCCAACACCCGATGAACTGGACCGCGCGGTAAAGATCCTGATGGCCTCCGCACAACCGGATGGCGGCCTCGCCCTGACCGGTGACAAGGCGCTGCTGTTCCACCCCAACGACCAGGCGTTCCTGATGTACGCACGTCGTGGTCGCAGCCTGGTGGCCTTGTATGACCCGATCGGTCCAACCCAGCAACGGGCGGAAATGATCTGGCAGTTCCGCGACCTCTGCGACATCCACCACGCCCGCCCTGTGTTCTATCAAGTGCGCGCCGAGAACCTGCCGTACTACATGGACATCGGCCTGACCGCGATCAAGCTCGGCGAAGAAGCCCGGGTCGATCTGCTTCGCTTTGATCTCGAGGCCAAAGGCAAAGAGATGAAAGACCTGCGCTACACCTGGAACCGCGGCACTCGCGATGGCCTGTCGCTGGAGATCTTTGATCCGGGACAAGCGCCGATGGACGAGCTCAAGGTAATTTCCGATGCCTGGCTGACCGGCAAGAACGTGCGTGAGAAAGGCTTCTCGCTCGGCCGTTTCAGTGATGATTACCTCAAGCATTTCCGCGTCGCGGTGATTCGTTTCGAAGGGCGCCCGGTGGCGTTCGCCAACCTGCTCGAGACTTACGGCCATGACCTGGCCAGCCTCGACCTGATGCGCGCGCACCCGGACGCCCCCAAGCTGACCATGGAGTTCATGATGGTCGGTCTGATCCAACATTATAAAAATCATGGATACGCGCGTTTCAGCCTGGGCATGGTGCCGTTGTCGGGGTTACAACCCCGTCGTGGCGCACCACTGACCCAGCGTCTGGGCTCGATGGTTTTCCGCCGTGGTGAGCAGCTCTACAACTTCCAAGGCTTGCGTCGCTTCAAAGACAAATTCCAGCCTGACTGGGAACCCCGTTATATGGCCGTGCCCGCCGGACTCGATCCGCTGGTTGCCCTGGCCGATACTGCTGCCCTGATTGCAGGCGGCTTGACTGGATTGGTGAAACGCTGATGATTCAACGCTCCTTGCGGTACGTACTGGGCACATTGGTTGTCCTGGCCCTGATTGTCGGTGGCGGCTACTGGTACCTGAAACGCCCGGCACCCGAACCGACCCTCGAACAGCTGACGCCGGCCGATGGCGCCGCGATGACCCGTGTCATCCCCGGCAACACGCCACGCGCCCAGGTGCTGGTGGCGGTCAATGAAGACCAGAAGCTCAGTAACAAACAGTTGATGACCCTGAGCCGCAGCGGTTCGGCGCAGATTGTTCAGGTGATCCTGCCCAAAGACTGCCTGCTGCAAAGTCGCGCCCTGCAATCGGCCCTGAGAGAGCTCAAAGGCCCGGCGACCCTGGTCAGCGGCATCGGCCCTGGCGCCGTGCTGGCGTGGCGCTGGTTGTCCGAGCAGAAGGACGACAAGGCTCAAGCCGTCTCGGTGGACCTGGCCCTGGAAAAACCCGGCTGCACGCACCTGCTACCAAAAAGTGCCGCCCACGGGCACTGGCTGGTGGCCTGGAACGACAACCCGGACGACACCAGCGCCGGTTTTGTGCGCGATCAACCCAACGCCGAAACCAGCATCAGCGACTACGACATCAACCTGCCGCAAGTGCTGAACAACGAACTGCGCAAGATCCTCGTCGGTGGCGATAAAGCCGCTGGCGGCCTGCAGATCCCGGTGGTCGAAGTGCCCGCCGGCCAAGCCAAGGACACCGTGACCCTGTTCCTGTCCGGTGACGGCGGCTGGCGCGACCTGGACCGCGACGTCGCGGGCGAGATGGCCAAGATCGGCTACCCGGTCGTCGGCATCGACACCCTGCGCTACTACTGGCAGCACAAGAGCCCCGAGCAAAGCGCCCTGGACCTCGCCGAACTGATGCAGCACTACCGGCAGAAATGGGGCACCAAGCGCTTCATCCTGACCGGTTACTCGTTCGGCGCCGACGTCCTGCCCGCCATCTACAACCGCCTGGAGCCATCGGAACAACAACGGGTCGATGCGATCATCCTGCTGGCCTTCGCCCGCACCGGCAGCTTCGAAATCGAAGTCGAAGGCTGGCTCGGCAACGCCGGCAAAGAAGCCGCCACCGGCCCGGAAATGGCCAAGCTGCCGCCGGAGAAAGTGGTGTGCATCTACGGTGAAGAAGAAGTCGACGAGAGCGGCTGCACCGACAAGACCGCCGTGGGCGAGGCGATGAAATTGCCTGGCGGTCATCACTTCGACGAGAACTACCCGGCCCTGGCGCAGCGATTGGTGGATGTGATCGAGAAGCGTCAAGCGAAGGAGACGGCGGCTCAAGAGTGATCTGAGTACCGCTGAAAAAAAAGCCCTCGTTACCTTACGGTAGCGGGGGCTTTTTGGTTAGAGACGACGTTCTGCCGCGCCGTAGACCTCTTCGTCACGTCGAGCACCAACGGCAACGATCAATACCTGTATTGCGTGGCCATCGACTCGATAAACAATTCGCGTGTCGCCTGTTCGAATCCGTCTACAGCCTGCAAGGCTGGCTCTTAGGGGCTTGCCGCTCTTATCCGGCTCACCATTGATAATCCGCTCTTCGATGACATCAAGAATGCGGTTCGCCGCTACAGCTCCCAGCAGATCCAGATCCTTCTGAACCTCCGGATGATAGATAACGCCCCAAACCATCCACAGCTCCTTTAGTCTTTCCTGGCGTACCGCGCCCGCAAATCGTCGTGGCTGATTGCCTTGCTCTGATCAAAACCGATCAGTCGCTCCCGAGCGGCTGCTTCAACCCTCAGATCTTCAAGTTCATCGAGCATTTCCTGATATGCATCGACATTGATAATGACCGCTGCTGGCTGATTGTCCTTGAAAATGACCAGCCGCTCGGTGGCTCGGCTGGAAATTTCTTTGAGCCTTGCGCTGAACCCCCTGACCATTGCAGTCACCGATATCGCTTGGTCAGCACGCTCCAGTAATGCCGTCATACTCACCTCTCTACACAATCATGCAAATTTGAACACACAGTTCTACGCAGAGTATTGCGTTGAATTCGACATACAGCAAGCTGCAAAAAATGCTAACTGATCAACCTGCGTGTTTCACGCCTACAAAAACGAACCGAACAATTTGTAAATCTAATAATTGATGATGTGGTGAAGGTACTGACGCCGCCACCAACTCGGACAAAAGCAGAATCTAAAAAACAACGGCCTGAACGCAACTAATGGCGCCGAGACACCGGCCACAAAAAAGCCCCCGCCGCCTTTCGGCAACGGGGGCTTTTGGATGTTGCTTACATCTCCACCTGCGTCCCCAGTTCAATCACCCGGTTCAGCGGCAGATTGAAGAAGCGCAAATTGCCGTTGGCGTTCTGCAACATGAAGGCGAACAGCGCTTCGCGCCAGCGGGCCATGCCTTCGAGTTTGGAGGCGATGACCGTCTCGCGGCTGAGGAAGTAGGTGGTGCGCATCGGGCTGAAATCCAGGTCATCGAGATGACACAGCTTCAGCGCTTGCGGCACGTCCGGCTCGTCGACGAAGCCAAAGTGCAGGATCACCCGGAAGAAGCCTTCGCCGTGGGATTCCACCTCGAAACGCCGTGATGTCGGCACCCGCGGGATGTCTTCATACACCACCGTCAGCAGTACCACTTGCTCGTGCAGCACCTGGTTATGCAGCAGGTTGTGCAACAGCGCATGGGGCACGGCGTCCGGGCGCGCGGTCAGAAACACGGCGGTGCCCTGGACGCGATGCGGCGGTTGTACGGCGATGCTGCTGATGAAGATCGGCAGCGGCAATCCACCTTCGTCGAGACGATCGACCAGCAGTTGCTTGCCGCGCTTCCAGGTGGTCATCAGCACAAACAGGGCGATACCGGCGATCACCGGGAACGCACCGCCCTGCACGATTTTCGGCACGTTGGCGGCGAAGTACACACCGTCTACCAAGAGGAATCCAAGCAACACCGGAACCGCGAGGACCGGAGGCCATTTCCACAGCAGCAGTATCACCGCCGACACCAGAATGCTGGTCATCAGCATGGTCCCGGTCACTGCCACGCCGTAGGCCGAAGCCAGAGCGCCGGAAGATTCGAAACCCAGCACCAGTAACACCACGCCGACCATCAGCGCCCAGTTCACCGCGCCAATGTAGATCTGGCCTTGTTCGGCGCTGGAGGTGTGCCGAATGTGCATGCGTGGAATGTAACCGAGCTGGATCGCCTGACGGGTCAGGGAGAACGCACCGGAAATCACCGCTTGGGAGGCAATCACCGTGGCCATGGTCGACAATCCTACCAATGGAATCAGCGCCCAGCTCGGTGCCAACAGATAGAACGGGTTGCGCGCGGCCTCCGGATCACCGAGCAGCAGCGCACCCTGGCCGAAGTAGTTCAACACCAGCGCCGGCAGCACGAGGATGAACCACGCACGGGCAATCGGCTTGCGACCGAAGTGGCCCATGTCGGCGTACAGCGCTTCGGCACCGGTCAAGGCCAGCACTACCGCGCCGAGAATCGCCACGCCCATGCCCGGGTGCACAACGAAGAAGCGTACGCCCCACACCGGGTTCATCGCTTTCAACACTTCCGGATGCTGCATGATGCCGTAGACACCCAGCGCCCCCAGCACCACAAACCAGGTGACCATGATTGGCCCGAACAGGATGCCGATCCGCGCGGTTCCATGACTCTGAATCAGGAACAGCGCCACCAGCACGATCAGCGACAGTGGCACTACCCAATGGTCGATACCCTCGAAAGCCAGTCCCAGGCCTTCAATCGCCGAGAGCACAGAGATCGCCGGCGTGATCATGCTGTCACCATAGAACAGCGCTGCGCCGATCAGCCCGCAGACCACCAGCAGAGTGCGCAACTTCGGATGCCCGGCCGCAGCCCGCCGAGCGAGGGCGGTCAAGGCCATGATCCCGCCTTCGCCCTGGTTGTCGGCGCGAAGTACGAACATCATGTACTTGATCGACACAACCCAGATCAGCGACCAGAAGATCAGCGCCAGAATCCCCAGCACCCCGTCATGATTGACGGGCACGCCATAGCCACCGGAAAACACTTCTTTGAGGGTGTACAGCGGGCTCGTGCCGATATCGCCATAAACCACCCCGACCGCCGCGACCAGCATGCCGATCGGCTTTGCCGCCGAATGCTCGGCGCCTGCCGCCTGACTACTTGCCTGACCCATCCACCACTCCTACTACCCAGACCGGACTTCTTTGGAAGAAGCACTATGCTTTGCCGTGCAGCATGCGCTGTTTTACTTACTGTTACAGACGTTTTGTTGACTGTAAAAAATCGGTAAAGCGTAAAGGCGCGAAGCATAGCGCAGCACTCGTCGTATTTCCCTGCATAAAGCTGGTCAAGTGCGCCTCTCATCGCTAGAATTGCGCACTTTTTGATCAGAGGCTAAGCGTCCTGCCTCGCGAATACTGCTGTTTTTTGACGGCGCCTGTTGTTGCCATACTGCGTTGCCGCTTCTCGCCATAGCAAGCTATGACTCGGCGCGGCGCCTTGCCTGGCAACAACAGTCACTCGTCAAAAAGCAGCGTATTCACGAGGCAGGACGCCAAGCGCCCGTCTGTCGCCTTGCCGTCTTCGGCTGGAGGCGTCACAAATACCGAGGTTAGACATGTCCACCACTCCTGCGCCGGCCAATCCAAAAGTTGGCTTCGTATCCCTGGGTTGCCCCAAAGCACTGGTCGACTCTGAGCGCATCCTTACCCAGCTGCGCATGGAAGGCTATGACGTTGTGTCCACTTACGAGGACGCCGATGTCGTGGTGGTCAACACCTGCGGCTTCATCGACTCGGCCAAGGCTGAGTCTCTGGAAGTGATCGGCGAAGCCATCAAGGAAAACGGCAAGGTCATCGTGACCGGCTGCATGGGCGTCGAAGAAGGCAACATTCGCAAGGTACACCCAAGCGTGCTGGCCGTGACCGGTCCGCAGCAATACGAGCAAGTGGTCAACGCCGTGCACGACGCCGTGCCGCCGCGTCAGGATCACAACCCGCTGATCGACCTGGTGCCGCCGCAAGGCATCAAGCTGACCCCGCGCCACTACGCCTACCTGAAGATTTCCGAAGGCTGCAACCACAGTTGCAGCTTCTGCATCATCCCGTCGATGCGCGGCAAACTGGTCAGCCGCCCGGTTGGTGACGTGCTCGACGAAGCTCAGCGCCTGGTCAAGGCTGGCGTTAAAGAGCTGTTGGTGATCTCGCAAGACACCAGCGCCTACGGCGTCGACGTGAAGTACCGCACCGGTTTCTGGAACGGCGCGCCGGTGAAAACCCGCATGACCGAACTCTGCGAAGCCCTGAGCACGCTCGGCGTCTGGGTTCGTCTGCACTATGTTTACCCGTACCCGCACGTCGACGAGCTGATTCCGCTGATGGCCGCCGGAAAAATCCTGCCGTACCTGGACATCCCGTTCCAGCACGCCAGCCCGAAAATCCTGAAAGCGATGAAACGCCCGGCCTTCGAAGACAAGACCCTGGCGCGCATCAAGAACTGGCGCGAAATCTGCCCGGACCTGATCATCCGTTCGACCTTCATCGTCGGCTTCCCTGGCGAAACCGAAGAAGACTTCCAGTACCTGCTGAACTGGCTGACCGAGGCACAACTGGACCGCGTCGGCTGCTTCCAGTACTCGCCAGTCGAAGGCGCACCGGCCAACCTGCTGGACGCGGCCATCGTGCCGGACGACGTCAAGCAAGACCGCTGGGATCGCTTCATGGCGCACCAGCAGGCCATCAGCTCGGCTCGCCTGCAAATGCGCGTTGGCCGTGAAATCGAAGTATTGGTCGATGAAGTCGACGAGCAAGGCGCGGTTGGCCGCTGCTTCTTCGATGCCCCGGAAATCGACGGCAATGTGTTCATCGACAACGGCAGCAACCTGAAACCAGGCGATAAAGTCTGGTGCAAAGTGACCGACGCCGACGAATACGACCTGTGGGCTGAACAGATCTAAACGCAAAAAATACGAAAAGCCCTGCTCTCTTGACGAGATGCGGGGCTTTTTTACGTCTATCGTTTTGTGGGAGAAAGGATTCGCATCATCAACTGCAAAAGGGGCAGCCGGCCATGCGCCAACATTCGGTCATCCACACGCCGAAACAGAGCGACTACCAAGAGCTCACTCAAGTCTGGGAAGCCTCGGTGCGCGCCACCCATGACTTTCTGCCGGACAGCTACATCGAACTGCTGAAGAACCTGGTGCTGACCCGCTATCTCGATGCGGTGATGCTGATCTGCACCAAAGACCCGCGCCAGCGCATCACCGGGTTCGCCGGGGTCGCGGCGGGCAAGATCGAAATGCTCTTCATCGACCCGGCTCACCGCGGCCAGGGCCTGGGCAAGCAGTTGCTGCGCTATGCGATGGAACATCTGAATGCCGACGAACTGGACGTCAACGAACAGAACCCGCAGGCCCTGGGGTTCTACTTCAAGCAGGGCTTTGAGGTGATTGGCCGCTCGGAAGTCGATGGCATGGGCCAGCCTTATCCGCTGCTGCACATGCGTTTGCGCCAAAATCAACAATGCTCACAACACGGCTGACACAACGCGGATCCAGTGTAGGAGTGAGCCTGCTCGCGATAGCGGTGTGTCAGTCAACAGATAAATTGACTGAACTACCGCTATCGCGAGCAGGCTCGCTCCTACAAAAAGCCACGCGGCGCAAATGGAACCGGGATTAACCGGCGCCACGCAGGTACAATGCCCACCCCTTTTTTGTTACGGCCCTGTCATGACTGACCCGATTCGTCTCTCCAAACGCCTCATCGAACTCGTCGGCTGTTCCCGTCGGGAGGCTGAGCTGTTCATTGAGGGCGGCTGGGTCACCGTGGACGGTGAAGTCATCGACGAGCCGCAGTTCAAGGTCGAGAACCAGAAAGTCGAGCTCGACCCGGAGGCCAAGGCCACTGCGCCGGAGCCGGTGACCATCCTGTTCAACGTTGCGGCGGGTATGGATGCGGAAACGGCCATGGCAACGATCAGCGCCGAGACCTTGAGCGAAGAACACCGCTTCAGCAAACGTCCGCTCAAAGGCCACTTCCTGCGCCTGACCGCCAGCACCGACCTGCAAGCCAACGCCAGCGGTCTTCTGGTGTTCACCCAGGACTGGAAGATCCTGCGCAAACTCACTGCCGACTCCGCCAAGATCGAGCAAGAGTATGTGGTCGAAGTTGAAGGCGACATGGTAGCTCACGGCCTCAACCGCCTGAACCACGGCCTGACCTACAAGGGCAAGGAACTGCCGCCGGTCAAAGCCAGCTGGCAGAACGAAAACCGCCTGCGTTTTGCGATGAAGAACCCACAACCGGGCGTCATCGCCCTGTTCTGCCAGGCCGTAGGCCTGAAGGTTGTCGCCATCCGCCGCATCCGCATTGGCGGCGTGTCCATCGGCAAAGTGCCGTTGGGCCAATGGCGTTACCTGTCCGGCAAAGAGAAGTTCTAAGACTTTTCACGCCGCCACACATTTTGGCGCCGCTGTTGACGCGGCGCCCACTGCTGAATATCAGGATTGCACACCATGATTCATAACGACGTACTGCGCAGCGTGCGCTACATGCTCGACATCAGCGACAAGAAAGTCATCGAGATCATCAAGCTCGGCGGCATGGACGTGGCCCTGGCAGACCTGGTGACGTACCTCGACAAGAAAGAGGAAGACGAGGAAGGCTTCGTACGCTGCCCGGATGAAGTCATTGCGCATTTCCTCGATGGCCTGGTGATCTTCAAGCGCGGCAAGGACGAAAGCCGTCCGCCGCAGCCGATCGAAGTGCCGGTGACCAACAACATCATCCTGAAGAAACTGCGTGTGGCTTTCGAACTGAAAGAAGACGACATGCACGCCATCCTCAAGGCCTCCGAGTTCCCGGTGTCCAAGCCTGAGCTGAGCGCGCTGTTCCGCAAGTTCGGCCACACCAACTACCGCCCGTGCGGCGACCAGTTGCTGCGCAACTTCCTCAAGGGCCTGACTCTGCGCGTTCGCCCGCAGTAAATGCCCGCTGGCCTTGAGCTGCAAACCTGCGGCTCAAAGCCAGGCTGTATAGACCCTCATTCCTCGCAAAAATAGTGGCTCCGCTTCTGGCGGCTGACGACTAGGGTGTATTGACCCTCAGCTCTCAGGATTCGCCATGCACCCGTATTTTTCCCTGCAAGGCCGCACCGCTCTGGTGACCGGCGGCACCCGTGGTATCGGCAAAATGATCGCCAAGGCTTTTGTCGAAGCCGGCGCCACTGTGTACGTGTGTGCCCGGGATGCCGAAGCCTGTCAGCAAACGGCTGACGAGTTGAGCGCATTCGGTCGTTGCCACGGAGTGGCGGCCAACCTGGCCACCGAAGAAGGTGTACTTCAACTGGCTACACGACTGGGCGAGCAGATCGCTCAGCTGGATATTCTGGTGAACAACGCCGGCACCACGTGGGGTGCGCCGCTGGAGAGCTACCCGGTCAAGGGCTGGGAAAAGGTCATGCAGCTTAACGTGACCTCGGTGTTCAACTGCATTCAGCAGTTTTTGCCGTTGCTGCGTAAGGCTGGTTCGGCCGCGAATCCGGCGCGAATTATCAATATCGGCTCGGTGGCGGGGATTTCTTCCTTTGGTGAACAGGCTTATGCCTACGGACCAAGTAAGGCTGCCCTGCATCAATTGTCACGGATTCTGGCGCGGGAGCTGGTGAGCCAGCACATCAACGTCAACGTCATCGCGCCGGGGCGTTTTCCGAGCAAGATGACGCAGCACATCGGCAATGATGAGCAGGCGTTGGCCGACGACACGGCGTTGATTCCAATGAAACGCTGGGGCCGGGAGGAAGAGATGGCGGCGCTGGCGATCAGTCTGGCGAGTACGGCCGGCGCTTACATGACCGGGAACATCATTCCGCTGGATGGCGGGTTCAGTCTCTGAACGATCTTTGGGTGGGTTATCATGCTCACCCTCAAATCGCTCTGACCCCAAACCCATGACCTACAGCGTCTCCCCCGTCGGCTTCGTGCGCTCCTGCTTCAAGGAGAAGTTCGCGATCCCGCGCCAACCACAACTGGCCCCGGCCGCTCGCGGCGTACTGGAACTGGTGGCGCCGTTCGATCAGGGCGATGCGGTGCAAGGTCTGGAACAGGTCAGCCACGTGTGGCTGCTGTTCCTGTTTCACCAGGCGCTGGAAGAAAAGCCACGGCTGAAAGTCCGCCCTCCTCGTCTCGGCGGTAACAAATCCATGGGTGTGTTCGCCACCCGCGCGACGCATCGGCCCAATGGCATCGGCCAATCCGTGGTGAAGCTGGACAAGGTTGAAGCCAATCGCCTGTGGATATCCGGTATCGACCTGCTGGACGGCACGCCGATTCTCGACATCAAACCCTACGTGCCTTACGCCGACATCATCGATACAGCCTCCAACAGCATTGCCAGCACTGCGCCGCAGCTGATTCCCGTGCAGTGGACGGATTCAGCACTGCAACAGGCTCACAGCCACGCTCAGCGCCTTGAAGAACCGCTGGTGGCGCTGATCGAGCAATGCCTGGCACAAGACCCACGCCCGGCGTACCAGATTCCTACGCCTGAGCGGGAATATGGCGCGCAATTCTGGGATCTGGATGTGCGCTGGCATTATCCCGAGGCGGGGATTATTCGCGTCTTGGAAGTCATTCCCGCAAAAGTCTGAACGCCAGAAACCACTGTGGGAGCGAGCCTGCTCGCGATAGCGGTGTGTCAGTCAGCATTACTGTCGACTGACACACCGCTATCGCGAGCAGGCTCGCTTGTATGTTTAGACTTGAAGGGGTGGGTGGGACTACAGACTCGATTCTGACTCTGACCAGTACAGACCGTGGGAGACTTCTCGTCCCACCCCTT